>PLIQ01000502.1:0-14894 GCA_003140115.1 Actinomycetota bacterium | reverse complement strand
ACGCGGCGAGCACTCCGGTGCCGGGCTGCCCGAGCGCGAGCCGGACCGGCTCGGGACCGAGGTTGGCCGCGATGCGCAGCCGTCCCCGCCGGACCATGATCCAGCGCGCGTCGTCGTCGAAGTCGGCGCTCACCCGGTCCAGCCGGGGGTCGGTCAGCTCGGGCCGGGTCCGGCGCAGCGCGATCAGCTCCCGGTACCAGGCCAGCAGGCCGAGGTACGGCTCGCGGTCGAGCTGGGTCCAGTCGAGCTTGGAGCGCAGGAAGGTCGCCTCGTCCTGCGGGTCGGGCACGTCGGCCGCGGCCCAGCCGTGCGCGGCGAACTCCGCCTTGCGGCCCTCGGCCACGGCCTTGGCCAGGCCCGGGTCGATGTGGTCGGTGAAGTACTGCCACGGGGTGTCCGCGCCCCACTCCTCGCCCATGAACAGCATCGGCGTGTAGGGCGCGGTGAGCACCAGGCCGGCGCCCACCTTGACCAGGTCGGGCGGCACCGTGGCCGCGATCCGGTCGCCGGTGGCCCGGTTGCCGATCTGGTCGTGGTCCTGCAGGTAGCCCAGGAACCGGTGGGCGGGAATGCGGAACACGTCCACCTGCCGCCCGTGCGTCCGGCCGCGGAAGGCGGACCAGATGCCGTCGTGGAAGAACACCTTGGTATAGGTCTTGGCCAGCGCGGCCATGGACCCGAAGTCGCAGTAGTAGCCCTGCCGCTCGCCGGTGATCGCGGCGTGCACGGCGTGGTGGAAGTCGTCGCTCCACTGGGCGCTCAGCCCGTAGCCGCCCGCCTCCCGGGAGGTGACCAGCCGGGGATCGTTGGTGTCGGACTCGGCGACCAGGACCAGTTCGCGGTTCAGCAGCGCCGCGAGCGCCTGGACCTCGGCCGCGAGCTCTTCCAGGAAGTTCAGCGCCCGGTGGTCTTCCAGCGCGTGCACCGCGTCGAGCCGCAGCCCGTCCAGGTGGTAGTCGCGCAGCCACATCAGCGCGTTGCCGATCAGGAACGCGCGGACCTCGTCCGACCCGGGCTGGTCCAGGTTCACCGCGGGTCCCCACGGGGTCACGTGCGCGGTGGTGAAGTACGGCCCGAAGTCGCCGAGCCGGTTGCCCACGCCGACGTGGTTGTACACCACGTCGAGCAGGACGGCCAGGCCGCGCGCGTGGCAGGCATCCACGAACCGCTTCAGTCCGTCCGGGCCGCCGTACGGCTCGTGCACCGCCCACAGGTTGATCCCGTCGTAGCCCCAGCCGTGGCGGCCGGGGAACGCCGCGACCGGCATCAGCTCCACGGTGTGCACGCCGAGCTGGCGCAGGTGATCCAGCCGCCCGATGGCCGCGTCGAACGTTCCCTCGGGGGTGAACGTGCCGGTGTGCAGCTCGTAGATGACCGACCCGTGCAGCGGCCCGCCGCGCCAGCGCCGGTCGGTCCAGGTGAACGCCGCGTGATCGTAGGTGCGGCTCGGCCCGTTGACGCCGAACGGCTGCCGCGGGGACCGGGGGTCGGGCAGCAGCTCGCCGTCGTCCAGCCGGAACCCGTAGTCGATGCCGGCCGCCATGCCGGGCACGTCCGCGCTCCACCAGCCCGGCGAGGTGCCCGGGGCGTCCGGGACCATCGGGTAGCGCTGGCCCGCGACCTCTACCTCGACCCGGGAGGCGTCCGGGGCCCACACGCTGAACGTGGTCATCGGGCGCTGTCGCCGGAGAGCTGCTCTTGCTCGGCCAGGTAGACCTCTTCCGGGATCAGCAGCGCCACCGGGAGCCGCCGGGTCAGCTCGGACAGCGGCGGCCGCAGGCCGGCGTGCCTGACCCCGGTCAGCACGTCACGCCAGTGCAGCTCGGGCAGCGGCAGCACGGTGTCGGCCCAGCCGCCGCGCCGCCGCAGCCCGGCGGGCAGCCGGGTGACGATGGTGACCGCGTGCTCGCCGCGCAGGAACGCGACCGCGTGCTCCGCGGCCGGGCCCTCGCAGGCCAGCGGGGTGTAGCCGCCGGTGAACCACTCGGTATGGTCGCGGCGCAGCTCCAGCGCGCGGCTGGTGACCAGCAGCTTCTCCGCGTCCAGGCCCACCACCTCGGCTTGCCCGGCCCGCAGCGCGGCCAGCAGCCGCCGGCGCCGCTGGAAGTCGACCGGCCGCCGGTTGTCCGGGTCCACCAGCGACAGGCCGGTGAGCTCGCAGCCTTGGTAGACGTCGGGCACCCCCGGCATGGTGAGCTGGACGAGCTTGGCGCCGAGCGAGTTGACCCGGGCGTCCGGCGCGATCCGGGCCACGAACTCGGCGATCCCGGCCACCAGCTCCGGGTAGGCCAGCACGGCGTCGGCCAGGCCGAGCACCGCCGCCTCGTAGCCCGGGTCGCGCACGGTCCAGGAGGTCCGCGTCTTAGCCTCGTGCATGGCCTTACCGAGGTACTCGCGCAGCCGCTCGCTCCCCAGCAGCCAGGCGCCGGCCAGGGTCTGCCACATCAGGTACTCAAGGTCGGGATCGGGGGCCCGCTCGGTGGCCTGGGCCACCGAGCCGTCGGTGAGCCAGCTGAGCAGGCCGTGCCACTCGGCAACCTTGTGCGCCCAGTCCTGCGGCCACTCGGCGAGAACGGCCAGCCGGGCCCGCACGTCCTCCTGCCGCTTGGTGTCGTGGGTGGACAGCGTGGTCATGGTGGCCGGCCACCGGGCCGCGAGGCGCGCGGCGGCGGCGTGGAACTCGGCCGGGCTGACGCCGAAGATATCCGGGTCGCCGCCCACCTCGTTCAGGCTGGTCAGCCGCGGCCAGCGGTAGAAGGCGGTGTCCTCCACCCCCTTGGCCAGCACCGGCCCCGTGGTCTGGCCGAACCGCACGATCAGCTCGTCCCGGGCGGCCTGCCGCGCCTCGTCGCCCGCCGCGCCGCCCAGGCCCAGCACCGCCCCGCACACCGCGTCCAGGGCCGGGTGCAACCTGGGCTCCAGGGCCTCGCGGGCCGCGGCCGCGGCCGCCGACATGACGGCCACCGAGACCTCGGGCGGCGGCTGGTCTGGCCGCACGTAGGCCCGGTACACGTCGAACGCCGCCAGCAGTTCGACCAGCACGTCGTGCAGGTCGGCCTCGCCCAGCCCGCCCAGCGCCGGGAAGTCGGCCCGGGCGAACAGCCGGGTCAGCCGGAAGAGCTCGGCGGTGAACGTGGCGTCGGCGATGCCGCGCTTGGCGTCCCGGGCCACTTCGGCGAAATCCGGCTTCCCGCCGGTGACCCGGACGTAGTCCTCGGTCAGCCGGGGCGCGCCGTCAGGGTCCACGAACAGCCCGTCGACCAGGGCCAGCGAGTCGTAGCCGGTGGTGCCTGCACAGTCCCAGGCCGGCAGCTCCTCGCCGCGGGCCAGGATCTTCTCCACCACGACCCACAGGCCGCCGGTCGCGTCGGCCAGCCGGCGCAGGTAGCCGCCCGGGTCGGCCAGCCCGTCCGGGTGATCCACCCGCAGGCCGTCGATCAGGCCCTCGGCGGCCAGGCGCAACGGCACCCGGTGGGTGGCCTCGAACACATCGGGATCCTCGACCCGGATGGCGATGAGCGTGTCGATGTCGAAGAACCGGCGCCAGTTGAGCTGGGTGGCCGCGTCGTGCCAGTCGGCCAGCCGGTAGTGCTGCTCGGCGAGCAGCATGCCCAGCGGCAGGTCGGCGACGCCGTCCCGCAGCGGCAGCATGTGGTCGAAGTAGCGCAGCACCGGGCCGCGGTGCTCGGCGGACTCCGGGGTCTTGGGCGCGGTGTCGATGATGAGGTCGTCCAGGCACTTTTCCAGCGGCCCGGCCAGGATGGGCATGAGCATCTTGCCGTCCTGCGCCGCCCAGTCGACGTCGAACCAGTGCGCGTACGGCGAGGCCTGGCCCTGGTACAACACCGACCACAGCTGCTTGTTGCGTGACTCGGGCGTGGGCCGGGCCATGTGGTTGGGCACGATGTCGACCACCACCCCGAGGTGATGGCGGTGGAACCGTTCCGCCATGGCGCGGAAGGCGTCCTCTCCGCCCAGGTCAGCCGAGACCCGCGAGTGGTCCACCACGTCGTACCCGTGCGGGGAGCCCGGGTTGGCCTGCAGGATGGGCGACAGGTAGACGTGCGTCACGCCGAGGTCGGCGAGGTAGTCGGCCAGGTCGCCCGCCTCGGCGAAACCGAACCCCGACCGCAGCTGCAGCCGGTACGTGGACAGCGGGGCCCAGGGCCGGCCCGCGTGCCGGCCGGCCAGCTCAGCCACGGGACAGTACCTGCAGGGAGTGATTGATCACCGTTATCACGTCTCCTGGCTTGACGGCTGTGTCATGTTCAAAATCCGCCGTGGGCCTCGCCGTGTCCAGCGCCATGGCCCAGCGCTGGCCATAGCGGCGCGGCGGGATGGTGAAGACCAGATCTTGCTCGCTGGCGTTGAACAGCAGCAGGAAGGAGTCGTCGGCGATCCGCTCGCCGCGCCGGTCCGGCTCGCTGATGGCCCGGCCGTTGAGGAACACGGTCAGGGACTTGACGAAGCCCGCGTCCCAGTCGTCGTCGGTCATCTCCTCGCCGGACAGCGTGAACCAGGCGATGTCGCCCAGCCGCTGCCGCCCGCCGCGGACGGCCTGGCCGCGGAAGAACCGCCGCCGCCGGAACACGGCGTGCTCGGCGCGCAGCCGGGTCAGGTTACGCACGAAGTCGAGCAATTCCTGGTCCGATTCGGCGCGGACCGCCCAGTCGACCCAGGAGATCTCGTTGTCCTGGCAGTACGCGTTGTTGTTGCCCTGCTGGGTGCGCCCCATCTCGTCGCCCGCGAGCAGCATCGGGACGCCCTGGGACAGCAGCAGCGTGGTCAGGAAGTTGCGCTTCTGCCGGGCTCGCAGGGCCAGGATGGCGGGGTCGTCGGTGGGGCCTTCGACGCCGCAGTTCCAGGACCGGTTGTCGTCGCTGCCGTCCCGGTTGTCCTCGCCGTTGGCCTGGTTGTGCTTGTGGTCGTAGGACACCAGGTCGGCCAGGGTGAAGCCGTCGTGCGCGGTGACGAAGTTGACCGAGGCCACCGGGCGCCTGCTGTCCTGCTGGTACAGGTCGCTGGACCCGGTGAGCCGGGAGGCGAACTCGGGCAGCGTGGCGGGCTGGCCGCGCCAGAAGTCCCGGATGGTGTCCCGGTATTTTCCGTTCCATTCGCTCCACAGCGGCGGGAAGTTGCCCACGTGGTAGCCGCCGTCGCCCACGTCCCACGGTTCGGCGATGAGCTTGACCTGGGATACCACCGGGTCCTGCTGGACCAGGTCGAAGAACACCGACAGCCGGTCGACCTCGTGGAACTGCCGGGCCAGCGCGGCGGCCAGGTCGAAGCGGAAACCGTCCACGTGCATATCGAGCACCCAGTAACGCAGCGAGTCCATGATCATCTGCAGCACGTGCGGCTGGCGCATGAGCAGGCTGTTCCCGGTGCCGGTGGTGTCCATGTAGTAGCGCTTGTCGTCGTCCACCAGGCGGTAGTACGAGGCGTTGTCGATGCCGCGGAAGGACAGCGTCGGCCCCAGGTGGTTGCCTTCGGCGGTGTGGTTGTACACCACGTCGAGGATCACCTCGATGCCGGCCTCGTGCAGGGTGCGGACCATCGTCTTGAACTCCTGCACCTGCTCGCCGCGCCGGCCGCTCGCGGCGTAGCCGTTGTGCGGGGCGAAGAAGCCGATCGTGTTGTAGCCCCAGTAGTTGTGCAGGCCACGGTCCTTCAGATGGCTGTCGGTGACGTACTGGTGCACCGGCATCAACTCGATCGCGGTGACGCCCAGCCGGTGCAGGTGCGAGATGATCGCCGGATGGGCCAGGCCCAGGTAGGTCCCGCGCTGCTCCTCGGGCACGACCGGGTGCTCCTTGGTCAGCCCGCGGACGTGCGCCTCGTAGATGACGGTCTCGTGGTAAGGGGTCCGCGGCGGCCGGTCCAGACCCCAGTCGAAGTACGGGTTGATCACCGCCGAGCGCGGCACGTAGGGCGCGGAGTCGGTGTTGTTGCGCCGGTCCGGGTGTCCGAACGGGTAGGAGAACACCGGCTGGCCCCAGGTGACGTGGCCGTCGATGGCCTTGGCGTAGGGGTCCAGGAGCAGCTTGGCCGGGTTGCAGCGCTGCCCGGCGGCCGGGTCGTACGGCCCGTGCACCCGGTACCCGTACCGCTGGCCGGGGCTGACGCCCGGCAGGTAGCCGTGCCAGACGAACCCGTCCACCTCGCGCAGGTCGACCCGGCGCTCGTTGCCGTCGTCGTCGAACAGGCACAACTCGACTCGCTCGGCCACCTCGGAGAACAGCCCGAAGTTGGTTCCGGCCCCGTCATAGCTGGCCCCGAGCGGATAGCTGTCGCCAGGCCATACGGCAGTCGCCGCCAAAAGGTCCCCATTCCTCGCGTTGAACATCCGTTCCGGTCATCACCACTTTCCCATTCTTGCGAAGATAACGCGGACACTCCGGCTCAGCGAACCGGACGCCGTCCGGGTGTTGGCGCTAAACCGCAGGTAGAAGTGGGTCAGGCCGGGTCGGGCGGGATCAGGCAGGGTCGGGTAGCGTCGTGACTAGTCGTCGTTGATCGCTCGGTGATGCCCAGCCAGGAGCGACCGCCTGAGACCTGTCCCTTCCTCAGCGGGAACGAAGGGCGCGGACCAGGGCGGGGATGACCTGGTGCAGGTCGCCGATGACGGCGTAGTCGGCGTGGGCCANNGGGTCGGTGTTGATGGCGATGATGTGCTTGGCCCCCGCGCAGCCCGCGATGTGCTGGATGGCGCCGCTGATGCCGCAGGCCAGGTAGAGCTCCGGGGTGATCTTGGTCCCGGTCTGGCCGACCTGCTGCTTGTGCGGCCGCCAGCCTTCCGAGGTGACCACGCGGGACACGCCGACCACCCCGCCGAGCAGGCCGGCCAGTTCCTCGAGGGGGGCGAAGCCGTCCGGCCCGCCGACCCCGCGGCCGCCGCCGACCACGACGCGCGCGGTGGCCAGGGACGCGCCGCCCGCGCCGGCCGGCGATTCCACCGCCCGCACCCGCAGGTCGCCGTCGGCCAGTTCGGGCTTGTGCAGGTGGACCTGGAGGGCCGAGGGCGTCTGCGCGGGTACCGGGGCCACCGCGTCGGTGGCCACGGTGAACAGCGCGACCGGCGCCTCCATCACCGCCTCCTCCAGCAGCAGCCCGGCCCAGCGGTGCCGGACGAGCCGGTGCGTCTTCCCCTCGTCGGGGGTGACGATCGTGCAGTTGGCCGCCATCGGCAGGCTGGTGAGCGCGCCCAGGTGCGCGAGCACCTCGTTGCCCCGGTCGGTCCCGGCGGCCAGCACAGCGCTCGCCCCGGTCTCGGTCGCCAGCCCGGCGAGCACCCGAGCCCAGGCCTGCGGCGCGTACCCGTCAACCGCGGACGGCTCGATCACGTACACGTCGCTGGCGCCGTAGTCGGCCAGGGCGGCCCCGGTCAGCTCCGCCGCTTCAATGAACACCACTGTCCGGACAGAACTGTCTCCCAGCGACCGCGCCAGGGTCAGCGCCCGCAGCGACGCGTCAGACGGCGCCCCCGCGTCCAGCTCGACCAAGCACAGCACGCTCACGACAGGACCCCGATCTCGGCCAGGATACGGACTAGTTCGGGGACCGCGTCGGGGCCGTGGCCGAGGACGGTGGCCTGGTGCCGGCTGCCCACCGGGACGCGGAGCGCCTGCTTGCGCAGGCCTTCGNNCCTCCTCGACGCCCCGGTACTCCCGCCGGGCGACCACACCCTCCGAAGACACGGTCAGGTTCTTGATCCCGGTGGCGACCGGCCAGCCGAGCTGGTGGGCGAGCCGGATGCCGACCTGGTAGTCGCCGGTGTCGGCCGCCTCGTTGCCCAGCAGCACCAGGTCGCAGGGATGGGCCCGGACCTCGGCGGCGATGGCGGCCGCGGTCGCGATCGGGCCGAACTCCCGGCCGTCGGTCTCCAGCAGCACGGCCCGGTGCGCGCCCAGGGCCAGCGCGTCCCGGAGCTGCTCGATCGCGGCCTCGGGGCCCAGGGTCAGCACCGAGACCGTGCCGCCCAGCCGCTCGGTGATCTGGACCGCCTCCTCGACCGCGCACTCCTCGTGCGGGCTGACCGAGAACCCGGACGTCCGGGTGTCGACCTCCTGCCCGTCCGGGGTGACGGCGATCTTGCCGCCCACGGTGGGCACGCGCTTGACGCAGACGAGAATCTCCATGACGAACAGACCTAGCTCCTGATCCGCGAATTCGAGGGGTCGAACAGCGGGGTGGCGCCCGCCACCGCGACCGTGACCGGGAACGCCTCGCCCATGTACTCCACCAGCAGCGAATTNNCGACGGCCCGGATCCCGCGCTGGTCACGTACGACGGCCGTCCCTGGGCGTCGACCAGGCGCTCACCGGAGACCGACAGGATCGGCTCACCGCCCAGCATGTACCGCGGCGTGCCGTCCGCCGACACCACCGAGTCCACGGTGAGCGTGCACAAGACCGCGCACGGCGATTCGGCCCGCTGCCGCAGGTAGGCCTCCTTGCCGATGAACGGCTGCTCCTTGACCTTGGGCCGGGTCATGCCGGCCTCGATGAGCGTGTAGTCCGGCGTGAGCTCGGCGCCGAACGCCCGGTACCCCTTCTCCAGCCGCCCGGTGGTCCCGTACACGCCGATGCCGACCGGAACCAGCCCGTACGGCCGGCCCGCTTCCCACAGGGTGTCCCACACCCGGGCCCCTTGCTCGATCGGGACGTGCAGCTCCCAGCCGAGCTCGCCGACGTAGGAGATCCGCGAGGCAAGGACCACGACCCCGCCGATCTCGATCTCCCGGCAGGTGCCGAACGGGAACCCGGCGTGCGACACGTCGTCCGCGGTCACCTCGGCCAGCACGTCCCGGGCCCGCGGCCCCCACAGCCCGATCGTGGTCCAGGCCGAGGTGAGATCAGCGAGGAACGCCCCCGGTGGCAGGTGGCGGGCAATCCACGCCGCGTCGGACATCCCGGTCGCGCCGCCGGTCACCACCCGGAACCGGTCCTCGCCCAGCCGCATCACGGTCAGGTCGGCGCGGAACCCGCCGTTCTCGTCCAGCCACGAGGTGTAGACGACCCGGCCGACCGGCACGTTCAGCTGCGCCACCGACAGGGTCTGCACCGCCTCCAGCGCGCCGGGCCCGGAGATCTCCAGCACGGCGAAGGCGGACAGGTCGACCAGGCCCGCGGCGTCCCGCATGGCCAGGTGCTCGGCGTTGATGACCGGCGACCACCAGCGCGACTCCCATTCGGCGGGTCGTTCCATCAGCCGCCCCGCGTACCGTTCCAGCAGATCCGCGTTCGACGCGTACCAGAACGGCCGTTCCCAGCCGGCGGTCTCGAAGAAGACCGCGTCCAGCGAACGCTCCCGGTCGTAGACCGGGCTGACCCGGACCGGGCGGCCGGATTCCCACTGCTCGGCCGGGTGCACGATGCCGTACATCTTGTTGAAGCCCTCGCGGGCCCGGGCCCGGACGTGCGCCACGGTGCGCTGGTGCGGGTAGAACCGGGCGGCGTCGGCCTCGTGCACGTCGACCGTGGGGACCTGCCCGGACATGAGCTCGGCCACCGCGCGCCCGCAGCCCGGGCCTTCCTTGATCCAGCTGGCCGCGGCCGCCCAGAGCCCCCTGGCCTCGGGCATCTCGCCCAGCAGCGGGTGCCCGTCCGGGGTCATCGAGATCAGCCCGTTGATCGCGTACCGGATCCCGGCCCGCTCGTCACCGAGCAGTTCGGGCATCAGCTCCAGCGCCTGCTCCAGCTGCGGGTCGAAGTCCTCCTGGGTGAACGGCATCTCGGTGGGCGAGAGCACCGAGGACTCGATGGAGGGGATCTCGTCGGGCGGGACGATGATCGGGCGGTGCGCGTAGGAGCCGACCTCCATGTCGCCGCCGTGCTGGCGTTCGTACATGTTGGTGTCCACGTCACGGACGATCGGGTACGAGATCTCCCCTGACGTGTCGGCGAACAGGGCGATCGGGCCGACGCTGATCATCTGGTGCACGGTCGGGGTCAGCGCCAGCCGGGCCCCGGCCATCCGGGCGATCCGCGGCGACCACACCCCGCAGCAGATGACCACGTTGTCGGTGGCAATCTCGCCCGCGGAGGTCGAGACGCCCCGGACGCGCCCGTCGGTGACCGTGATGCCGTACACCTCGGTGCTGGCCAGCACGGTGAGCGCGCCGGAGCGCTGGGCGCCCTCGCGCATCAGCGTGCCGGCCCGCAGCGAGTCCACCACGCCCACGGTGGGGAAGTACGCGCCACCCAGGATGACCGTCTCGTCCAGGTACGGCACCAGCTTGTTGACCTCGCCGGGCGTGATCACCTCGGCCGGGATGCCCCACGACTTGGCCTGGGAGCACCGCCGCCGCAGCTCGATCATCCGCTCCGGGATGCGGGCCACCTCGATGCCGCCGCTCTGGGTGAACACCCCCAGCTCCTGGTACTGGGACGTGCTGTCCGTGGTCAGCTCGAACATCATCTTGGAGTACTCGATGGGGAAGATGAAGTTGGAGGCGTGACCGGTGGAGCCACCCGGGTTCGGCATCGGGCCCTTGTCGACCAGGACCAGATCCTGCCAGCCGAGCCGGGCCAGGTGGTGGACGAGGCTGTTGCCGACGATGCCGGCCCCGATGATGACGGCGCTGGCCCGCGCCGGAGTCTCATCCGAAGAAGTCATGCTGGTCATCCCGCCAGTAGTGGTTTGTCGATTCCGGTGCGCTCCAGGGCGGCCCGCCGCCACTGCTCGGCCTCCCGGAGCTGGTTGAAGGTGAACAGGTGCAGTCCGGCCACGCCCGATTCGGGCGCGGCCAGGACCGCCGCGGCCCGCTCGAGCAGCCGGTCCGGGCTGTAGCCGCCGGGCACCAGGAAGCGCAGGATCCACCCGGGGTGCCTGGTGATGAACCGGGCCGATTCCGACGCGCCGGCCACCGCGGCCATCCGCAGCAGCCGGGTCCGCTCGGCCGGCCCGGCCAGCCCCACGTACAGCGGCAGCGTGACGCCGCGGGCCCGGATCCGCTGGATCCACCGGCCCAGCCGGGCCGCGTCGAAGCACACGTTGCTCACGATGTAGGTGGCGTGCTTGCGCTTGTCCCACATGGCCTGGATGGTGATGTCGTCGTGGATCTTGGGGTGGCTCTCCGGGTAGCCGGTGATCCCGATCTGGCCGAACGGCCCGCCCATCTCCTCCAGCCGCTCCAGCAGCGGCAGCGCGCCGTCGAACGGGCCGGCCGGGTGCGACGCGTCCCCGCCCGGCACGAACACGTCGGACACGCCGCACGCCAGCAGCCGCTCCACGATCTGCGCCAGGTGCGTGTCGCTGGTCACCGACCGGGCCGCCAGGTGCGGCACCACCCGGTAGCCGCGCCCGGCCAGCCGCTCGGTGAGCTCGATGGTCGGCTCCAGCCCCTTGACCGGCGACGCGGTGACNNACCAGCACCGCCAGCGCCCGCTCCAGGCGCGACACCCCGGTATCGACCCGGGTCAGCGGCAGGCCGAACATCCCCGCCACCCGCTCCGCCTCCGCCGCCAGCGCCGGGGTGGGCTCCTGGGCCAGCCAGACCAGCCGCCGGTAGTGCCCGAAGTAGTCACCCCACAGCTCCGGGTACCGGTCCAGGCCCAGCTCGGCCAGCACGCTGCGGTCGAAGCTGCGCAGCAGGAAGTCGGTCAGCACGTAGGTGCCCGGCTCGGCCTCGAACATCGCGGCCATCNNGCCAGGGCGACGGTGCGGCCGGACTCCAGGGCTGATACCACGTACCGTTCGGCATAAAGAGCGATTTTCTGCGGCCGGTTGTGCAAGATCGCGGGCAGCGACCGTACGGCGACCGGCCAGCCGCGCCGCTCCACGATGGACCGGACGTGCCCGGCCAGGGCCCCGCAGGCGAGGACGTCAGCTCGCAGGGAAGTTGAGCTGCTCGACGAAGCGGTCGTTGAAGTCGGCGCGGTCGGAGAGCTCGACATACCTCACCTCCTCCAGCAGGGCCAGGCCGCCCGCCCGTTCGCGCAGGCTGAGCAGCGCCATCTTCGCCCCCTCGCCCGCCACGTTGCCGGCTGGCACCACGCGTTGCACGGGCACCTTGGGCACCAGGCCGATCCTGATCGCGGCGGCCGGGGACAGGTAGCTGCCGAACGACCCGGCCAGCAGGACCTGCTTGACGTCGGCCTGGGTCAGGCCGGCCTCTTCGAGCAGGATGTGCCAGCCGGTCGCGATCGCGGCCTTGGCGAACTGCAGCTCGCGCACGTCGCGCTGGGACAGGTAGATGCTGTCCTCCGCCGCGCCCCGCCAGTGCAGCACGAACACCCGTTCCTTGCCGATGCTGGTCAGCCGGCCNNACCAGGCCGGTCACGGCGTCGACCAGGCCGGATCCGCACAGGCCCAGCGGCTCGGCGTCGCCGATGACCTTCATGGTCAGCTCGTCCGGGGTCATCGTGACCACCTCGATCGCGCCGTCGGCGGCGCGCATGCCGCACCGNNACGATCTCGCAGTTGGTCCCGATGTCGACGAACAACCGGACCCGGGCGTCCCGGTCCATCCCGCTGGCCAGCAGGCCCGCGTTGATGTCGCCGCCCACGTACGCGCCGAACGCGGGGAACATCACCGCGCGGGCCCGGGGATGCACCGGCAGGCCCAGGTCGGCCGCGAGCACCTCGGGGAACAGCCGGGTGGCCATGATGAACGGCGCCATCCCCAGCGGCTCGGGGTCGATGCCCAGGACCAGATGGGTCATGGTGGCGTTGCCGGCCAGCGCGACCTCGTACACCTCGTGCGGCTCGACGCCGGCCTCCGCGCACACCGCCACGGCCAGCTCGGCCAGCGTCTCCTGGGCCAGGGCCTGCAGCTTGTCCAGGGCGCCGGGGTCCATCATGGTGGCGCTGATCCTGGTGATCACGTCGGCGCCGAACGGCTGCTGCTTGTTCAGCGTGGCGGCCACCGCGGCCGGGGTGCCGGTGCCCAGGTCGAGCAGGGTGGCCACCACGGTGGTCGTACCCAGGTCGAAGGCGATGCCGAACCGCCGGCCGGTGGTGTCGCCCGGCTCCACGGCGATCAGCACGTCGTCCACCACGACCGCGGTGACCTTGTAGTCCGCGGCGCGCAGGGTCCGGCCGAGGGTGCGCAGGACGGGGAGTTCGGCGCGGGGCTCGAGGTCGTCGAGCTGGGCCAGCACCCGCTCCAGGTCGCTGGCCTGGTCGGCCAGGTCCGGCTCGGCCAGTTCCAGGTACCGCTTCTGCACCGCCGGGCGCAGGATGACCTGCCGCCCGACGCCGACCGTGGCCGCCTTGGGCCGGGTGGTCAGCGGCGGCACCTCGACCGTGGTGTCCCGGGTGGCGATCGTCCGGCAGGCCAGCCGCCAGCCGTCCCGCAGTTCGCCGGCGGTGTACGCCCGGATGTCGAGGCTGGTGGGCGCGGGGGCGTTGTCCGCGATCTTGACCCGGCACTTCTTGCACGTGCCGTGGCCGCCGCAGGTCGAGTCGATCGCGATCCCGTTCCAGCTGGCGGCGTCGAACAACGTCACCCCGTACGGAACCCGGACGGCCCGCTCATTGAACAGCAGATTGATCCGAACGGGCCCCGGTGCCTGCTCCTGCGTCACCGTCACGTGCTGCCCTGGCCTTGCGCTGCGGCCTTCTCGCGCGCCTGCTGGGCGCGATGCGCGGCGATCCAGTTCGCGCCCCACTCGTCCCGGTTCAGCACCAGGTCGGCGGCCTTGGCCGCGCGGACGATCTGCGGCGACCGGGCGTCCATGATCGCGCTGGTCAGGCCGTGGGTGATGGCGATGGGCAGGAACGCGGCGGCGATCGAGTGCCGGTCCGGCATGCCGAAGCTCACGTTCGACGCGCCCAGCGTCATGTTGACCCCGAACTCGGCCTTGAGCATCGCGATCGTCTCGAGCGTCCGGGTCGGGTGCAGGGTGTCCGCGCCGACCGGCATGGCCAGCGGGTCGATGACGATGTCCTCGACGGGGATCTTGTACCGCTCGGTGGCGACGTGGATGAGCTTGCGGGCCAGGTCGACCCGCCGGGCCGGCTCCTCGGGGATCTCCTCCTCGTCGTTGGGCAGGCCGATGACCGCCGCGCCGTACTTCTTGACCAGCGGCAGGATGGCCTCCAGCCGCTCGTCCTCGGCGGTCACCGAGTTGACCAGCGCCTTGCCCTGGTACGCGGCCAGGCCCGCCTCCAGCACCTCGATGATGGAGGAGTCGATGACCAGCGGCAGGTCGGTGATCCGCTGGATTAGGATGACGGCCTGGCGCATCAGCTCGGCCTCGTCGGCCAGCGGCGCGCCCATGTTCACGTCGAGCAGCATGGCCCCGCCGTCGACCTGTTCCTTGACGTCGATCTCGACCCGGGACAGGTCGCCGNNCGATGATCGCGAACGGCTGGTCGTCGCCGATCCGTACCGTCTTGGTCGCCGAGGACACGATGGTGTGCACGGTTCGTTCTCCTCGTTCCCCTCAGGCGCTTGGGCTTCGTCAGGCGGTGACCAGCGCGCGACGGCGCTGCAGCAGCTCCTTGGCCCGGACCACGGCGGCGGAGGCGTCCGCCGCGTAGCCGTCCGCGCCCACCACGTCGGCGTACTCCTGGGTGACCGGAGCGCCGCCGACCATGACGATGACCTGATCGCGCAGGCCCGACTTGGTCAGCGCGTTGATGTTGGCCTTGAACATCGGCATCGTGGTGGTCAGGAACGCGGAGAACCCGACGATGTCCGGCTTGTGCTCCTTGATGGCCTCGACAAATTTCTCCGGCGAGACCTGCACGCCCAGGTCGATGACCTGGAAGCCGGCGCCCTCGAACATGATGTTGACCAGGTTCTTGCCGATGTCGTGCACGTCGCCCTTGACCGTGCCCATCACGATCGTGCCGATGGTCTGCGCCCCGGTCTCGGCCAGCAGCGGGCGCAGGATCTCCAGCGCGCCGGCCATCGCCTTGCCCGCGATGAGCATCTCGGGCACGAA
>PLIQ01000663.1 GCA_003140115.1 Actinomycetota bacterium | reverse complement strand
CGAGCCGGACGCCGTCATCCACACCGAGGACCTGACCAAGGTCTATCCGGGCACCGACTTCGCCGCGGTGGACAAGCTCAACCTCGACGTCCGCGCCGGGGAGATCTTCGGCCTCCTCGGACCGAACGGCGCGGGCAAGACCACCACGGCCGGCATCTTCACCACGCGCGTGGTCCCGACCTCCGGCCGCGCCTTCATCGCCGGCGTCGACGTCGCGGCCCATCCCGCGCTGGCCAAGCAGCTGAGCGGCATCGTCTCCCAGCAGAACACCCTGGACCGCCAGCTCACCGTCTGGGAGAACCTGTACTTCCACGGCCGNNGACGAGCCCACCGCCGGGCTGGACCCGCAGAGCCGGCTCGCGCTGTGGGACCTGCTTGGCGAGCTGCACGGCGAGGGCCAGACGATCCTGCTCACCACGCACTACATGGAGGAGGCCGACCAGCTCTGCCAGCGGGTCGCGATCATGGACCACGGCCGCATCCTGGCCCTGGACACGCCCGCCGCGCTCAAGCAGAGCATCGGCGCCGACACCATCGTCAGGGTCAGGAGCACCGGTGACCTGGGCCGCCTGGGCGACCTGCTGGCCAAGAACGTCGAGGGCGTGACCCGGACCAGAGTGGCCGACGACACGCTCGAACTGCACATGCAGGGCGCGGACCGGCTCGTGCCGCGGATCGTGCTGGCCGCCGAGCGAGAGGGCTTCGACCTGGTCGACGTATCGATCGCCGAGCCCACCCTGGAGACCGTGTTCATCAACCTGACCGGAAGGGAGCTCCGGGAAGAATGACCGCCACCCCGGTAACCGCCCCGGCCCCGACCCCGGGAGCCCGGCGGATCGGCGGCGGCCCCACCCGCTCGGTGGCCGCCGCCAGCTGGACCGCGCTGGGCGCCCTGCTGCTGCGCGACGTGGTGGTGCTGCGCAAGCACCTGTGGGAGTTCGTGCTGCGCACGCTCATCCAGCCGTTCCTGCTCTGCTTCGTGTTCCTCTACGTGTTCCCGAAGATCGGGCAGGGGATCGGCGGCTCCGGGCCGGCCGAGGAGTCGGCGTTCGCGACCATCCTGGTCCCGGGCGTGGTCGGCATCTCGATCATGTTCCAGGGCGTGCAGTCCATCGCGCTGGCCATGGCCCAGGAGTTCGGCTTCACCCGCGAGATCGAGGACCGGGTGCAGGCGCCCTGCCCGATCTGGCTGGTCGCGATGGAGAAGGTGCTGTCCGGCGCGGCCCAGGGCGTGCTGTCCGCGGCCATCGTGCTGCCCATCGCCTCGGTTGTGCATGCTCCCGGGGTCCAGGCCCACCTGACCCTGCACTGGTGGCTGATCGTGACCTTCGTCCCGCTGGCCTGCATCGCGATGGGCGGCCTGGGCCTGGTGCTCGGCACCAGCTTCGAGCCGCGGAACATCGGCCTGATGTTCGGCTTCATCATCTTGCCGATCACGTTCCTGGGCGGCACGTACTACCCGTGGAACAAGCTCGCCCCGGTCCAGGTGGGCGGCTGGCACTGGCTGCAGACGGTGGTCCTGATCAACCCGCTCATCTACGTGAACGAGGGCATGCGCGCCGTGTTCACTAATGCGCCGCACCTGCACCTGTACGTCATCTACCCGGTCGTGGTCGGGTTCTCCGCCGCGTTCCTGGCCATCGGGCTGCGCAACTTCCGCCGCCGCGTGCTCTCTTAGCCGTCCACTGGCCTAGCGGTCAGGCCTTGGCGGTCGTCTCGAGCTGGGCCCGGACCTCGGCCATGTCCAGCTCCTCGGCCTTGGTGATCAGCTGCTCGAGCGCGGACTCCGGCAGCGCGCCGGGCTGCGAGTACAGCACGATGCCGTCGCGGACGATCATCAGCGTCGGGATGGACGAGATCTTGAACGCCGCCGCCACCTCGGGCTGCGCCTCGGTGTCGACCTTGCCGAACACCGCGTCCGGGTGCTGCTCGGACGCCTTCTCGAAGATCGGCCCGAACATCCGGCACGGCCCGCACCAGGCCGCCCAGAAGTCGACGAGCACCAGGCCGTCGCCGCTCACCGTCGAGTTGAAGTTTTCGGTCGTAAGCTCGACCGTCGCCATCGTCGCCTCCTTGCGTCGTGAATACCCGTAGGGGTATGTACAACGCCAGGCCGGAGAAAATTCCGCCCGCCTCAGGTGATGAAACCCCGGGTTTCACCAGGTTCTAGCGTGCTGAAACCCCATTTTCATTCCGAACGGCCGGGGGTGCGTCAGGCCAGCGACAGGAACAGCTTCTCCAGCCGGGCGCGCTCGGCCGCGGCCTGCTCACTGGCCGCCTGATCCCTGGCCGCCTGCTCGTCGAGCATGCACTGGCACAGCCCGCTGGCGATGACCTTGAAGCCGGCCCGGTCCAGGGCCCGGCCCGCCGCGGCCAGCTGGGTCAGCACGTCCGCGCAGTCCTGGCCTTCCTCGATCATCCGGATCACGCCGCCGATCTGGCCCTGCGCGCGCCGCAGCCGCCGGATCACGTCCCCGAGTTCCTCGCTGTCCACGTTCACGCCCGACAGGGTACCCCACGGGGTATCGCTAGACGCCGCCCGTCCCGTCTTCGGGAGCGGGCTCGCGGCGGCCGCGATGCCCGCGCATGCCGTCGTCCCGCAGGCCCCGGTCGTGCCTCAGCGTCCCAATACCGTGGAGGATCCGGCTTACGCGGAGGATCCGGGCAGCTCTAGCTGCCAAAATGCTCCGCATAAGCCATATCCTCCGCATAAATTTCCATCGCTTCGAATATACTGGTGAATTGCGGGACGGATGAGGTGCCTGCGCCCGGGGTGAGCCGCCCGGGCTGGCCAGCGGGCCTGACACACGCTGGCCCGGGTCCGCGCTCCCGGACGGCGCACCCAGACCCTGCCCCCAGCACGACAGGCCGGCGGGCACGACAGCGGCACGGGCCCCAGCGGGCACAGGGTAACCACGACCTCGACGGTCAGCCGCCGGGCACAGTTGGCGCGGTCCTCTTTTCGGGAGCGGGCTCGCGGCGGCCACGCCGGGCGCGCAGGACCTGGACGCAGCCGTTGCCGGCGGCCAGCAGCACGAGGCCGCCGGTCGCGGCTATCCCCACGTGCCCGGTCGCGATCCCCGCCGTGAGCAGCACCGCCGCGCCGGCGATCACCCCGGCCACGATGAGCCTGCGCTTCCACGGCTTGGCGTAGACCAGGTACTGCCCGACGGCCTGCCGCGCCACTATCAACCCGCCGACATGCATCACGGTTCCTTTCGGGCTTGCAACCCGCCGACATACATCACGGTTCCTTTCGGGCTTGGTCGAGCTGGCGCCGGATGGGCCCGGGCGACTCCGGGCGCAGCCGCTCAGCCAGCGCGGTCAGGGTGCCGATGATCTCGCCCGCATCAGCCGGGTCGCCCAGGGCCGCGGCGAGGGCCGCGTCGACCGAGGCCGAGCCTTTCGCCACCACGGTCCGGGGGTGCTGCGCCGTGACCCGGACCAGCGTGCGCCGGCCATCGGCGGGATCGGCCGACGTCTGTACGATGCCCAGGTCGCGCAGCCTAGCCACCGATTCGGACACGTAGCTCTGCGGCAGGCCGGTCCGTCCCGTGATGTCGGTAATGGAGCTGTCCGGGTGGGCGAACACGTCCCGCAGCACCAGGCTCGGCCCGGTCGGCATGGTCTGCGCCTGCGCGCCGCGCAGCACCTCCTCGCCGATCCTGGCCAGCTGGCGGCCGAGCATGATCAGGTCGAGCGCATTCATATCGGCAACGATACATCTCTACAGCTGGATCTGGAACGATAAGAACTTCCCGGCGGGGACGAGTTACCGTGAGGGCAACGAATCACCAGGAGGCACCGATGAGCCTGCACGGCTTGGCGTCGGTCACCATCGGCGTGCCGAACGTCGCGGAGACCGCCGCCTACTACGCCGACTTCGGCCTCGCGCCGCAGGCCGGCGGGTGGTTCAGCACCCGCGACGCGGGCCGCCAGCTGCGGCTCGTGCCCGCGCCCACCCGGCGGCTGATCGAGATGCGGGTCGGCGTGGACGACGCCGACGACCTGGCCCGCGCCGCGGCGAACCTGACCCGGCTCGGCCTGGTGCCGGACCTGACGGAGGGCCGCCTGGAGGCGACCGAGCCGGTCACCGGCGTGCACGTCGGCCTGGACGTCGCCCCGCGTACCCGGCAGGACCCGGTGCCGGCCACCGCCTATAACGGCCCGGGCCGGTTCGAGCGGCAGGGCAGCCGGGCGCCCGGTTTCATCCGCCCCGACCGGGTGCGCCCCCGCAAGCTCGGGCACGCCGTGCTGGGCAGCACCGACCCTGCGGCCACCACGTCGTTCTTCACCGAAGGCCTCGGCTTCAAGGTCAGCGACCGGATCAAGGACGTGGGCGCGTTCATGCGCTGCTCGACCGACCACCACAACGTGCTGGTGCTGGCCGCGCCGGTCAGCTTCCTGCACCACACGTCCTGGCAGGTCGACGACGTCGACGACGTGGGCCGCGGGGCCTGCGCCATGCTCGAGGGCCGGCCCGAGCGGCACATCTGGGGCCTGGGCCGCCACTACGCGGGATCGAATTTCTTCTGGTACCTGAAGGACCCGGCGGGCAACTTCTCCGAGTACTACTCCGATATGGACTGCATCGTCGACGACCAGCTGTGGACGCCGGAAGACCTCGAGGGCGCGCGCGGCCTGTTCGCCTGGGGGCCCCCGCCGCCGCCCTCGTTCCTGCACCCGGACGACCTGGCCGCGCTGATGACCGGAGCCCACTCCGCTCGCTGAGCCGGGTGGCCTACCATCAGCTGGGTGAATGGTGCTCAGGC
>PLIQ01000374.1:27433-32902 GCA_003140115.1 Actinomycetota bacterium | reverse complement strand
GCCGCTCCAGCAACAACTCAGTCAGCAAGAAGTGCCCCAGGTGATTAACCCCGAACATCAGCTCAAACCCCTGCTTGGTCAGCCCCCGCCTGCCCCCCACCCCGGCGTTGTTGACCAGCACGTGCAGCGGCTCCCCCCGAGCCAGAAACTCAGCCGCGCACGCCCGCACCGACGCAAGGTCCGCCAAGTCCAGGGCCAGAGAAAACACGGACTCTGAGCCAGTAGCCGCCTTAATACCAGCAACGGCCGCAGCACCCTTATCCGCCGACCGAGCAGCCACATAAACCCGCCAGCTCTCCCCAGCCAGCGCCAACGCCGTGGCCCGCCCGATCCCAGTATTCGCACCAGTCACAACGACCGTGCGCTCACCCACCGCAGCGCCTCACAAAATAGGGATCGTGTGTCGTTACCCCTTCCACAACGAGGTAACGACACACGATCACGAAAGCGTTACTCGACCGGGATCTCCTTGTTGATCAGGCCGAGGTCGATGCCCTGGCGGGCCCGGACCACGCGGGCGATCACGTAGATGATGATGGCCAGCACGTACATGCCGCCCATGTAGTACAGCGAGTCGTGGTTGTTGACGAAGTACGCGTCGTTGGACAGCCACTCGTACAGGTTGAACACCAGCAGCCCGATCGTGACGACCCCGCCCACCAGCACGATCGGCACGCCGAACACCTTGACCTTGCTGGCCGGCGAGGCGAACCACAGGTCCGGCTTGCGCAGCGGCAAGATCACCACCGCGATCGCGCTGAACAGGTACGTCACCGCGATGACCAAGGTCGCGTCCAGGGTGTACGACGCGAACGTCGAGTTGAACGCGTACAGCGCGCCGAACCCCACCGCGGGCAGCAGCATCAGCACCAGCGAGTAGAACGGCACCCGGCGCTTCTCCGAGACCTCCGCGGCCCGGTCCGGCAGCACCCGGTCGAACGCCGCGGCGAAGATCACCCGGGTCGAGGACAGGAACAGCGTCCCCACCCAGCCGAAGAACCACAGGCTGAACAGCAGGATCAAGATGACCTGGAACGCGGAGTTGTGCACCAGCCAGGCCGCCATCATCACCGGGTACGGGAAGATCGGCAGCACGGCCTTGCTGACCAGGTTCTGCCCCGCGTTGACGTTCATGTAGAACGCCCAGCCGAACGCCTTGGCGAACAGCAGCAGGAACACGACCGACAGCGCGATGGTGGTCCACAGCCCGATGAACATGCCGCTGAACACCCGGCGGAAGTCGTTGGCCCCGCGGATCTCGCCGTACAAGGTGGTGCCCCAGTTCGGCCACAGCAGGTAGAACATCATGAACGGCACCAGCAGCAAGCTCTGGCCGAACGTGCCGCCGCCGAACGTCGGCGCGACGTAGCCGGCCGTTTTCGCCGAGGCGTTCACCGCCTGGTAGGCGTTGTTGAGGCCGAACAGCTTGTGCGTCTCGAGGTTGAACGAGGAGATGAAGCTGGCGTGGCTGGCCGACAGGAGCAGGATCACCAGGACCAGCACGCCGACCAGGCCACCGTAGAAGCACCACTTCTGCACCCGGGCGTAGCCGGCCATCCCGATCGAGACCAGCATCCCGGCCAGCACGATGGTGATCAGCGTGACCACGAATTTCCCGGTGTCGCTGACGAAGAACGTGCCGTGGTAGCCGAGCGTGGCCCAGATCGGCTCGAAGAATTCCTCGGCCAGCACGGCGCCGTAGATCGGCGCCCACAGCCACAAGATGAACCACCATCCGGTGGCGGCCATCACGAAGCCGATCCCGCTGCCCAGGATGCGGCTCTGCCAGACGTAGTCGCCGCCGGCCCGCGGGATGGTCACGACCAGCCCGGCGTAGGCCACGACCAGGAACGAGACCCAGACCCCGGAGATGAGGATCGAGTACAGCAGGTTGCCGTGCGGGAAGGACGATTGCACGGTCCACTCGACCAGGCCCAGCGTCACCACGTTGGTGGACAGGCAGGCGTAGATCATCGAGTCCCTGACGGACCAGCCGCGGACGAGGCCCGTCGCGTTGCGGAGGAAGAGAGTCGGTCTCTCTTCGCCCAGTGCCCCTGCCGTCATATGTATCCTCCGGTTATCCAGGTTTATCCGTTTAATCCGATTTTTGCGGGTTGGGACGGTTGGATGATAGGTAGAGGGTTACATCNNGGGTCAGCCGTTGACCATGATGTACCTGGTGACCTTCCCCTTCTTCTCGTTCAGGTCCAGCACCGCCCCCTGCAGCACGCCGTCGCTGTAGGAGCTGCCCGGGTTCATGGTCAGGGTCCGGCCCAGCCGGCAGACGCCCTTGCTCTCGTGGATGTGCCCGTGCACCGACAAGATCGGCTGGTACTTCTGGATGGCCGCCTTGACCGCGGTGGACCCGACCGGCTTCATCACCGCGCCGCCCAGCACCGGGCGCATGTTCTCGTCCAGCGACGGCGCCTCGTCGAGCCCGGTGCCGTACGGCGGCGCGTGGAAGTTGAACACCGCCCGGCTCATGTCCGGGATCGAGGCGACCACGGCGTCGATCTTCTCGGCCAGCACGTCCTCCGGGGCCTCCCGGAACGTGTTCCACGGCGTCGGGTTGGTCCAGCCCATCGAGGCCAGGTAGAAGCCGCCGATGTCGAGCACCTTGCTCTCGGCGAAGCTGACCGACGGGGAGGCCTCGATGATGTCGTCGATCTCCCAGATGTCGTCGTTGCCGCCGTTCAGGATGCAGGGGATCTCGCCGCCGCGCAGCTTGCTGTCGGCCATGTCCAGCCACATCTCCAGGCCCTTGGTCATCTCCTGGGTGAACCGGCGGTCGATCGAGCCGTCCTCCTCGTTGAGCGCGTCGAGCTCGTCGGTGGACATCACGGCCGGGTAGTACCCGCGGTCGCGGATCTTGCGCTTGATGTCGTCCAGCTCGGCCTCGGTGTCCAGCTGCACCTTCTGGCCGCCGAACGTGACCTCCCAGTGGCCCGCCCGCGGCGAGGTGATCGGCACCATGACCTTGCCGGTCACGTCCCCGCCCAGGATCACCATGTCGGCTTTGTAGAAGGCGGCGGAGTTCAGGAATTTGCGCCAGCAGATCTCAGAGCCGTGAATATCCGTGGCGAAGAAGACTTTCATTGGTGATGCCCGCGCCTTCCGGTAGTACCTAGTGGCCGACTTCTTCGGGTAGCTCGTACCAGCGGACCCGGTCGCCGACCCGGGCCCTGGTCTTCCACTTGAGCCCCTTGGGTACCGTGTCCGCGATCTCGAGCAGCTGCTTGGCCTGGGTCAGCGCGTCGTACTTCGGGTACGGCGGGGCCAGGTTCGGCTGCGAGGCGAGCAGATCGGGCAGCTTGTTCAGGCTGCCGGTCACGGTGCGCCACCAGCCCCAGTCCCCGGCCAGCACCGAGCCGAACCGGTCGGGGTCGATGAACGGCCTAGTGGCGTCGCTGCCGACCCGCACGCCGGACAGCAGGTGGAAGATGTCGTGCGCGTCCTTTTCGTTGATCTCGACGATCTGCAGCTTGGACAGCAGCAGGTCAGCCGGGTCGAGGGTGGCCGACGGCGAGCCGAACGACGAACGGAATTCCAGCGTGTGGCACATCGACAGCCGGTCCACCATGACGTCGACCGGCCGCCCGGACGGGGCGTTGAAGTACATCTGCCGGTCCCCGTTGAGGTTGTTGAACCGCTTGTCGGGGATGCAGCCCGCCTGCTCGAGATGGTCGGCCACCTTGCGTCGGGTCTTGCCCAGGCAGGCCAGGTCCATGTCCTGGCCCGCGCGCATCCGGGGCGGGAAGTCGGGGCACAGCACGCGCACCCCGAGGCCGCCCAGGATCTTGAGCTGGTAGCCGGCCTCCGACGCGCTCCGGACCAGCGCCATGGCCTCGGGCAGCGGATCGTCCGCGGCGCCCCCCGCGGGCCCGTTCGGTATGGTCATGCCCGGTTCGCTCCTCGCTGTGCACGCACCGATGCCATATGCCACCGGTGCAATTCGATCATGGTGACGTGATAGCGGTCTGTCTAGTTTCTGGGTAAAGAATCCCACGTTGTGGTGCGGACCGCACACGACGATCCGTCCGGCGCCGGGTTGACCAAGACCTTTTAATCCCCCGAACGGCCGTGGTTTCGCCCGGCCCGTTCCACCGCGTGCTCGCGGCGGTAGAACTCGACCCGCTCGGGCGGCAGCGGGGTATTGCCCAAGATCAGGTCGGCGGCCTTTTCCGCAGCCATCATGACCGGCGCGTAGATGTTGCCGTTGGTGACGTACGGCATGACCGACGCGTCGACCACCCGCAGCCCGTCCACGCCGTGGACTCCCATCGTGGCCGGGTCGGTCACCGCCATCGCGTCGGTGCCCATCTTGGCCGTGCACGACGGGTGCAGCGCGGTCTCGGCGTCGCGGGCCACCCAGGCCAGGACCTCCTCGGCGGTCTGCACCTTCGGGCCGGGCGACAGCTCACCGGCGTTGTAGTCGTCGAAGGCCGGCTGGGTCAAGATCGTCCGGGAGATCTGCACCGCCTCGACCCATTCCCGCCGGTCGGTCTCGGTCGACAGGTAGTTGAACCGCAGGGCCGGGTGCGCCTTCGGATCGCCAGAGGTGATCTTCACCGTGCCGCGCGAGTCGGAGTACATGGGGCCGATGTGCACCTGGTAGCCGTGTCCGCCCGCGGGCTGTGTGCCGTCGTAGCGGATCGCGATCGGCAGGAAGTGGAACATCAGGTTGGGGTAGGCCACGTCGTCGTTGCTGCGCACGAAGCCGCCGCCCTCGAAGTGGTTGGTCGCGCCGGGCCCGCTGCGGTGCAGCAGCCACCTGGCGCCCACCATCGGACGGTTGCGCCACTTCAGCGCGGGCGCGACCGATACCGGCTGCTTCGAGCCGTACTGGATGTAGACCTCCAGGTGATCCTGCAGGTTCTCGCCCACGCCGGGCAGGTCGGCGACCACGTCGATGCCGAGCTCGGCCAGCTCGGCGGCGTTACCGACCCCGGACAGCTGGAGCAGCTGCGGGGAGTTGATCGCGCCCCCGGACAGGATGATCTCGCTGGCCCGGACCTTCACCAGGCGTCCCTGGTGCCTGAACTCCACGCCGACCGCGCGCGTGCCGCGGAAGATGATCCTGGTCACCATGGCCCGGCAGGCCACGGTGAGGTTGGCCCGGCTCATCACCGGATGCAGGTAGGCACGGGCCGCGGACAGCCGCATGCCGTGGTGGATGTTCCGGTCGAAGGCGGCGAAGCCCTCCTGCCGGTAGCCGTTCACGTCGTCGGTGAGCGGGTACCCGGCCTGCTGCGCGGCGGCGAAGAAGGCCTGGAACAACGGGCCGTCCGCGGGGCCGCGCTCGAGCACCAGCGGCCCGTTCCTACCGCGGAACGGGTCGGTGTCGTCCGCGGCCAGGCACGTCTCCATCCGCTTGAAGTACGGCAGGCAGTGCGCGTAGTCCCACTCGGCCATCCCCGGGTCGGCGGCCCAGCGCTCGTAGTCCATGGGGTTGCCGCGCTGGAAGATCAT
>PLIQ01000374.1:17468-27421 GCA_003140115.1 Actinomycetota bacterium | reverse complement strand
CCCCCCCCCCCCCCCGCCCCCCACAATGACAAAGTCGTATGTTCCCACTAAGACCTCCGTGCTCTCCGCGCCCTTTATACCCAGAAATGTCACGCCTGGGTGGCGGCATCTAGGTTCTGGCGGACGGTCTGGGTCATCTGGTGATCTGGTCCCAGGTAGCGTTCGCAGTCGGTCAGGGCGCGCTGCAGGACCGAGACGACGTCGGACAGGCGGCCCGCGGTGTAGTACGCCGAGGCGAGGTTGCACCGGGTGGTCAGCGTCTCGGTGTCGCCGGCCCCGAGCATCCGCTCGCTGTCGGCCAGCGCCCGCTCGTACTGAGGGATCGCGTCGGTCAGCCGGCGCGCCTGCTGGTAGCACCCGGCCAGGTTCGAGCGCGCGATCAGGGTGTCCCGGTGATCGGGCCCCTGGACCTGCTCGCGGTCGGCGAGGGTGCGTTCGTAAATGGGGACCGCCTCCCGGAGCCGTCCCGCGCTGCGGTAGGCGTAGGCCAGGTTGGCGCGGGCCGCGATCGTGTCCGGGTGCGTGACGCCCTCGACCCGCTCCCGGTCGGCGAGCACGCGCTCGTACTGCGCCACCGCGTCCTTGAGCTTCCCGGCGGACCGGTACGCCGAGGCCAGGCTGGCCCGGGCCGCGATGGCGTCCGGGTGGTCGCGCCCGTGCATCCGCTCCTGGTCGGCCAGGGTCCGCTCGCACTGCTCGATCGCAAGCTTGGCCTGCCCGTTGGCCGCGTAGGCGGCGGCCAGGCTGGCGCGCGCGCTCAGCGTGGTGGGGTGACCCGCGCCGAGCATCCGCTCGGCGTCGCCCAGCACCTGTTCGTAGCCGGCTATGGCGTCCCGGAGCTGGCCGGCCTTCTGGTAGGCCTCGGCCAGGTTCGCCCGGTTGCCCAAGGTGACCGGATGGCCGGCGCCGAGCAGCCGGTTGGAGTCGGCCACCGTGCGCTCGAACAGCCCGACGGCGTCCGCGGGCCGGCCGGCGCTCTGGTAGGCGTGGGCCAGGTGGCCGCGGGCCGCGATCGTCTCCGGGTGTTCGGGTCCCTGGTTGCGCTCCCGGTCGGCCAGCGCGGTCTGGAACACCGAGATCGCCTCGGCCGAACGCCCAGCCGATTCGTACGCCGCCGCCAGCCGGTCCCGAGCCACCACGGCGTTCGCGTGCGCGGGTCCGAGCAACCGGGTGCTGGTGGTCAGCATGGCCTGCCAGTACGCGATGGCGGCGTCGGACAGCCTGCTGCTCTCCAGCGACAGCCCGGCGCGGAACAGCAGCGGATGGGCCTCGGTCTTCCACAGCACGCCGCCGTCGTTGGCCCGCAGCGCCGTGGCGCAGTCCCGCAGGGCCTGATCGAGCTGCGGCCCGCCCTCGCCCTCCGGCCAGGTCTCCAGCAGCGCGTCGGCGGTGGCCAGCGCGACCTGCTCGAGATCGGCCGGCGGCAGGTAGGACCGCACCGCGGCCTGGACGCTGGCGTGCATCTGCACGGTGCGCACCGGGCTGGCCGGATCGACGGTGACCAGGCCCACCGCGGCCAGGTTGTTGATCGCGGCCCGGACCATGTTCTGGTCCGCCCCGCCCGCCGTGCTCGGCCGGCCGGTGATGTAGCTGCAGGCGGTCGGGCTGGTCAGCACGGCGCCGGGGATGCCGTGGTGGTCCATCATCGCGGCCAGCGCCAGCGTCGGCCAGGCCAGCCCGCCCGGCGGCAGGTCGTGCGCGCACTCCGCGGCCAGTGACCAGGTGGCCAGCACCGTGGCCGACGCCCCGTCCACCCCGGTCATGTGCCTGCGCCGCTCGGTCAGCGCCACCCGGTACTCCCGGCAGCCGTGCTGGCGGGCGTTGATCACCGCGGTGGCCTGGCTGAGCGCGAGCGGCAGGCCAGCCAGGTCCTCGCCCAGGTCCAGCGCCTCGATCCGCTGGTCGGGATGGTCGTTGAGCCGGGAGCTGAGGTAGGACAGCGCCTCCCGCCGGCTCAGGCCGGGCACCGGGACGACCCTGACGTCCCGGGCCTCCCAGGACTCGGCCGGCAGCCGGGTGGTGATCAGGATCCGGCCGGCCGCGCCGCCCGGCCACAGGCGGTCGAGGTCGGCCAGGTCGTTCAGGTCGTCGATGATCAGCGCCCACGGCCGCTTGGTATGCGTCAGCCAGGACACGAAACGCGCCGCGGCCGTCTCGGCGCCCTCGCCGGGGTTGGCGGCGTCGACCGTGTTCGCCGCCTGCGCGAAGCCGGTGATGATCGATTCGGCGTTGGTCGCGGTCACCCAGACCAGGATCTCGACCACCTGGTCGTTCCACATGTCGTGGGCGAACTCGACCGCGAGCTGCGTCTTGCCCGTGCCCCCTTGGGCCAGCGGCGCCGCGTCGGTCTCGTCGCCGTGCACCAGCACCACGGTCTGCCCGGCCTGCAGGCTGCTGGCCAGGTCCGGCCCGGTCTCGGTGCGCGTGTAGTAGCCGTCCGCGAGCGGCGGCACGATCCCGGACAGCACGATCCCCGGGTCCTTCGACGTTCCGGGTTGCTGCGCGACCACTTTTCGGGAGCCTCTCTTGCCTGCTTTCTCATCCGCGTCACGGCGGACTCACGGGGACCAGTCCGCTGAGGCGGTGCAACCGGGCCCAACTCGCATGATAATAAGGATCTTCGCGGCGTGGCCATATGTCGTGATAAGTCACGCTATGCGCCCGGCAACCGTACCCCGCCGGGCACCGTCCGTACTCGCCTCCTACTGGCCGAGTCTAGCTACTCATCCCAGGCCGCATGGGCGATTAACTCCGCTTGGTCGTCTTTGACGGCTCTTTTACCGCTTACCCCGCGTGGTGGCGTTTACGTCTTCACCGTGAATCTCTCCGGCCCCACCCGTCTTTAATTCAGGCTCGCCTCGCGCCCTCGAGGTTGCCGCGTACGGTCTGGGTCATCGGGTGATCCGGGCCGAGGTAACGCTCGCCGTCGGCCAGCGCGCGCTCGTACTGCTGGACCGCCTCGTTCAGCCGGCCGGCCTGCTGGTAGGCGAAGGCCAGGTTGGCCCGCGCCGCGATGGTGTCCGGATGGTCGGGCCCGGCGGTCCGTTCCCGGTCCTGCAGCACCCGCTTGTACAGCGCGATCGCGTCCTTGGGCTTCCCGCTTCGGCGGAACGCCGAAGCCAGCCGGGCCCGGGCCGAGATCGTGTCGGGATGATCCCGGCCGCTCGTCGCCTCATAGTCGGCCAGCAGGCTCTTGTAGCGGCCCAGCGCTTCCGCGGTCTGGCCGTTGGCCAGGAACGCGGCGGCCAGGTTGTCCCGCGCGGCCAGCGTGGTCGGGTGCCGGGGGCCGAGCAGCCGCTCGGTATCGACGCTGAGCATCTGGTAGGCGGTGAGCGACTCCCAGGCCCGGCCGGCCTCGGCGTAGGCGTCGGCCAGCCCGGTCCGCGCGCTCAGCGTGACCGGATGCCCGAGGCCGAGCTGCCGGCTGGAGTCCGCCACCATGCGCTCGTAGACCTCGACGGCCTCGGCGGGCAGGCCCGCTCCGGCGTAGGCGTGCGCGAGCCGCCCGCGGGCCGCGATGGTGTCCGGGTGTTCGGGTCCGTGCAGGCGTTCCCACTCGCCCAGGGCGCCGGCGAACATCGCGATGGCGTCACCGAAGCGGCCTGCCGACTCGTACGCGACGGCGAGCCGTTCCCTGGCCGCGAGCGAGTCGTCGTGCACCGGCCCGAGCCGGCCGCTGGTGGCGGCCACCACGGACTGCCAGTAGGTCATCGCGGAATCGCCGAGCCGGTTGTCCTCCAGGCTCCGGCCCAGGCGGAACAGCAGCGGATGCGCCTCGGGCAGCAAGAGCGCGTCGTCCGCGCCGGGCTGGACCCCCTGGACCCCCTGGACCCCCTGGGCCCGTTGGGCCGCGCGGAGGCTGACCGCGCAGTCGCGCAGGGCCTGATCCAGTTCCCGCGTGCCGTTGCGGTCATGGCCCGGTTCCGGCCAGCTCTGGACCAGGGCGTCCGCGGCGGCCACCAGGACCCGGTCAGTATCGGCGGGCGGCAGGTAGGCGCGCACCGCGGCCTGGACGCAGCGGTGCATCCGTACGGTCCGGATCGCGTTCGCGGGATCGATGCTGACCAGGCCCGCCTGGGCCAGGTTGGTGATGGCCATCCGGGCCAGGTCCTGATCCGCGCCCGTGGCGCTGCTCGGCCGGCCCGCGATGAAGGCGCACGCCGCCGGGCTGGTCAGCACCGCTCCGGGGATCCCGTGCGGATCGAGCGTGGCGATCAGGGCCAGGGCCTGCCAGGCCAGGCCTGCGGGCACGAGCTGGTGAGCGCACTCGGCGGCCAGCGACCAGGTGGCCAGGACCGCGGAGGATGCGCCCGGCACCGGCCGGCCGGACATGTACGCGCGCCGTTCGCCGAACTGCGCGCGGTACTCCTGGCAGCTCATCCGGTTCGCGTTCATCACCGCGGCCGCCTGGGCCAGGCCGATCGGCAGCCCGTCCAGGTCCTCGGCCAGATCGAGCGCCTCGATCCGCTGCTCGGCGTAGTCGGTGAGCCGGGAGCTGAGGTAGGACAGCGCCTCCCGGCGGCTGAACCCGCCCACCGGGGCGATCCGCAGGCCGCCGGCCGCCGCGTGCGCGCCGAGGCCGAAGGCCGCGGCGGGCAGCCGGGTGGTGATGACGACCTGCCCGTTCGGGCCGGCCGGCCACCGGCGGTCCAGGTCGGCCAGGTCGGCCAGGTCGTCGAGGACCAGGGCCCACCGTCGCTCGGTGCGCGCGAGCCAGGCGGTGAAGCGGCCCGCGGCGTCCCGCGCGTCCGCGTCCGGATCGCCCGCGCCGACCGCGCTGGCCGCCCGCGCGAACCCGGCGCTGACCGCGTCCCGGCTGCTCGCGGTGATCCAGACCAGGACGTCGACCGCCCCGGTGTTCCGCAGCGCGCGAGTGAACTCCACGGCCAGCTGGGTCTTGCCGGTGCCGCCCTGGGCGGCCGGGGCCGACTCGGTCTCCTCGCCGTGGGTGAGCACCACGGTCTGGCCCGCAGACAGGCCCGCCTTCAGGTCGACCCCGGTCTCCATCCGCTCGAGGTAGGAATCGACCAGCGGCGGGATGATCCCCGACACCAGCGGCTCCGGGGGCGGCGGCGCTCCGGCCCGCTGAGCGACCACGTTGCCAGCCTCTCCCGCTCGAGCCTGCCCGCCGGCTTCACCTGGCACTCACTGGGTTCATTCACCAGATCTGTGGTCACCAGATCACTGCGGGCCACCATTCTGCACGTGCAGCGCAGTCAGGTCTTGTGGGCATGTTAGTGGCGATTCCCGCGCCTGGCTATGCGTTGCGACAACTTGGGAAAGAGTCATGAATAGGGTCGCCAAAGGGGTTTCCGGCAATCCGTTTCCGGGCCGGGAACGACAAAACCGGGCCGGCCGGCCGCGGCGCGGAAATGGCCCATTGTCGCGTTAGGCAACCAACTCCAGTCCACCTCCTTCGTCCTCCTTCTCCGGCCTCCTTCTCCGTCCTCCTTCGTAGCCCGGCCGCTCACCCCTGCTTGACCCGGCTGTCCACCGGCACTGCTTGAAACATATGGATTACTTCTGGCCCATTCGGCCCGGAAATCGCGATGACCTGTAACGATATGACTGCTTTCCGTGGCCTGCGCGGTCCCGGGGACCCATCTGTTCAGCACGGGGATCGAAACCGTATGTTTGCTGAGGACGTGCATCATCGGGCCGCGGATCATCCCTCAAGACCCCGAACCCCTGGAGTGAACGATGGGCGGCGACCTCGTCGCAGGCAGGCATGGCAGGCGGCGGCAGCCAGCGGAGGGGACCCCCCAGGAGTACGCCGCGTTCAAGATCGAACAGCGCGGGATCGACCTGATTCCCGACGCCGAGCGGAAGATGACCCCGGCCGGCCTGTTCTGGCTGTGGTCCGGCGCGGTGTTCAACGTGGAGTACTTCTTCTACGGCACGCTGATCATGATCTTCGGCCTGTCGGTGCCGCAGGCGGTGGCCGCCATCTTGATCGGCAACCTGTCCTATGCCCTGCTCGGCTTCGCCAGCCTGCAGGGGCCGAAGACGGGCACCACCGCGTTCATGATCAGCCGGGCGCCGTTCGGCCAGAACGGGAACCGGCTGGTCGCGCTGTTCAACTGGGCGACCCAGGTCGGCTTCGAGATCGAGGGCATCTACTTCGTCGTCGCCACCGTCATCCTGCTGTTTTCCCTGCACGGGACCACCCTGGACGGGCCGGCCAAGATCGTCGTCATCGTTCTCGCCGCCGTGGCGGAGATGGTCCTGCCGCTGCTCGGCCACGCGACGATCAGCAAGATCCTGCGCTACCTGGCCTATGTGTTCATCGTGTTCTTCGCGGTCCTGGCCGGGTTCACCTTCGACCGGATCCACCTGTCCACGTTCCACGTCAAGCCCGTGTCATTCGCGGTATGGACCACCGCGCTGGTGCTGATCATCTCCACCGGCGGCCTGGGCTGGACCGAGAACGGCAACGACTACTCGCGCTACCTGCCGCGCAACACCCCGGCGTCGCGGACGTTCTGGGCCGCCGCCCTGGGCACCGCGATCCCGTCGATCATCTTGGAACTGCTCGGCGTGTTCGCCTTCACGATCACCACCAAGCTGGTCGGCATCGCGCAGCTGGGCGTCCCGCAGTCGTTCCCGTCCTGGTTCGTGACCCCGTTCCTGATCTTCGCGGTCATCCAGCTGCTGGCGATCAATACCCTCGACATGTACTCCTCGGGCGTCACGCTGCAGGCGCTGGGCGTGCCCGTCAAACGCTGGGGCGCGGTCATCGTCGATACCGTGGTCTGCGCGGTGGCCACCGGCATCATCTTGTTCCACGGGAACTTCTATTCTGACTTCGCCGGCTTCCTGCTGTATATCGTGGCCTGGCTGGCGCCGTGGTTCGGCATCTTGATCACCGACTACCTGCTGCGCGGCCGCAACTATGACTCGTCGTCGCTGTGGTCGGGGCGAGCGGGGACCTACTGGCGGCACGGGGGCATCCACTGGCCGGCCATCATCGCCCAGGCGGCGGGCATCGTCGCCGCGCTGATGTGGATCGACGCGGCCTCCGCGGTCCCGTCCTATACCGGGCCGATCTCCAACCACTTCCCCGGCCTGCACGGCGCGGACTTCAGCTGGGCCATCGGCATCGTGGTCGGATCCGGCGTCTACTGGGCCCTCGCCGCCCGCGGGGTCCGGCGGGAGGCGGCCCAGGTCGCCCGCTCGTTACCCTTAGGTCACGCAGAACTCGTTGCCCTCCGGGTCGTACAGCGTGACCGAGCGGCCCCGCACGTCGTCGGTCCGCCAGGCCAGCGAGGCGCCCGCCTGGACCAGTCGCTCCACGTGCTCGCTGACCAGCCGCTTGCGTTCCTCGCCGCGGACCTCGCGCCCGGCCACCCGGACGTCGAGGTGAACGCGGTTCTTGGCCGTCTTGCCTTCGGCTACCCGCTGGAAGTACAGCCGCGGGCCCTCGCCCGCCGGGTCGACCCGGGAGGCCACCTCACCCCAGTCCGCTTCCGGTATCCCGGCCGACCCGGCGAAGTCCTCCCAGCTGGCGAAGCCCTCCGGCGGCGCCTCGATCACGTAGCCCAGGGCCAGCGCCCAGAATTCGGCCAGCTTCTCCGGCTCGGCGGCGTCGAAGGTGACCTGGATCTTGGTGTACATGCTCACGCTCCCGACGCGGCGGACGTTTCTGCCCTGTCATAGTGCCACAGGAGGTCCGTTCACCAGCGGATCCTGCCGGGCCATCAGGGACCACGGCACCAGGGCCACCGCCAGGACCGCGAACACGGCACCCAGCGCCAGCGCCGTCCGTGGCGAGGNNCCAGCCCTTATCCCCCTGAGTCGCACCGCCCGGCGGCGGCGGGCCCGGAGTTCGGTGAACTAATCTCCGGCCCGGTCGTCCACATGGCCGGAGCGGTTCTCCACAGTCCGGGCGGCCGACCAGGCAGGGCTCGCGCCCGCCAGTGTCCACAGCTTCCGGGCGGTTTGCCGGCCGTCGTCCACAGGTTCCCCGGGATTGTGCACATGGCGATCCACAAGCCGGCGGAGGTAGCGTGCTCATTCCTGGGCAGTGCGTATGAGGGCTCAATGCGCCGGGCAGGGGCTCAGGATCGGGGTGGCGCGGCGAGGCGATCAATATGGGCAGAGCGGGCGACGATTGGATCGCTTCCGACGTGCCCGCACGTCGCCGGGTGGTCGTGGACGTCATCCTCCTGCTGAACAGGAACGGGCGCATCCTGCTCCGGGAGCGGGCCAACACCGGTTACGGCGACGGCGCGTACGAGCCGCCTTCGGGCGAACTCGCCGACCGGGAAACGATCGTGGAGACGGCGATCCGGGTGGCCTCGGCCGCCGGCCTCGTGATCGGCGGCGAGAACGTCTCGCTCGCCCACGTCATGCACGACGTCTCCGGCAGCGGGCGGATCGCGTTCTTCTTGTCCGTAGCCCGCTGGACCGGCCAGCCCGCGTCGCCTGACGTGAGCTGGTTTCCGCTCGGGGACCTGCCGACCAACATGCTCGACCGGGTCCGGGTGGCGCTGCGCAACTGCGCCGACGGAATGCGCTTCTCCACCTATCCGGCGTTCGTACCCGCGGGCACCAGCGGAACCAACGGCTTTCCCGCGGCCAACGGTTCCTCCCTGGCGTCCTTCGGGGAGTCTCACGATATTAATGGGCTATTTGAGGCGGGTGAGTCAGATGGGGCTAATGGGGTTTCTGAGACTAAGGGATTCACGTCGCGAAACGGTTCCCGAACGCGGCGCAAGGAAGCCTGCAGCAGGCGCGTCGTGGGCTGACGAATCGGCGGCCAAGTGGTCGTCACCACCCGCAGCGGCCCCGTGGCCGTCACCACCGGCGGCGGACCTGACCGCGCCGGACCGCCGCGGCGGCGGCCGGCACGCCCGGCGTAACCCCGGCCATCACGGCGCTGGCCAGCACGCCCGGGCCAGCTTAGCGGCCGTCGCGTTCGGATAGGCTGGCCCGCGATGGCCGAGATCCTGAACGCCCATGGCTCGCTGAACGACATCTTCGTCGCCGAGCTCACCCCCGGTGACTTCGCGTCCGAGACCGACCTGGGCACGTTCGTCCGGCACCTGTGCGACCGCGGCGGCCCGTTCGGCGGCGACGGCGTCTACTTCTACGACGCGTCCCGGACCGTGCCCGAGGCCTGGTTCTTCAACCCGGACGGCTCGGCCGCCGAATTCTGCGGCAACGGCATGCGCTGCCTGGGCCGGGTCATCCTCGACCGGCGCGGGATCGAAACGGCCGAGGTTCACAGCGGCACGCGTGACTACACCGTGCGCCGCGGCACGACCACGCCCGAGGGCGTGCGCCAGATCAGGCTCGAGCACCCGGCGGTCGACTTCGACCCCGCCTACCCCGACGCGCCCGTGGTGGCCGGCCGCAGCCCGGTGATCCAGGCCCGCCTGCCCGAACTCGACCCCGCCCTGACCTTCACCGCAGTGACCATCCCGAACCCCCACCTGGTCAGTGTGATCGACGAGTACGTCGAATCCGACCTGGTCGCGATGGGCGAGCAGGTGGCGGCCCGGCCCGAGCTGTTCCCCGCCGGAGCCAACCTGTCGGTCCTGCTCCCGTTGGCCTCCGATGAGGTCTTCGTCCGCACCTTCGAGCGCGGCGCCGGGCTGACCGCCTCCTGCGGGTCCGGCATGGTCGCGGCCCGCGCCGTCTACTCCCGCATCGGCCGCGCCGACCCCGAGCGCGACATCCTCATCCGCAACGCGGGCGGGGTGGCCACCGCGTCGCTGCGCGTGCACGACGGCCAGTGGCTCCCCGTCCTAGAGGGCAACGCCACCTTCGTCTACCGCGCCGACGTCGACCCGGCGGCCATGGCCCGGGCCCAGTTCGCCGCCGCCCGCGAGCCCGCCGCCCGCGACCCCTACCCCGCCGAGATCCGCGCCTACACCACCCTCGACGAGCAGAACTCCGCCCGCCTCCGCTCGCTCGCCCTGGTCACTGGGTCGATGGCACCGTCGTACCAG
>PLIQ01000374.1:13158-17456 GCA_003140115.1 Actinomycetota bacterium | reverse complement strand
CCCCAAGCGCCCCGCGCCGGGACCGCCCCCCAACGTCATGGACGCGGCACCCTGATGGGTCTTCCCATCACGCTGCCACATCGACCCGCATTGGGCCGCCGAACGAAGCGTGGTGCGTGCCCTGCGCCCGGCCTCACCCGGGCTGGCGGACGGTGAGCGCGCCCGGGCATACCCAGATGGTCAGCGTGCGGCCCGGCGCGATGACCTCGCCGTCGATCTGCCGGGGCAGGTCGGTGGCGGCGGCGATCTCCACCCGGCGGGCCTGGAACCGCTCCAGCGTGCGGTCCTGCCTGCGGCTGCGGGTCAGGACCCGGGCCGCCGCGCGCGGCCAGCCGAGCGGGCCCGCGGGGGCCAGGATGCCCACGTCCAGCCACCCGTCGTCCAGCCGGGCCTCGGGCAGCAGCAGGAACCCGCCGGGCAGCAGGCCCCCGTTTCCGACCACGACGCACCGCGCGCGCCGGGTCAGCGGCTCACCCCCATCCAGGCGCACGGTGAACTCGGTCGCCGGATGGGACAGGTGGGCCAGGCCGGAAACGGCGTAGGCGATCCAGCCCAGCCTGCGCTTGTCCGGCGGACGGGCCGCTGCCACCACGGCCGCGTCCAGCCCGAGGCCGGCCATAGCGGTGAAGCAGCCGATCACGTTTCCCGCTCCGGTCTGCGCGGTGGCCAGGTCGATGACCCGGTCCCGGCCGCGGAAACCCGCGTCGATCGCCCGTCCGGCCCCGGTCGGGATGCGCAGCGCCCGGGCGGTCAGGTTCGCGGTGCCGAGCGGGACGATGGCCAGCGGGATCCCGGTCCCGGCCAGCGCCTGCGCGCAGGCCCGCACGGTACCGTCGCCGCCCACCGCGAACACCAGCGAGGCGCCCGCCGCCACGGCCTGGCGGGCCAGCCCCAGGCCGCTCTCGGCCGGGCTCGTCTCGACGAGCACCGGGTCCCAGCCGGCGCTGCGGGCCGCGGCCTCACAGCGCTGCCGGAACCGGCGCGGGTCGCGGACCAGGCTCCGGTTGATCACGAACGCCACCGAGGGCATGGTCCATTGTGTGCTGCGCCCTCCCCGGGTCCCCGCGCCAGGCCGGCCCGGGCGGTGGCGGTGGCGGGAACACGATCTCGATGGCCAGCCCGCCGGTGACCCTGGTCAGCGCGCGCAACTCGGCTGCGTGGGCGGCGGCGATGGCGCCGACGATGGCCAGCCCCAGGCCCAGTCCGCCCGGCGCCCGGCGGGCCGGATCCATCCGCTGGAACGGCCGGAACAGCCGGGCCATCTGGTCTTGCGGGATGACCGGGCCGGTGTTGGCCACCGAGAGGAACGGTCGGCCTGCTCGCGTGCCGACGCTGACCTCCACCTGGCCGTCGGTCGTGTTGTACCGGATCGCGTTGTCGACCAGGTTCGCGACCAGGCGCTCGGCCAGCCCAGGGTCGCCCGCCGCGGCGGCGGGCGTGATGCTGGGGACGAGGCTGACCTGGCGGGCCCGCGCGTCGTCCCGGCGGGCGGCGAGCACGTCGGCCGCGACGGCGGCCAGGTCGACCGGCTCGAACCGGTCCAGGCCGCGCTCGCCGCGGGCCAGCAGGAGCAGGCCCCCGATGAGCCGCTCCTGCTGCTCGCCCGCGGCCAGCGCCCGCTCGCAGGCCGCGCGCAACGACGCGGTGCTCGCCTCGGGGTCGCGCAGCGCCACCTCCAGCACGGTCCGCTGCCGGGCCAGTGGCGTACGCAGCTCGTGCGATGCGTTCGCGACGAACTGGCGCTGGGCCCCGAACGAGGCGTCCAGCCGGCCGAGCAGCTGATCGAAGGTGTCGCCGAGTTCCTTGAGCTCGTCGTCGGGACCGGTCATCGCCAGCCGCTGGTGCAGGTTGCGGGCGGAGATGCGCCGGGCGGTGGCCGTGATCGTGCGCAGCGGGCTGAGCACTCGCCCGGCCATCAGCCAGCCCAGGCCCACCGACGCCACCGCCATGATGCCGAGCGCGATCCCGGACTCGATGAGCAGCTGGTCCAGCGTGTCGGTGCGCAACCCCGCGACCGCCCGCCCGACCAGCACCTGACAGGGGTTCAGCTGCGCGGGCGACAGCACCGACCCGGGCGACAGCACCGGCCCGGCCGACGACGGGCCACTGCAGGCCCCGGCGACCCGACTGCCGCCGATGATGGCGATGGCGCCGCTGCCGCTGCCGCTCGTCGTCACCTGTGGCAGCTGCTGCGCCACCAGGAAGTACGTGATCGTCAGCAGCCCCGCGGCCGAGGCCAGGAACAACCCGACGTAAAGCAGCGTCAGCCGCAACCGCACGCTGTGTTTTCCCGCTCGCCTCATGGGGAGATCCGGTAGCCGGCCTGGGCCAGTGTCTCGATGACCGGTGGCTCGCCGAGCTTGCGCCGCAGACGGCTGACCGTCACCTTGACCGCGGTGGTGAACGGGTCGGCCATCTCGTCCCACGCGCGCTCGAGCAGTTCCTCGGCGGACACCACCCGCCCCTGCGCGGCGAGCAGCAACTCCAGGACGCCGAACTCCTTCGGACCCAGCTCCAGCTCCTGGCCAGCCCGGCTGGCGCTGCGCCGCGCCGGGTCCAGCCGCAGGTCGCCGCTGGTCAGGACCGGAGCCAGCGGCGGCTGGGCGCGCCGCAGCAGCGCCCGCAGGCGGGCGACCAGCTCGGCGAACGCGAACGGCTTGGGCAGGTAGTCATCGGCGCCGAGCCCCAGGCCGTCGACGCGGTCCTCGATGGTGGCGGCGGCGGTCAGCATCAGCACCCGGCTGCGGCCGCCCGCCTTGACCAGTTCGGCGCACACCTCGTCGCCGTGCCGCCCGGGCAGGTCCCGGTCGAGCACGATCACGTCGTAGTCGGTGAACAGCGCGTGCTCGAGTCCGGCGGTCCCGTCGAAGGCCACGTCGACGGCCAGTTGCTCCTGCCGCAGGCCGGCCGCGATCGCCTCGGCGAGTCCTTCGTCGTCCTCGATTACCAGTACCCGCATCGTCGCACCTCCAGCTTTCCTGGCAGTGTCTTGGGCCAGCCTGAACGTGACCTCAGGACCACCCGGCAGGATCCTGGGTGGCCCCCGTCCCGGACCCGGACCCGCGTGTAACCGCCGCGCAACTGGCACCCGCGTAGACCTGCCGGCATGTTCTTTCTCACCTACCTAAGGCGCGAGCTGCGCCGCAGAATGCGGCAGGCCGTGTTCATCGCGATCGGCCTGGCCATCGGCATCGGCCTGGTCATCACCGTGATCGGCGCCTCGTCCGGCGTCCAGGCCGCGCAGGCCAAGGTGCTCCGCGCCCTGTACGGCATCGGCACCGACGTGACCGTCACCACCAAGCCGAAGCCCCAGTCGGGTCTGCCGATCACCGGGCACGCCGTCGGGGCGCCTCTCAGCGGGAGCGGCGGGAGCGGCGGACCGCGGGCCGAGATTTGCCTCAACGGCAAGTGCTACACCAGCGGCACCGTCGACACGCTCGCCCTCGGTGACACCGGGACGCTCACCCAGGCGCAGGTCGCCCAGATCGCCGGTCGCCATGAGGTGTCCGCCGCCGCGGGCGGTCTCATGCTCACCGACAACCGGGTCGTGCTCCCGTCCGCCTCGAACCCCGATATCCAGCCGCCCACCTCGTTCACGGTGGACGGGACGGATATCTCTCAGCCCCGCCTCGGCCCGCTGAGTAACGCCCGGCTGACCAGCGGCCGGGCCTTCACCGCGGCCGACCAGAACTCGGACGTGGCCCTGGTCGACGCCGACTACGCGAGCTCCCACGACATCAAGCCCGGCTCGACGACCACCATCGGCGGCACCAAGTTCACCGTCATCGGCCTGGTCAGCCAGCCCGAGTCCGGCAGCCCGCCGAACATGTACATCCCGCTGGCGCGCGCTGCGGCCCTGGCCACCAACCCCGCGACCGGCAAGTCGATGAAGGGCCTGGTGGACACGGTGTACGTGAGCGCGGCCAGCGCGACGGATATCGGCACCGTGCAGCACGAGATCGAGCACCTCCTGCCGGCCGCGACGGTCACTAGCTCCGCCGACCTGGCCAGCGAGATCACCGGGTCGGCGGCCGGTGCCGCCAAGCTCGCGGGCGCCCTCGGCAAGTGGCTTGCGGTCCTGGTCCTGATCGCCGCGTTCGCCGTGGCCAGCCTGCTGACCATGGCCGCGGTGGCCCGCCGGGTCCCGGAGTTCGGCACGCTGAAGGCCCTCGGCTGGCGCAGCAGCCGGATCGTCGGCCAGGTCCTCGGGGAGTCGGTGAGCACCGGCATCATCGGCGGCGTGGCCGGGGTCGGTCTCGGCTTCGCCGGGGTGGCCATCATCGACAAGATCGCGCCGA
>PLIQ01000374.1:0-13089 GCA_003140115.1 Actinomycetota bacterium | reverse complement strand
TGTCATGGATCCCAGCATCGACATCTACCGGCTGACCGGAGTCAGCAAGACGTACCGCAAGAGCGGTCGCGAGATCCTCGCCGTCCGCGAGCTTGACCTATCGATCAGAAACGGCGAGTGGCTGGCCGTCCAGGGCAAGACCGGGCACGGCAAGACCACGCTGCTCCAGCTCCTGGGCGGTCTGGACCGGCCGACCCAAGGCCGGGTGGAATTCGCCGGGCGGGACCTGGCCACGGCACCCGAAGCACAGGTCCGGAGGGTGCGGGCCGGGTCGTTCGGCTTCATCTTCCAGACTTTTAACCTGGTGCCGACGCTCAGCGCGCACGAGAACGTCGAGGCCGCGCTGATCCCGCTCGGCGTGCCTGGAACCCAGCGGCGAGAACGGGTCACGGCCGCCCTGGACAGCGTCGGGCTCGGCGACCGCGCGCAGCACCTGCCGGGCGAGCTGTCCGGCGGCCAGCAGCAGCGGGTCGCGATCGCCCGCGCCCTGGTCAAGGAGCCCCGCGTGCTGCTGGCCGACGAGCCGACCGGGAACCTGGACGAGGACACCCGGGACGAGATCATCGGCCTGCTCGACACGCTGTGGCGGGAGCGCCGTCTCACGCTGGTGCTGGTCAGCCACGACAGCTCGGTGGTCAGGCGGGCGCAGCGGATCGGGGTCATGTCCCGCGGCCGGCTGTCCATCCGCCAGGACTCGCGGGCCTAGACGTGCGGCAGGTGCCAGTGGTAGGGCGCGATCAGACGCTTGATCGAGTCCGGGCCGTAGGATCCCTTGGCGTACGGCTCGACCGGCGGCGGGTTCTGCAGCAGCGGCTCGGAGATCTCCCACACCCGCTCGATCCCGTCGGAACTGGTGAACAGCGACTGGTCGCCGACCATGGCCATCAAGATGAGGTGCTCGTAGCCCTCGAGCGCGTGCGACTCGATGAACGAGTCCTTGTAGTAGAACGCCATCTCGGCGTTGCCCAGGGTCAGCTCCGCTCCGGGGACCTTGGCCAGGAAGTTGACCTTGATGGCGCCGGGGTCGGCGAAATCGATGACGATCTCGTTCTGCCGGCCGTACGGAACGTCCTTGCGATGCGCGGGGAACATGCGCAGCGGCGGCGGCTGGAAGCCGAGCACGATGACCTGGCGCGAGGCGCCCATGGCCTTACCCGAACGCAGGAAGAACGGCACTCCGTGCCAGCGCCAGTTATCCACCTCGACCCGCACCGCGACCATCGTCTCGGTCTGTGAGTCGGCCGCCACGCCGGGCTCGGACCGGTACCCCTCGTACTGGCCGCGCACCACGTGCTGGACGTCGATCGGCTTCAGCGCCTCGTAGACCTTGAGCTTCTCGGCCCGCAGGGACTGGGCGCTCAGCGAGGTCGGCGGCTCCATGGCGACGAACGCGAGCACCTGGAACAGGTGGGTGACGACCATGTCCCGGTAGGCGCCGGTCGCGTCGTAGAACGCGGCCCGCCCCTCGATCGACAGCGTTTCCGGTACGTCGATCTCCACGTAGCGCAGGTGATTGCGGTTCCAGACCGGCTCGTTGAGCCCGTTCGCGAACCGGAAGGCCAGGATGTTGTCGACCGATTCCTTGCCCAGGAAGTGATCGATCCGGAAGATCTGGGACTCGTCGAACACCGCGTGCACCGCTTGGTCGAGCTTGCGTGCCGAGTCCAGGTCAGTGCCGAACGGCTTCTCGATGATGACCCGGGCGCCCTTAGCCAGGCCGGACTCGCCGAGCATGCCGACCAGCGAGGTGAACGCGGCCGGTGGTATGGCCAGGTGGTACAGCCGTCCCTGGGTGCCGCCGATCTCCTTCTCGGCCTGCTGGACCGCCGCCACGAGGTCTCCGTAGTTACCCGGCTCGGAGGCCGCGAACGACAGGTTCGCCGCGAATTCCGCCCAGGGCCCGTCGTCGGGCTTGGTGAGGCAGAACTCCTCGCACGCCTGCTCGGCGTGCGCGCGGAACTCCTCGTCGGTCAGGGCCACGCTCGGCGGCGCCGACCCGATCAGGCGGAACTCCTTAGGCAGCAGGCCCGCGGTGTACAGGTGGAACCACCCGGGCAGCAGCTTGCGCTTGGCCAGGTCGCCGGTCGCGCCGAACAGCACGACGACGTAATTCTCGGGCCGCGGCAGTCCGTTGTTCTTGCTCATGCTTTATCTCCGGCTGGCGCCTTCTTCTCCAGGTGCCCGCCGAACTCCTCGCGCAGCGCGGACAGGACCTTCCAGGTGAACTCGCCATTGTCGCGGGAGTCGAACCGCTCGTACAGCGAGGCGGCGATCACCGAGGCGGGCACACCCTCGTCCACCGCGGCCAGCACCGTCCAGCGGCCCTCGCCGGAGTCGGACACGCGCCCGCTGAATCCCGCCAGGTCGGGCGACTTGGCGAAGGCCGCGGCGGTCAGGTCGATCAGCCAGGAGCTGATCACCGAGCCCCGGCGCCACACCTCGGCCACGTCGGCCACGTCGATCTCGTACTGGTAGGCCCAGGGGTCGCGCAACGGCGCGGTCTCCGCGTCGACCTCGTCCATGTGCAGGCCCACGTCCGCGCTGTTGATGACCGACAGGCCCTCGGCGATCGCGGCCATCATGCCGTACTCGATGCCGTTGTGCACCATCTTGACGAAGTGGCCGGCCCCGGAAGGCCCGCAGTGCAGGTAACCCTGCTCGGCGGTCCTCCCCGGCTTCAGGCCCGGGGTGGGCTCGGCGGTGCCCTTGCCGGGCGCGATGGTCAAGAAGATGGGGTTCAGGCGGCGCACCGGCTCGTCCTCGCCGCCGATCATCAGGCAGTAGCCTCGGTCCAGGCCCCACACGCCGCCGCTCGTCCCGACGTCGATGAAGTGGATGCCGTCCCGCTTGAGGTCCTTGGCCCGCGCGATGTCGTCGCGGTAATAGGAGTTCCCGCCGTCGATCACGACGTCGTCCGCCTCGAGCAGCGGCTTGAGCTCTTCCAGGGTGGACGCGACCACGCCGGCCGGCACCATGATCCACATGGCGCGCGGCTTGTCCAGCTTGGCCACGAAGTCGGCCAGGCTGTCCGCACCCGTGGCGCCCTCGTCGGCCAGCGACTTGACCGCGTCCGGGTTCCGGTCGTAGGCCACGCAATGGTGGCCGTCGCGCATGAGCCGGCGGACGAGGTTCGCGCCCATCCGGCCGAGTCCGATCATCCCGAGCTGCATCGGTGTATCAGTTGGCATGGCTATTCCAATCCGTTCTGTGGGCCTTAAGTTCGGTGGGCCATAAGTTCATTGGGCCTTGAGCTCGCGGTACTTGCGGATGAGCGCGTTGGTGGACGAGTCGTGGTCAAGCGCGGGTTCGGTAGCGCTGGTCAGCTCGGGGATGATCTTGACCGCCAGCACCTTGCCGAGCTCCACGCCCCACTGGTCGAACGAATCGATGTCCCAGATCGCTCCCTGGGTGAACACGCTGTGCTCGTACAGCGCGACCAGCGTGCCGAGGACGTGCGGGGTCAAGATCTCGGCCAGCAGCACGTTCGACGGCCGGTTGCCCTCCATCACCCGGTGCGGCACCACGTTCTCCGGCGTGCCCTCGGCCCGGACCTCCGCCTCGGTCTTGCCGAACGCTAGCGCCTGGGCCTGCGCGAACACGTTGGAGGACAGGATGTCGTGGTGTTCGCCCAGCGGGTTCAGCGACTTGCCGAAGCCGATCAGGTCGACCGGGACCATCGTGGTGCCCTGGTGGATGAGCTGGTAGAAGCTGTGCTGGCCGTTGGTGCCCGGCTCGCCCCAGAACACCGCGCCGGTGTCATAGTCGACCCGGGCCCCGGTCAGCGTGACGTGCTTGCCGTTGGACTCCATGGTGAGCTGCTGCAGGTAGGCGGGGAAGCGCTTGAGGTACTGCTCGTACGGCATGACGCCGTAGGTCTGCAGCCCGAAGAAGTCGCGGTACCAGAGCGCGAGCAGGCCCATCAGCACCGGCAGGTTGCGCTCCAGCGGCGCGGTGCGGAAGTGCTCGTCCATCTCGTGGAACCCGGCCAGCATCTCGCCGAACCCCTCGGGCCCGAGCGCCACCATGGTGGACAGCCCGATCGCCGAGTCCATCGAGTACCGGCCGCCGACCCAGTCCCAGAACCCGAACATGTTNNTCCGGACTCAGGTCCCGGGTGGCCTCGACGAAGTCGGTGGAGTCCACGTTGGACACGAACCGGAACGTGATGTCCCGCGTGGCGTAGTGCCGCAGCGCCTCGTACGCCATCACCGGCCCGAGGTCCGAGCCGCCGATCCCGATATTGATCACGTTCTTGATCGGCTTGCCGGTGTAGCCCTTCCACTCCCCGGACCTGACCCGGTTCGCGAAGTCCGCCATCCGGTCCAGCACCTCGTGTACCTGCGCCACCACGTCGGTGCCGTCCACCACCAGCTTCGCGGTCCGGGGCATGCGCAGCGCCACGTGCAGGACGGCCCGGTCCTCGGACACGTTGATGTGCTCGCCGCGGAACATGGCGTCCCGCCGTTCCGCCACGCCGGACTCGGCGGCCAGCTCGACCAGCAGCCGCATGGTCTCGTCGGTGACCCGGTTCTTGGAGTAGTCCAGGTAGAGCCCGGCCGCCTGCTCGGTCAGCCGCTCGCCCCGGCCGGGATCCGCGGCGAACAGCTCCCGCAGATGCTGGCCGGCTATCTCGGCGTGGTGCCGCTTGAGCTCCTGCCACGCCTTGCGCTCGGTCAGAGGTGTCACCGCCATGTGCTGCCTCCCAGCGTCATACTTTCCCCCCGGCATAGTTTCATGCCCGCCCGGCGACCCGCCTCCGCCCCGTCGATAACAGCAGATGAACTGAGACGGCTAGTGGCCTCCGCTGGCCGCCGCGATAGCATGGCCCGCGTGGGCGACGACGAGCTATACCGCCAGTATGAGACGGTCAACCTGTACCGCCGGGGACCGGGGGCGAAGGCCGAGCTGAACCGGCCCGACCGGCTGAACGCGTGGAACGAGCAGTTCGCGCTCGACCTGCGCGAGGCGATCCGGGAGGTCACCGACAACCCGGAGATCCGGGCCCTGGTCGTCACCGGGGCCGGGCGCGCCTTCTCCAGCGGTGCCGACCTGAAGGAGGCCGCCGAGCGGCCCGACGGCCAGACGATGGACGTGTACCGGGAGCTGACCGAGCGCTACCACCCGATCATCACCGGCCTCCGGCTGATGCCCAAGCCGGTCGTCGCCGCCGTCAACGGCCCCGCGGCCGGAATCGGCATGTCCCTGGCGCTGGCCTGCGACCTGGTCGTCGCGGCCGAGTCGGCGTTCTTCCAGCTCGCCTTCGTCAACATCGGCCTGGTCCCGGACGGCGGCTCGTCGCTGTTCGTGCCGTCCCGGGTCGGCTTTACCCGGGCCGCGGAGCTGGCCATGCTGGGGGAGCGGCTCGACGCCCAGACCGCGCTGAACTGGGGCCTGATCAACCGGGTCTGGCCGGACGCGCAGTTCGCCGCCCAAACCGACGCCCTCCTGGACCGCCTCGCCTCGGGCGCCACCCAGTCCTACGCCGGCACCAAGCGGCAGCTGAACCGGTGGGTGTACGAGCAGATGGACGCCCAGCTGGAGTTCGAGGCCGGGATCCAGCGGGAGATGGCCGCCTCCGGCGACTTCGCCGAGGGCATCGCGGCGTTCGCGGCCAAACGTCCGCCCCGCTTCACCGGCGCCTAAGGGATCTTGGACGCGTCGCAGCTCGAACGGGTCTACCACACCGAGGCGACCCGGATCAGGGCCGCGCTGGCNNGCGCGGCTCGGCGATGTGGGGCTGGCTGAAGACGCCGTCCAGGACGCCTTCCTCGAGGCCATCGAGCACTGGCGGGACGGTGAGATCCCGGCCAACTGCGGCGGCTGGCTGGCCACCACCGCCCGCCGCAAGGCCATCGACCGGCTGCGCCGGGCCCGGGTCGGCCAGGAAAAGCTTGCGTTGCTCGCCGCCACCACGAGTAACACCTGGGACGGCACCGACACCGAAGACGACGAGCTGCTGGGCATGGTCTTCGCCTGCTGCCATCCGGCGCTGCCCCGCGAGTCGCAGATCGCCCTCACCCTGCGCGCCGTCTGCGGCCTGACCACGGCCCAGATCGCCGCCGCCTTCCTGGTCGCCGAACCTGCCATGACCCAGCGTCTGCTCCGGGCGCGCAAGATCCTGCGGGCGATGCACGCCGACGTGCGCGTGCCCGATCCCGACGACCTGGCCGAACGGCTCGCCGAGGTCCTCGCGGTCGTTTACCTGGTCTTCAACGAGGGCTACCTGGCCAGCGCGGGCCGCCAGCCCGCCCGGCGCGACCTCGCCGTCCAGGCCGTTACCCTCACCCGGCTGCTGCATCAGCTGATGCCGCGCGAGCCGGAAGTCCTCGGCCTGCTCGCGCTGCTCCTGCTGCACGAGTCCCGGGCCGCGACCCGGTTCGACGGCTGGGGACGGCTGGTCCGGCTCGCCGAGCAGGACCGGACCCGCTGGGACTCCGAGCTGATCGCCGAGGCCACCCGGCTGCTCGACCAGGCCCTCGCGATGCGCGCGTCCGGTCCCTACCAGGTCCAGGCGGCCATCGCCGCGCTGCACGCCGAAGCCCCGGACTACGAGCACACCGACTGGCGCCAGATCCGCATGCTGTACGACCGGCTGCAGGAGCTGACCCCGTCTCCGGTGGTGCTGCTCAACCGGGCCGTGGCGACCCGCTACCTCCAGGGTCCGCAGGCCGCGCTGGCGGAGATCGAGCCCCTCGCTACCGAGCTGGACGGGTACCGGCTGTTCCATGCGCTGCGGGCCGGATTGCTGACCGGACTCGGCCGCGGCGACGAGGCCCGGGAAGCCAGCGAGCGAGCGCTCGCGCTGGCCGTTAACCCGGCCGAGCGCGAGCTCCTCGCCCGCCGTCTGTCGTTCTGAGCCCCGCCGAAAGCTACATCTCGACGACGGGCCGGACCTCGACCGTCATCCAGCCCTTATCCACCCCCGGCCAGGTCTGGGCGATCTCGACGGCCTCCTCGATGGTGTCGGTCTCGAGCACCGAGTACCCGCCGAGCGCCTCCTTGGTCTCCATGAACGGCCCGTCGGTGACGCCGCTGGCGCGGGCGGTCTTCGCGGTTTCCGGCGGCGCGAGCTGGTAACCGGTCTCGACGAGCTTGCCCGAACCGCCGCCGCCCTTCTCATACCAGGCGCCGATCTCCGCGTACCACTGCTGGCCCTCGGCCTCGGACATGGTCCGGGCCGCCTCGGTGTTCAGCAGCAGGATGACGTACTTCACGTTTGCCTCCATTGATGTCGATGCCACGATGGCATCCCCGCACTCGTTCCACGAACGGGCCGACCCTGTTTCCGACACGGCCGGCAAAAAATCTGCGCCTACACGTTCTGCTCGCTCGCGGTCAGCCTCGACTCCATGGTCAAGATGGCCTCGTAGCGCCGCCGGATGTCGGCCCGGTCGGCGGCCTCGGGCACCGAGCGCTCGCTGGCCCGGTCGATCATCGCCGCCTGCTCGAGCAGCACCCGNNGGCATGCCCAGGCTGGACTGCCGGATCTTCTCGAACGAGCGCTGCACCAGCCGGTCGTAGGACGGCTCGGCCGTGATGACCCGGATGTAACCCTGGGCGTCCCGGTGCACCCGGGCCGGATGCCACCCGGCGACGACCTTGCACAGGTTCTCGCCCAGCCAGTCGATGCAGGTCAGCGCCGTGAAGGTGTCGTTGACCGCGGCAGACAGGGCGCGCAGGCCGATCTCGACCAGCTGGTCGAAGCCGAACGACACGTCCTGGGTCAGCGTCCGTTGCGGGCCGATGATGTGCGCCCGGCCCAGCGCCTGGCGCACCAGCGGCGCCGCCTCCGGCGGCCAGACCGTGGCGAACCGGTGCCCGCGCACGATGAAGTGGCCCGGCCGGTACTCCAGGTTGATCACGGCCTCGGCCTGGGTCGCCAGCCGGACCAGGTTCTGGTGCTTGATGAACTGCAGGTACCCGCTGACCGGCGCGAGCAGCACGGCCCCGCTGGCCTCGGTCCGGCTCACCAGCTCGACCGTGCTCAGCCCCGCCTCCGGCCCGAGCCGGTCCGGCCCGCCGCCCTGTTCCCTGATCGCCTCGGCCAGGTCGGCGGCGATGCTCGCGATCACCTGCGGCAACTGGATCGAGATCGCCGTGTGGTGGATGAAATAGATGAGAACGGCCAGGTCGATGACCGTCAAGCCCAGCGTCACGGTCACGCTGATGTGTGGCACGAAGTCGCCGTGTGACCCGGTTCCGATCGCGGCCAGCACCAACACCGAGTAGACGAACGTCGCCACGAACGTGCCCAGGGTCAGCTGCGTGCCCCGGTCCCGGATGAAGTTCCGCAGCATCCGCGGCCCGAACTGAGTCGAGGCCAGGGTCAGGGTGACCAGGATGATGGAGAACACCACCCCGACCACGGTGATGATCGCGGCGGCGATCGTGGTCAGGATCTGCCGCGCCGCGTCCGCGCTCCCGCTGATCACCCAGCCCGGGAGCCCGAAGTCGCCCCGGTACGCGGCCCGGTCCGCGGCCAGCGTGCCGATGAACAAGCCGATCGCGGCCACGACCTCAAGGGAGGGCACGAACCACAGGCTGGTACGCAGCACCTCGCGCCGCCAGTGCGACGCTAGCGCCGACGAGAAAAGGCTTCGGTACATGGCCGGCTCCCCGAGCGTGATCCATGGCCGACCAGAGCGCGGCTCACCCGTTGATTTCCAGGCCCATTATGCCGGACGAGCCGCTCGCCTCCTGACCCAGCCGACGGCCAGCATCCGGCGGACCCTTGCGCGCTTGTGGTGGTGTCCTTAACATGACCTTCCGGGAGGCACGGTGGGCGAGGGACCGCCCGGGACGACCGGCGGCGCAGCGCCTCCCTTCGCCGTGGGCTCGCGGATCGCCGGGTACCGCCTGGCGGAAGAGATCGGCGCGGGCGGGATGGCGGTGGTGTTCCGGGCCCTCGATGAGCGGCTCGACCGGTTCGTGGCGCTGAAGCTGCTCACCCCGTGGCTGGCGGCCGACGAGGACTTCCGGCACCGGTTCCTGCGGGAGTCCCGGGCGGCGGCCGCCGTCGATGACCCGCACATCATCCCGGTGTACGAGGCGGGCGAGGCGAGCGGCGTCCTGTTCATCTCGATGCGCTACGTCTCTGGCGGTAGCGTCCGGGATCTGGCCCGCCGGGAGGGCCCGCTGCCCGCGGCCCGCGCCGCCGCCGTCGTGTCACCCGTGGCGTCGGCGCTGGACGCCGCGCACGCGGCCGGACTGGTCCACCGCGACGTCAAGCCCGCGAACATGCTGGTGGATTCACGGCCGGGCCGGCCCGATCACGTATACCTGGCGGATTTCGGGCTGAGCAAGGTCGGGTCGCCTTCGGTCCGGCTGACGCGGACCGGGATGTTCCTGGGCACGGTGGCCTACATGGCGCCGGAGCAGATCGAAGGGCGGGAGGTGGACGGCCGGACCGACCAGTACGCGCTGGCGTGCGCGACGTTCGAGTTGCTGACCGGCGTGGTGCCGTTCGAGCGCGATCAGGACATGGCGGTGATCTACGCGCATCTGTCGGCGCCGCCGCCGTCGCTGGCTTCCCGGCGTCCCGACCTTCCGGCCGCGGCCGACGACGTCCTGGCCCGGGCTATGGCCAAGGCGCCCCAGGACCGCTATCCCACCTGCCAGGAGTTCGCTGACGCGCTGCGCCAGGCGTTCGGCCTGGACGCCTACGAACACGATCCCGCGACCACCTCGGCCAAGCCGGCCCGCGGCGCGGACGCCACCCGGGCCGCGCTGGGGGCCGGTAACCGGCAGGCGCCGGAGCTTCCGGCGGGAACCGTGACGATGCTCTTCACTGACATCGAAGGGGCAACGGCGCTGCTGAGCCGCCTGGGCGATCGCTACGGGGAGGCGCTGTCGGCCCAGCGGGCGGTCATGCGGGCCGCTATGTCCGATTGGCGGGGCCGGGAGATGGGGACGGAGGGCGACAGCTTCTTCGTGGTGTTCGAGTCGGCCGCCGATGCGGTGGCCTGCGGTGCGGCGGCGCAGCGTGCGCTGGCCGCCCATGACTGGCCCGGCGGTGTCGCCGTCCGGGTCCGGATGGGCCTGCACTCGGGGGAGCCGTCCCGGCACGAAGACGGGTACATCGGGATAGACGTGCACCGGGCCGCGCGGATCATGGCCACGGCGCACGGTGGCCAGGTGGTGATGTCCCAGGTCACGTGGCAGCTGGCGCAGCCCGGGCGGCCCGCGGAGCTGTCCGTCCGAGACCTGGGTTCGCACCGGCTCAAGGACATTGACGCGCCGGAGCGCATCCTGCAGCTGGTCGGACCTGGCTTGGGCGAGGCGTTCCCGCCGCTGAAGAGCCTCGGCGCCCAGACCAGCCTGCCGGTGCCGGCCACCCCGCTGGTCGGCCGGGTCGACGATCTTCAGCGCCTGTCCGCGGCCCTCTCGGCGCCGGGCGTCCGGCTGCTGACGCTCACCGGGCCCGGCGGGGTGGGCAAGACGCGGCTGGCCCTGGCCGCCGCCGCCGCGCTCGGCGATTCCTTCCCGCACGGTGTCTTCTTCGTCGCGCTGGCGGCCGTGCGCGATGCCGAAGTGATGTGGAAGACGATCGCCGAGAGCCTGGACGCGGGCGGCGGCGAACCCCGCGCGGTGACCGAGCACCTCGGCGACCGTCAGGCCCTGCTGGTTCTCGACAATCTCGAACAGCTGGACAACGCGGCCGAGGTCGTGTCCGCGCTGCTCTTCGCCGCTCCCCACGTGGTGGTGCTGGCGACATCCCGCCGGCCGCTGCATCTTCAGGGAGAGCATGAGCTCCCGGTCCCGCCGCTGGAGATGCCCCGCGACACCGGCGTGCCAGCGGTGGCCGGGTGCGAGGCGGCTCAGCTGTTCGTCCAGCAGGCGGGCATGGTCCGGCCGGGTTTCGCGGTCACCCCGGACAACGCCGCCGACATCGCGGCGATCTGCCGGCGCCTGGACGGGCTGCCGCTGGCCATCGAGCTGGCCGCATCCCGGGTCAAGCTGCTGGCGCCCCGGGCCCTCCTCGCCCGGCTGGATCACAGCCTCGCGCTGAGCGGCGCCGGCGTCGAACGCCCCTCTCGCCAGCAGACCCTCAGGAACACCATCGCCTGGAGCTACGACCTGCTCGACCCGGACCTGGCCGGGGTGTTCCGGCGGGCGGGCGTCTTCGCCGGGGGCTGCGACCTCGATGCCCTGGCCGCGGTGGCCATGGCCGACGGCGGCGATCCAGCCGGCGCCGATCCGCTGGACCTGGTCGCCGCGTTGCTGGACGCCAGCCTGATCACGGTGACGGAGAGCACCGACGGCGAGCCGCGGGCGGGCATGCTGGAGACGATCCACCAGTACGCCCTGGAGCGCCTGGCCGAGGCCGGCGAGGAAGCACAGACCCGGCGCCGGCATGCCGAGCACTACGCGGCATTCGCCGAGCAAGCCACCCCGCAGCTGAACGGCCGGGAGCACCTGGCCTGGCTGGACCGCCTGGAGGCCGAACACGACAACCTGCGCGCCGCCTTGAGCTGGTCGCTGCAGACCGGCGCCGCCGAGGGCGAGCGGGTCGCGATCGGCCTGCGGCTGGTCCAGGCGCTGGGACAGTTCTGGTTCCGGCACGGTCATGTTCCCGAAGGACGGCGGTGGCTGGAACGGGCCATGGACCTAGCGCCGGATGACGCCGGAGCACCGCTGGCCCGGCTGGCCCACTGGCTGGGGGTGCTGCTGGACGAGCAGGGCGAACTCGAGGCAGGTCTGCGGTTCCTGGAGCGCAGCCTGGCCATCTGGCGGGAACTGGGCGACCGCGACCAGCAGGCCCGAGAGCTCAACAGCCTCGGCATCACCCATCGCTGGCTGGGCCACCTGGACACCGCCCGGTCGGTGCTGGAGGAAAGCGCCGCCATCGCCCGCGAGATCGGCAGCGACGTCCGGCTCGCCGCGGCCCTCACGAACCTGGGCCAGCTGGAAAGCGAAGCAGGCCACCTCGACCGCGCCGCGCAGGTCCTCCGGGAGGCCCTCGCGCTGGACCGCAAGCAGGGCGACACGTGGGGAGTAGTCCTCGACCAGCAGTCGCTCGCGGTAGTCAGCCTCCGCGCAGGGCGGATATCGGAGGCCAGCGAGATGGTGTCCGCCACCTTCGACTACGTGGCCACCTCCGGCGACGCCGCCACCCTGATCTCGGCTATCGAGCAGTCCGCCTGCATCGCCGCCGAGCTCGGCGACGTCATGCGGGCGGCACGGCTGGCCGGTGCCGCCGAAGCCATCCGGGCCGAGGCGGGCACGCCGATCCCGCAGCCCGACGCGGCCCTCCTCGAACGGTTCCTGGCCCCGGCCCGAGCCACCGTCGACCGCGACGCCTGGGACGCCGCCCTGGCCGCGGGCCGTGCCCTCACCCAGGACCAGGCGATCACCCTCCTGACCCAGCCCACGCCCAGCCCGCCACCCTCCGCGACCTGACCGACGTGGCTAGGCTGGATCAGGCCCGGGCGGGGGGCGTACCACAGCAATATCGGTGGCGGCGAAGTCATCACCGACGCACAGGACGGGGTGCCCGGTTCGCTCGGCGAGCGCGTATGTGAAGCAGTCACCGAAATTCAGCCCGGCTGGATGACGCCCTTTGCCATATCGCCGCCAGCCGCTCATCGCCCGGGCTGCCATGTCTGCGTCGACAGGCACGATGTCGATCTTCGCGTCACGAAGGAACCGGTCGACAACGTCTTGCCCGGCGGGCCAGAGCCTGGCCTCAATGACGATGCCCAGCTCGACGCGGATGGCGGCAGGCATCAGCCGCGCGAGGGCGTTCTCTAGGTGGACCGCGAGTTCATCGCCCCCCGGCTTGCCGAGGATGACTGCCACCGCTGCCGACGTGTCGACGACCAGGCTCCCGCGCGTCGGCTGCGTCAACGCGGCAGGCCAGCGTCGTCGTAGCCGACGATCTCCTCTGGTGCCCGGCTGTCGGCAACCGGCAAGGCCGCCACATCGGCCGCCAGGCGCGCCAGTCGCGTCCTCATGCTGGCTGCGTGCCTGCCATGCTCACGGTCGAGTCGCTCCCTGAGTGCGATCACGACGGCCTCGGTCAGCGTCTCGCCCGTCTCCGCGGCCAACTCCCTGGCGAGCTGGTCCGCCTCGTCACTCTTGATGCTCAGC
>PLIQ01000339.1 GCA_003140115.1 Actinomycetota bacterium | reverse complement strand
CCCGGGCGGAGGCGGCGGGGGCGGGGGCGGTGGCGGTGGAGCTTTCGGCGGCGGCGGAGGCGGCGGCGGAGGCAGTGGCGAGGCGGCCCACCAGGCCACGGGTTTCGGTGGTCTGGGCGGGCAGGCGGGCATCGGGCGGATGTTCGCCTCGACGCTCGGCGGGCAGATCTCCTGGCTCATACCGCTCGCCGCCATCGCGCTGATCGGGACGCTCATCTTGATCGGGCGGCGGCCGAGGACGGACCTGGCGCGGGCCAGCGTGCTGCTGTGGGGTGGCTGGCTGCTGCTTGAGTTCTTTGTGCTCAGCTTCCAGCAGGGCATCCAGCACTCGTACTACACCAGTGCCATGGCGCCGCCCATCGCCGCGCTGACCGGCATCGGCGCCGTGGCCTTCTACCAGGCGTACCGCCGCCGCTCGGGCTGGCTGAGGCTGCTGCTGCCGCTGGCGATCGCGGTCACCGGCGCCTGGTCGTTCGTGCTGCTGCGCCGCACGCCGAGCTGGAATCCGTGGCTGTCTTGGACGGTCCTGGGAGCCACGGTGGTGGCGGTACTCGCCTTGGTATGCGCCTTGGTGTTCGGCTGGCTGCGCGGTCGGGGCTCCGCGGCGGGACTCGGGCGCAGCCGGCTGGCGGGAGGCGGCCGACGCGGCCGCTTGTTCGCGGTGGTCGGGGTGGCCGGGCTGATCGCGATCCTGGCGGGACCGGCCGCGTACGCGCTGACTCCGCTCTCGCGGGCGGTCTCGGGGACCAACCCGGTGGCCGGCCCGACCGCGGGCGGCACCTTCGGGGGCGTGGGCGCCGGGTTCGACGTCGCTGGTCTCGGCGGCGCCGCGGGTACCGGGTACGGTGACCGCGGCGCGTTTGGCGGCGGGTTTGGCGGCGAGGCCGGGTCCGGCTTCGGGCGCACCGGCGGCTACGGCCGGGACCGGGAACGGGGCACGGGTCTGGGCGCGGCCGGTCTGGGCGCGGCGGGACCGGGCGGCGGCGCGACCCGGGTCGGCGGCGGAGGCGGCGGGGCGGTCAGCAAGCAGCTGATCGCGTACCTCGAGGCGCACCGTGACGGCGCGACCTGGCTGGTGGCCGTGCGGGGCTCCGACGCGGCCGCGGCGATCATCCTGCAGACCGGCGGCATCCCGGTCATGGCCATGGGCGGGTTCAGCGGCAGCGACCCCGCGCCGACCCTCGCCCAGCTCAAGCAGTACGTCCAGGAGGGCAAGCTGCGGTACGTGCTGACCGGGGGCGCAGGCGGGTTTGGCGGAGGTGGCGGCGGCACCGTCTCGTCCGTCACCTCGTGGGTCGAACAGAACTGCACCGCGGTGCCCGCGTCGGCCTACGGCGCTACCACCTCAGCCAGCGCCAGCACGGCCGCCACGACCGGCGCGCAGACGCTGTACCACTGCGGGTAGGTCAGCCGACGGTGGTCAGGTAGCTGCACTATCTAGTTAGTTCCTAGCGTGGAGACCGCCGATGGCCAGGGTGACGGGTCTGGAGCACCTGACGCTGCTCGGCCTCGCGCCGCCCGAGTTCGTCGGCGTCGCGGCCGGGGCGGGCTTCGGCGCGGTCGGCCTGCGCATCTCGCCGGCCTCGGCGGGAGAGGAGCCCTGGCCGATGCGCCCCGGCTCCCCCATGCTGGCCGAGACCGTGCGCCGCTGCGCGGCGGCGCAGGTCGAGGTGCTCGACGTGGAGGCGATCCGGCTCGGCCCGGAGCCGACCGACGTCGGGCCGGTGCTCGAGGCCGCGGCCGAGCTGGGCGCCCGGTACGTCATTACGGTCGGCGAGGATCCTGACCTGGAGCGGCTGTCGGATCACTTCGCCGAGCTGGTGCGGTCGGCCAAACCGTACGGGTTGCGGCCGGTCATCGAGTTCATGGCCTACCGGAGCCTACGGACCCTGGCCGACGCGGCCATGATCACCGCGCGGTCGGACGGTGGCGGGATCTTGATCGACGCGCTGCACGTGTGGCGGTGCGGCGTCGACCTGCGCGAGCTGGCCGGCCTCGATCCCGGGCTCGTCGCGTACCTGCAGATATGCGACGCGCCACTGGCCCCGCCGCGCGATGCGGTGGCCGAGGCCCGCACCGCACGGCTGCTGCCCGGAGCCGGCGAGCTGCCGCTAGGCGACCTGCTCGCCGCGGTGCCCAGCACCGTTCCCGTCGCCGTTGAGGCCCCGCATCCGGCGGGCCGTCTCGATCCCGCCGCGTTCGCGGCCCGCGCGCGGCGAGCGCTCGATTCGGTCCTGGAGCGGGAGCAGCGATAGTGCCACCCAGACTCACGGTCCGTCAGCAGATCACGGCTCGGCCTGCTTGGCCCGTTCGGCGGTCAACTCGGCCCGCTTGGCCTGCTCGGCGATCAGTTCGGCGATGGCCTGCAGGGCCAGCTGGTAGGAAACCAGGCCGAACCCGGCCACCGTCCCGTCCGCCACCGCGGCCACCACCGAGGTGTGCCGGAACGACTCGCGCGCCGCCGGGTTGGAGATGTGCACTTCGACTAGCGGAGCGGTCCGCATGGCCAGAGCATCCCGCAGCGCGTAGGAGTAGTGCGTGAACGCGGCGGGGTTGATCACCACCGGCATCCGGGCGTCGGCGGCCTCGTGCACCCAGCTGATCATCTCCCGCTCGTCGTCGGTCTGCCGGACGTCCACGTGCAGGCCCAGGGCGCGGCCGGTCGAGCGGCACAGGTCGGCCAGTTCGTCGAACGACACCGAGCCGTAGATCTCCGGTTCCCGGATGCCGAGGCGGCCCAGGTTCGGGCCGTTGAGCACGAGCACCTGCGTGATCATGTGGATACCTCCTGGTAGGCCTGCTGCAGGAGCTGTTCGGAGGGGTCGTCGAGGATGCCGGGGCGGGCCAGGCCGTCGAGCACCACTAGCCGCAGCCGTGCGCCGCGAGCCTTCTTGTCCACGCTCATGGCCTCGCGCAGCGACGGCCACGCGCCCGGCCGGTAATTAGTGGGGAGGCCGACGCTGGTCAGGACGGTCCGGTGCAGCTTGCTGGTCTGCTCGTCGAGCCGCCCGGCCAGGCGGGCCAGCTCGGCGACATACACCATGCCGATGGCGACCGCGTCGCCATGCCGGAACCGGTACTCCTCCACCCGCTCGATGGCGTGGCCGAGGGTGTGCCCGTAGTTGAGGATCTCCCGGAGGCCCTTCTCGGTGAGGTCGTTCGATACCACGCCGGCCTTGACCCGGATGGCGCGCTCGATCAGCTCGCGTGCGTACGGGCCGTGCGGCACGATGGCGCCGCCAGGATCCTCCTGGACCCGGTCCAGAATGACGGGGTCGGCGATGAAGCCGGCCTTGATCACCTCGGCCAGTCCGGCCACGTAGTCGGCCCGGGGCAAGGTCTCGAGCGTGGCCAGGTCGGCAAGCACCCCCGCCGGGGAATGGAACGCGCCGACCAGGTTCTTGCCCGCCGGAATGTCGATCGCGGTCTTGCCGCCGACCGCGGCGTCCGCCATGCCCAGCAGGGTGGTCGGAACCAGTACCACCTGCACGCCGCGCAACCAGGTGGCGGCCACGAACCCGGCCAGGTCGGTGGTCGCTCCCCCGCCCAGGCCGACGATGCAGTCGGACCGGGTCACCTTGTGCTGGGCCAGGCTCGACCACAGCCGGGCGGCGACGTCGACGGTCTTGGCGGTTTCGCCGTCCGGGACGGGCTCGGCCAAGACGCGGAAACCGGCCGCGGTCAGCGTCCCGCAGACCGGGCGCGCGATCTCGCCCAGGCCTACGGGGTGGATGACGACGACGGTGCGGGATTCCTTCGGGATCATACCGGGCAGTTCGCCGAGCACCCCGACGCCGACGACCACCTGGTAGGGCGGGCCGCCGTCCGAGGGCCGGACGTCGATTCTGGTCGCGGTCATGTTGGCTGCTCACTGCTCATCGGGGTTGCTCGCTGGTGGTCGCGTCGGTCAGGGTCGCGGCGATCTGCGCGGCGACCTCGTCGGGATCCAGGTCGTCGGTCTTGACCGTGACCGTGGCCAGCCGCTCGTAGAGCGGGCGGCGCTCCTCCAGCATGGCGCGCAACCGGCCGCGCGGGTTCCCCGGGACCACCACTCGGGGCCGGTCCAGCCCCAGGCGCCGCGCGACGGTGGCGAAGTCGGCGGCCAGGTACACCACGGGCAGGCCGTCGAGCAGGGGCTGGAGATCCGGGTCGAGGACCGCGCCGCTGCCGAGCACGAGCACGCCGTCGTGCTCACGCAGCGCGCTGGCCGCAGCGGCGCGTTCGAGTTCACGGAAGGCCGGCTCGCCGCGGGTGATGAAGATGTCGCTGACCGGCTGGCCCGCCGCTTCCGCGACATCAGTATCGGTGTCGCGGAAGCTGACTCCGAGGAGCTCGGCTAGGAGCGGGCCCACGGCGGACTTGCCCGCGCCCGGCGGGCCGATCAGCACCGCTGCCGGGGCCGTCATGAGATGACCAGCTCCTTCAGGTAGCTCTCCACGTTGCGGCGCATCTCCTCGGCCGAGTCGCCGCCGAACTTCTCGATCGCCGCCTCGGCCAGCACGAGCGCCACCATGGCCTCGGCCACCACGCCCGCCGCCGGGACCGCGGTCACGTCGCTGCGCTGGTTGATCGCCTTGGCCGGCTCGCCGGTACTGGTGTCGATGGTGTCCAGGGCGCGCGGCACGGTGGAGATGGGCTTCATCGCGGCCCGGACCCGGATGACCTCACCGGTGCTCATGCCGCCCTCGATGCCGCCCGCCCGGTTGGTGCGCCGGGTGACGCCATGAGCGCTCGCCTCGATCTCGTCGTGGGCTGCCGACCCGCGCCGGGTGGCGGTGGTGAAGCCGTCTCCCACCTCGACGCCCTTGATGGCCTGGATGGACATCAGCGCCCCGGCCAGCCGGGCGTCGAGCCGCCGGTCCCAGTGGGTGAAGCTGCCCAGCCCGGGCGGCAGCCCGAAGGCCAGCACCTCGACGACGCCGCCGAGGGTGTCGCCGTCCTTGCGGACCGCGTCGATCTCGGCCACCATGGCCTGGCTGGTCGCGGGATCGGCACAGCGCACGGGGTCGGCGTCGATGGCGGCTTGGTCCTGCGGGCCGGGCCCCGGCATCAGGTCGTCGGGCGCCTTGACCGCGCCGATGGACACCACATGGCTGAGGATCTCGATGCCGAGTACCTGGCTGAGCAGGCGCCGGGCCACCTCGCCGAGGGCGACCCGGGCGGCCGTCTCCCGCGCGCTGGCCCGCTCCAGGACGGGCCGGGCGTCGGTGTGGCCGAACTTCTGCATGCCAGCCAGGTCGGCGTGCCCGGGGCGCGGCCGGGTCAGCGGTGCGTTCCTGGCCAGCCCGGCCAGCACGTCGGCGTCGACGGGGTCAGCGGACATGACCGTTTCCCACTTGGGCCATTCGGTGTTGGCGATCCTGATCGCGACCGGGCCGCCGAGCGTGCGCCCGTGCCGGACTCCGGCGGTGAGCTCCACCTCGTCGCGCTCGAAGGTCATCCTGGCGCCGCGGCCGTAACCGGCCCGGCGCCGGGCCAGCGCGGCAGCGAGGTCCTCGGTAGTGACCTGTACTCCGGCGGGCACGCCCTCACAGATCGCGACGAGTGCCTGCCCGTGCGATTCGCCTGCGGTCAGCCAGCGAAACATGCACCTGATCCTAAGGGGTCGGACCTGATCATTCTGCGATGACGACCTCGATGCCGCGGCGCAGCCGGGCGCCGAGCCGGGCCGCGATACCAGCCGCCGCCCGGTTCACCGCGGGCCGCCAGTCCGCGGTCGGCCCGGGCTTGGCCAGGTGCAGCCGGACCGCGAGATCCGCGGCGTCGGCGCAGCCTGGCGCCAGGCTGAACCCGGCGATGGCGAGTTCGGCGGCGACCGCGGCCTGGACTTCAGCGTGCACATCGGGATCTTCGTGCGGCGGCGGCACCGGCTGCCCGGAGGCCAGCGCGGTCAGCCGGGCGCCTTCTACGGCGAGCGGCACCGGCCCGGCCACGTCGATGACCACGGCGCAGCCGTCGGCGACGGCGCCGCGCCACACCCGGTCCGCCTCGGCCGGGATCGGGCGGGCGTCCGGGCGCCACCGGGCCAGCGCCTCCAGGCCGGTAAAGACGAGCACAGCGGGCCTGCCGTCCCGGCCGATCAGCGTGGGCAGCACCATCTCGCTGTCCTTATCGCCCGGCGCCTGGTCGCCCGGCGCCTTGAAGCCGCGCTGCGGGGTTTCCGGGTCCGTCGCGGACCCGCCGCTCAGGACGGCAATCACCGGGACGAGCAGCCGCGCGGCGGCCAGCGCGCCGAGCGCGGCCTGCTCGCTGCCCTGTCCGGCCTGGTACGCGGCGAGCGCCGCGGCAACCCGGGGATCGGTCGCGCCGCGGTCGCCGCGGAACTGCTGCCCACCAGGATTCAGATGACCCGACACGCCACCGACCCTATGGCACGGGCCGCGTTGCCCCACCTCGTGGCTGGTGGCGGGCATCGAGACCTACCGGTCTACTACGCAGAGTAATAATCCTCTGAATGAGGCGCTTTCCCGCTAATTGGCGTCATTAACTAGGCACAATCAGTTGTGCGGGGAGTTCGGCGTGAACGGGAGGGAGCTTGGTGACACAGCCCGACCGGGTGCCCGCGATCGCACCGGGCACGCCGATGTGGAAGGCCGTCCCGCCACGCTTGGTGGACCCCTACCTGAGCGGGCAGCGATCGGTGCTGGCTGGCTACGTGTACCGCGCCCAGGATGTCCGGTTCCACAACCCGGCCGAAGCCTACCTCGCGCTCAGCCTCGGCTGGGAGGACTCCGAGTTCACGCCGGTCATGAGCGAGTTGTACCTGCTGTGCTGGCTGGCCCGGGCGGTTGATGGCTACCAGCAGCCCACGAGCCCGAGCGCGGGCGAGTTTTACCTCGAGCCGATCCCGATACCGGTCGGGGCGGGCATGTGCCGACTGGGCGCCGAGGGAGACGAGCTCGTCGCCCGGTACGACGGCCTGGCCTGGCATCCTGCGGAGCCCTGAGCCATGCATCTGCGGCTGATGGCAACCTACCTCGGCGTCCCGTACCAGGCGGGACTGGGCCCGGACGGCGCGGCGCTGACGCTGTTTTCCCCCGCCCCGCCGCCGGAGGAACTCGGGTTCACGGCCGTGGCCGGGCACTGGCGTAAACGGGTCAGCATCACCGACCTCGACGCGCTGTGGCAGGAGCGGCCGGCGGGCGACTACCGGGGCGAGCCGTGCCTGGTGCTCGACGACATGGGCGACCGGCTGCACATCGCCTACCTGGGCCGGGACGCCGCGCGCGCCGCGCAACTGGGCTACTGGGAAATCGACCGGGAGGTCTTCGAGGTCGTGGTGGCCCGCAGCGATGTCACCGGCCTGACCGAGGAACGGGTGGACTTCCCGCTGACCGCGGCCATGTTCCCGGTCGGCGGGCAATCGGCGCCCGAGGCCCCGCCTGTCGGATACGCGGAGCCGCCGGCTTACGCAGAGCCTGCGGGATTTGCCGCGGCGAATGAATATCCGAAGCCGCCGGAAAAGGCTGGACTTGAGGCATATCACGATGCGGTAGTAAACGGCGGGCCGACCGAAAATAGCCAGCTAGCCGGATATGGCGGTACGGATCACGCGTCCCGCATGCCGGACCGGATGACCGCCTGGCATGGGTCGCCCGAGCCCTGGCCGGGACCGCAGACCACGTTGAACGACGGGGCCGGGAAACTCGCCGAGGACGGGACCGAAGGCCAGTTGTGGCCGCAGCGCGAGCACCGGCCAGGGTCGTGGCCTCAGCCGTGGACGGAAGGCAAGCCCGGACCTGAGCCGTGGACCGAGGACGAAGCGGGGCCGGCATCCGAGACGGCCCAGGAACCGGACCGGCGCACCGGACGCAAGGACCGCATCTCGCCCGAGTCGGTCTTCGCCGAACTGCTGTCCCTGGCCGCCATCCCGCGGGCCGCGTATGCGGTCGACGAGGAGGTACCGGGCGCGATGTGCCTGATCGAGGCGAACGGCGGCTTCGAGGTGTTCAGCCGGACCGACGACGCGCGGCTGGAGGTGCACTTCTTCGAGGACGAGGAAGCGGCCTACTTTTACCTGTTCGGGGTGCTGGCCGCGGAGGCGGTTCGCAGCGGTCGGCTCGGGCCGAACGGGGCCAACGGGCACCGCAACGGATCCGTCCCCGCGGGACCGCCGGGGACATCGTCGGCCTCAACGGGAAACGTTTCGAAGTACTTACAAGAGAGAAAGTCACCCAACTCGGCATCTCATCCGGCTAGGGTTTATTTAGCCGGCGGGGCTGACGGTCCCCCGCTCCCCAAGCAGCCCCGTCGGCCTCCCCGAAGCTCAAGTTGACTAATTTGTCTTGGGTATCACAAATCGGTTTCTTTTTCTTTAATGGACATACTGTTCATAACTTCACAACAGGTCGTTAGCCGTCGGCGCGGGCCGCCGAACGCGGGGCCGCTGGCGCCGGGCGGGCCGGGCGGCCCGCCCAGGTACTGTGGCGTGGGTGACTGGGGCACGCGGCAGGCGACCGTCCGCGCCTGTTGAGGACACGAATCCGCCGCTGGTAACCACGGGGGTAGCTAGCCTGGCCGTCCGCGATGTGCTGCGCGGCCCACGCCGGTTCGGCAAGGTCCTGGCCGCCCTGCCGGACGCGATCTACCTGGAATTCACCGACCTGGTGACCGAGCCGCGCGTCATCGCCATTGCACCACCAGACGCCCTCCGACTGCCGAACGCGATCGTCACCGGCCCCTGGGAGGCACGCGCGTCGGCGGACTGCTGGGCGGGCGAGGGTCGGGTGCGGGCCTGCGGGCTGGACATCCGGATCGTGCGCTGGTGGGACCCCTCCCCCGTGTTCGGGCCGCTCTCGCGGGCCCGGCTCGATCATGGCTGCAGCGTCCTGGCCAGGTTCTGCGCGGCCGCCGAGCAGACGCCGGGCCTGGCCGGCCACGATGCGCCGGTCCAGCTGGCCGCCTGCTGCGGCCGCGGTGACTTGGCGGGCGCGGTCGAGGCGGTCGAGAAACTGGTCGGCCTCGGCCCAGGCCTGGTACCGAGCGGCGACAGCGTGGTCAGCGGCGTGTTGCTCGCGCTTCGGCTGCTCGGCGGCGGGATCGCCGGCGGGACGCGGGCGGTGTGGCTGGCGAACTGGCTCAGCGCCTCGGCGACGTGCTATTCGGCGCAGCGGACCACGACGCTGGCGGCCTCGCTGCTGCAGTGCGCGGCCAGCGGCCAGGCCGCCGCGGAGGTATCCGCCGTCCTGCTGGGGATGGCCGGGCAGGAGCCGCTCGAACCCGCGGCCGCTAAGCTGCTCGCCGCGGCTCAGGGAGCCGATCTGGCCTGGGGTTTGGTGGCGGGTTGCCACGCGGCGCTGTTGCTATCCGTATCCTTACGGGGTGACCGTTCCGCTGACCGGACAGCAGCACCGCATCGAAGCCGGACCGTACCAGGCCACAGTGACCGAGCTGGGCGCAGGGCTGCGTGAGCTGCTGTTCCGCGGCAAGCCGGTGATAGCCGGCTACGAGCCCGACGAGCTTCCCCCAGCTGGCGCGGGCCAGCTGCTCGTGCCCTGGCCGAACAGGATCGACGGCGGACGATATGCCTTCGGCGGTGCCGAGTTCCAGCTGGGCCTGACCGAGCCGGCCCACGGCAACGCGATCCACGGCCTGACGCGCTGGACGGCGTGGACGCTGGTCAGTCACGACGCCGGTTCGGTGCTGCTGCGCAGTGCCCCGCACGGTTATCAGGGATATCCGTTCAGCCTGGAGATCGAGGCCGGATACCGCCTGCACCCGGACAGCGGACTGCACGTCGACATCACCGCGCGCAACCGCGGGAGCCGCGCGGCCCCCTACGGCACCGGCTCGCACCCGTACCTGACCTTCGGGACCGCGGTCGACGATTGGGAGTTGTCCCTGCACGCGGAGTCCTGGCTGCCCGTCGACGATCGCGGTATCNNGACGGCCGCGCCTGGGCGCACCTGACCGCCGACGCCGGCGCGGGATCCCGGGTCAGCCTGTGGGCCGGAGCGGGCTACCGCTGGCTGCAGGTGTTCACCGGGGACCCGCTGGGCCCCGACCGGCNNACGACCTGCTGGTACTGCAGCCCGGCGAGGCAGTCACGCACACCTGGGGCATCCAGGCGTCGTTACGGAGCCGTCGCCGAAGGCGTCCGTAGTTGCTCGCGCTGACCGGTGAGGACGCCCTCGAGGAAGGCAGCGTTGGGGTGACGGCGGCGGTGCAGGTCGCGGACCACGACACCGACGTCGAAAGGCACGGTGCGGTGCTCGGCGATCACGTCGCCTCGGCCGCGTTCGGCCAGGAGAAGCCAGTTGGCCTGGCCGGGCGGTCGGGGCATCCCGGTGCTGCCGGGGTTGAGGGCGCGGATAACGCCGACCATGCGGTCAGCCTGATAGTGGGTGTGACCGCCCACGACAACGTCGGCGCTGCACCCGGTCAGCAGGCTGCGGAGCTGGTCGTCGGAGAGGCTGGGATCGATGCCGAGGCCGTCGTCGGCACGTGGTGAGGCGTGCACGCCCAGCAGGGTGGTACCGCCGGGGAACTGCAGGTGCAGCTGCGCGGGCAAGGCGGCCAGGTATTCGAGCGTGCCGGCCTGGTCCAGCACGCCGCGAGTCCAGCCGATGCCCGCCGCCATCGCCGCGTAGCGTTCCACTAGGTCGAGGCGGCCGACGGCGTCTGCCGCGGTGGCGTGCGGCGCAGGCTGCTCGCCGGTCAGCACGTAACGGTCGGTGTTCCCGCTCAGCATGCTGACCCCGGGCAACCCTCGCAGCAGCTCAAGGGATTCCGCAGGGCGGGAGCCGAACAGGACCAGGTCGCCCAGGACCCACCACCGGTCGACGCGATAGCGGGCCGCGTCATCGAGCACGGCCCGCAGCGCGGGCTCGTTCCCGTGAATGTCGGCGATGACGCCCAGCCTCATGGCGCCTGGTCCGCGGCAGCGGTGATCCGGGCCAGGTCGGCCGGGGTGTCGATGTCGTCGGGGCGGCCGGTGTCGCCGCACTCGACCAGGGTGACCAGATCGGGATGGGCGCGCAGGAACGTCCGGGCGCCCTGGTCGCCGGTGGCTGTCTCGATCACCTCGGGCCAGTGCTCGCGGGCCAGGAGCACGGGATTGCGCGGCTGCCCGTCGTAGGCGGCCACCGCCACGCTGGCGCCGTCGCGGTGGGCGGCGATCAGGCGGGCGACCGCCTCGGCTCCGACCAGCGGCTGGTCGGCCAGGGCGACCACGACCGCGCCGACGTCACGGCCGGCTCCGGCTGCGGCTCCGGCTGCGGCTCCGGCTCCGGCTCCGGCTCCGGCTCGGGCCGCGGTGAGGGCTTGCAGGGCGGCCCGGAGGGAGGAACCCATGCCGGTACGCCACTGCGGGTTGTCTACGGTCAGTGTCCCGTCGAGCTCGAGGGGGACGGCGCCGGTGACGACCAGGATCGGGTCCGCGCCGCCGGCCCGCAGCAGGTTCACGCCGCGTTCGGCGAGGGTCTGCCCACCGAACTCGACCAGCGCCTTGGGCT
>PLIQ01000169.1 GCA_003140115.1 Actinomycetota bacterium | reverse complement strand
TTAGTTGCATCCGCCGCTATGAGTCGCGGTCGCCGTTGAGGCCGCCCGCAGGCCCGGGGCGAGGCCGTTGTGGTCCCGCCGGCCTCAACGCCACCATCTCGCTCACGCGTTCGACCCGATGACGCTTTACCGGGGAGGATTCGGGCTTCCGGGCGAATTAGGGGGTCCATAGTACCCAAACCGCTCCCCGAAGCCCATATCATCCCGGATCTTTCCCGGCTGCAACGCGACGATCATTGACATCCGTAGTGCGGGGCCACGCTGGTATCACCCGCGACGAGAGCTGACCTGCCAGATCCGGACCGCACAGCGCGGAGATCGGGCACACCGAGCATCATGCCCCGCGGCGGACGCGGCACGCTAACGGATAGAGACGTCAGAACGTCACCTTCACCAGGTTGGGGCTGCCGCGGTCGGGCTGCCGCGCCGTGGACACTGAATGACATGACATGTTTGCGCCCGCGCGAGCCTGACACGGCAGCGGCCTGATGCCGCTGACTCGGTCGCTGCGGTCGCTGCTGATCGCCCGGAAGACCTTTCGGCCGCTACGCGAAGCTGAGCACTCCTGTCCGGCAGCCATCGGTTCCCGCCCACCACCCCACGCGTCAGGTGTCGATGTTCGGGCTGTCGGCGGGCAGGGGGACCAGCCGGGCGGGCGGCTCGGTGATCACGACCGTCGAGCGAATGCTCAGGTCGGGCCGGACGTGCACGAGCTCGCCCGGCTCCAGCATGCGCCAGCCGCTCTCCCCGTCCATCTCCTCGGACGCCACCACCACCGACGGCGTTGTATCCAGCCCGGGCGCATGCACCGATGAGGTCGCGCTGCGCACGTGCATACCGCGGGTCCCAGCCTCCACCCGAGCGGTCCCGGCCGGCCGCTCAAGGATGTGCAGGGCATGCGCAGCCGGGTAGCGCAGCGCCCACAGTTCGCCCGGTGCCGTGACGATGGTGTTCAGCGACGAGACGGGCAGGTTCGCGCCGATCCAGCTGGCCGCGGCGGTGATCCCGGCCCCGACGTCACCGCCGTGCGCCTCGGTCTGCTGGATGATCAGCGCGAAGTACCGCTCGGAATCGGTATCGCCCAGCACCAGGCTGGCGTACGGCCCGAGCTGTTCCTCCAGCCGCGGCAGCTCGCCGAACCCCCCGTTGTGCGCCATGATCCGCCCGTGCATGGCGAACGGGTGGGTGTTCTGGATCGTCCGGCCGCCGGTTGTCGCCCACCGGACGTGCGCGACGAAGGTCGCCGACTCGGCCTGCCGCGCTTCGCGGTTGAACTCCTCGTCAGCAAAGGCCGGTTCCGGCTGCTTATCCAGCACCGGCGCGCGAGCGGCGTCGAAGAAGCCGATCCCGGCGCCGTCGGCGTTGCGGTGGCTCTGCACCTCTAGCGAATCGGGCGCGTCGAGCAGCCAGAACGTCGCCCGGACCGGTGTCGTGCCCGAGGTCAGCCCGAACAACCGGCACATGATGCTCCTCCTTCGTTCGGGACAGTGAGCGACAGCTAGGGATCAGTTCACGCCACCAGACCGGTCGCCGTCCACCCGGATCGCGGAAAGGCCACATTCCAGCCCTGGGATTGGCGTTTACGGTAATCTTCATCTTAGTGACTCCGTGTGACATGACGATCGCACGGCGGTAAGGTTTCCTTGCTCCGTCCGATCCGGGCCGAGCGCCTCAGATGGGGGAGGGACCGAGGGTGATCGACACAGGGATCGCGCGGAAAAGTCCGGCACTCGAGCAAGCCGCGCGCGAACTCCAGGCCGCCCGGCACGACGCCCGGGTGGCCCTCGGCCTCATCGCCGCGGGCGACTTCGACCGGGCTCATACGCACGCGCTGACCGCCCGGGTCGCGGCCGACGCGGCAGTAGCGGCGCTCATGGCCGTGCTCACCGAGGCCGGCCGGGCGGCCAGCTAGCCCCCGCGCATAACCTGCGCGCTGACGGGCAGGAATGGGGCGCGTGCCGCTGCCGTATACGCGAGGGGGTGTCCCAGTGAGCACAGAACCGCCACCCACCACCCGGACGTCCGCTCCCGACCCGGAGCCCGAGGCGCCGCAGCCGCCAGGCCCCCCGCCGGCGGCGCCGCTGCCGCAGCACAAGATCAAGCCCACCCGGATCAGCGGCCTGTGGCTGGCCGTCGCCTTCTTCGCCGTGGTCCTGCTGTTTCTGCTGATCTTCATCCTGCAGAACGGCAGGGAGGTGGGCATCTCCTACCTTGGCGCGCACGGACACCTGCCGCTGGGCGTGGCCCTGCTCCTCTCGGCTGTCTGCGGCGTGCTGCTGACCATGCTGGCCGGGGCGGCGCGCATCGGCCAGCTCCGGACCGTGGCCCGGCGGCATCGGCGCTCCGACGCGCGGCTCGCGGCCACGAGCAACGCGCCGGCCGACCCCGGCCGCTAAGCCGCCCAGGACCGCCGCGATGCGCCGGGCCGCCTCGCGCAGTTGATCGGGCGTGTGGGCCGCATAGCCCAGCACCAGCCCGGGTGGCCCGGGTAGCTGACGGTGCCACGACAGCGGGTGGACCAATACCCCGGCCTGGTGGATCCGCTCGGCCAGATCGGCGTCGTCGACCTGTCCGGCCCGGGCCGGGAACGTGATGAGCAGGTGCAGCCCCGCGGGGACGCCCTGCACCCGGGCCTCGGGCAGTTGCTCGCGCAGCACGCCGAGCAGCGCGTCGCGCCGGGTGCGCTGCCGCTTGCGGACCAGCCGGATGTGCTGCTCCAGCTCGCCGGTGGCGATCAGGCGGGCCAGCACCAGCTGCGCCAACGCGGGGCTGCCCAGGTCGGAGGCGTGCTTGGCCTCCACCAGGTCCGCGTGCAGCCGGACCGGAGGGACCAGCCAGCCCAGGCGCAGGCCAGGGGCCAGCGTCTTGGACGTGGTGCCGGCGTAGGCGACCTGACTGGGAGCGGCGGCCTGCAGCGCGGGCACCGGCGCCCGGTCGTAGCGGTACTCGGCGTCGTAGTCGTCCTCGATGATCACGGCGTCGGCCGTCACGGCCCAGTCCAGCAGCTCGCGGCGGCGCTGCGGGGCGAGCACCACCCCGGTGGGGAACTGGTGCGCGGGGGTCAGCAGCACGGCCGGCAGGCCGCTGCTGGCCAGGTGGCTCGTCTGCAGGCCATGCTCGTCGACCGGGACCGGGACGGTGGCCAGTCCCCAGTAGGTAAGCTCGTCGTGTGATCCGACCGAGCCGGGGTCCTCGACCGCGATCCGGGTCCGGCCGTGGGCGTTCAGCCACTGGGCGAGCAGGGCCAGAGCCTGAGCTACTCCGCTGACGACGATGATGTCGTCGGCCGTCGCCCGCAGGCCCCGGGTGCGGGCCAGCCAGCCCGCGAGCTCCTGGCGCAGCGTCTGGCTGCCGCGCGGGTCGCCGTAACCGAGCTCGGTCACGCTCGCCCGGTCCAGGACTGACCGCTCGGCGCGCAGCCAGGCGGCGCGCGGGAACGCGGCCAGGTCCGGCACGCCGGGGGAGAGGTCGAGCTCCGCCCGCGCCCGCCACGGCTGCGGCAGCAGCGCAGGCGCCGGCCGCTCCGGTGCCCCCCTCTCGGGACCCGTCGGCGCCGCCCTTTCCCGGCCGGTCGGCGGAGGCAGTCCGCAGACCTTGGTGCCCGTCCCGGGCCGGGCGCTGACCAGGCCCTCGTCCGCGAGCCGCTGGTAGGCCTCGACGACCGCGCCGCGGGAGACGCCGAGGTCGTCGGCCAGCAGCCGGGTCGCGGGCAGCGACGTCCCGGTCCGCAGCCGCCCGTCGATGATGGCGGCCCGGATGGCGGCGACCAGCCAGTTGGTCAGGCCCCGCGCGGGGGCCGACGCTGGGCTCAGCTGCAGAAAGTCGGCCCCGCGCCCCGGCTCGGTCATTGGTCCATCATAAGCTCGCCTCAATGGTCCTGTTCGCTGGACCAACGGACCCCTAGCGTGGCGTCATGCCTGCTCCCGACCTCCCAGACGGCTCAGCGCCCACCGCCGCAGCGCCCGCAGCCTCAACCGTCACGGCCGAACGGCCCGCAGCCGCCACCGCCGGGCCGGCCGCGCCCGCAGCGCCCGCAGCGCCCGCAGCTGGCATCGCGACCGGAACCGGCGCCATGATCTGCGTGGGCGGCAGCGTCGCGGTCTCCGGCGTGCTGGCGCACGCACCGGTGTTTACCGCCGAGGCCCTCCGGTACACGGCGGCGTGCCTGATCCTGCTGGTCCTGGCCCGGCTGACCGGCCGGCGGCTGGTCATGCCGCGCGGGACAGAGTGGCTGTGGCTGACGGGCATCGCAGCGACCGGGCTGGTGCTGTTCAACGTCGCGCTGGTGGCGGGGTCGCGGCACGCCGAGCCCGCCGTCCTGGGCGTCGCGGTGGCCTGCGTCCCCGCGCTGCTGGCCGTGATCGGGCCGTTGCTGGAAGGATCGCGGCCGCGCGCGGTCCTGGTGGCCGCCGCGCTGGTGGTGACCTGCGGCGCGGCCCTGGTCCAGGGCCTGGGCCGCACCGATGGTCTCGGGGTCGCGTGGGCCGCGGTGGTGTTCGGCTGCGAGGCCGCCTTCACCCTGCTGGCTATACCGGTCCTTGGTCGGCTTGGCCCGTGGGTGGTGTCGGTGCACACCACCTGGATCGCCGCGGTGATCTTCGCCGCGATCGGGCTGGTGCACGAGGGCCCGGGCGCTGCGGCCCGCCTGGATACCGAGGACTGGCTGGCCGTTGGCTACCTGGCCGTGGCGGTGACGGCGGTGGCGTTCGTCATGTGGTATTCCAGCGTGGGACGGCTGGGGGCCAGCCGGGCCGGGCTGCTCACCGGCGTGGCCCCGGTGGCCGCGGCGGCGGCCGGCGTCCTGCTCGGCGGCCCGGCGCCCCGCCCGCTGGTCTGGGCCGGCCTCGCGGTGGTCGCCGCAGGCCTGGCCCTAGGGCTGCGGGGAACCAAAGCGGAAACCAAAGCNNAGCACGACCTTCCAGCCCGCCCCCGGCCCCTGCGGCCAGCTCATGGCGGCCGGGCGCCCGGCCGGCCAGGCCACCTCGACCACGGTCGCGTCGGCCGGCGGAGGCGCTCCCAGGGAGGCGTTGAAGAACTCCAGCGGCGCCCACCAGACCTCGTAGGCCTGCGGCATCCAGGTCTGCCAGGACAGCCCGGTGCCGATGGCCAGGTGCTGGCCCGGGCGTAGCCCGGTCCCGCTGATCAGGGCGGTGACGTTGCGCTCCTGAGCCGGCACGCTGGCCTGCGAGATGTTGCTGGTCATCTGTAGCGAGGCGACCAGGCTGACCGCCCCGAGACCGGCGAGCACGACGACCCGGCCCCGCCGGAGCCAGCCCGGGCCCCCGAGCCGCCGCGCCGCGAGCATCACCCCGACCACCGCAGCCAGCAATATCAGGGCCACCACCGTGGCCAGCAGCACGTTGGCCGTCGTCCAGTCCTGGGTCAGCACCGCGGGCTCGGCGAACACGAACCCGGCGCCGAACCCGGACGTGGGCACCGACCCGCCCGCGTACGTGAAGACCACGATCGCGGCCAGCAGCGTCGGCGGCACCACGCAGGCCGCGTAAATCAGCACCCGGCGCGGGGCGGAACGCAGCAGTACCGCGGCCCCGACCAGGAAGAACACCACCAGCAGGCCGTCCAGATAACGCCCGGAGGCCCAGGCCTGCGGCTGGTCCGGAGGCAGCGCGGCGGGCGAGATGACGGCGGTGACCAGCGTGACCCCCGCCGCCAGCGCGGCCATGATCCGCACCTCGTCCCGCACCGAGCGCCGGAAGATCACGAACACCGCGGCGGCCAGCCCCAGCCCGGCCACCCCCCAGCCGTCCAGCACGAACCGCCACAGCTGGCCCGCGGCCATCTCCAGCACGAACACCACGCCGTGCACGGTGCGCAGCCTGATCAGCGCCTCGCCGGCCAGGGTCCGCGCGCCGCTGGGGTACATGACCGAGGACAAGTGGTGGTTCAGCAGGCGGGCCGCGCCCAGCGGCAGGCACAGCGCCACCAACGCGGCCAGCGCCGTCGCCCGGGGAACAAGCCGCCGCCAGGCCGCCACCACGCCCACAAGCAAAAACCCGGCCACCATCACCGCGCCGCGGGAGTGGACCGCGTACGAATACCCCGCCAGCAGCGCCGAACCGACCGCCGCGAAATACTGACCGCGCAAAGAACGAGCCGTCAGCCAGCTGTGCACAGCCAGCAGCCAGGCCAGCACCAGGACCGGGTAGATCGCGTCGGTCATGGCGTACTGGCTGTAGAACAGCGCGGCGGGCAGCAGCGCCGCCACCATCGCCACGCCGAACGCCCACGCCCGTTCCAGCCCCAGCCGCCGGCCCGCGACGTAGCCCAGCGGCATCACCAGGGCGCTGATCGGCGCGTTGATCCCGAGCAGCACCGCGCGGTACACGGTGACCGGGTTGTGAGTGAACCAGAACACCGGCGTGATCAGCAGCGGGTACCCGGCCGGGTACAACGTCGAGTAGGAGAAGTTGGCCGGAGCACCCCCGGCGAACACCCGCGCCGCGATCAGGTACGCGGACTCATCCGGGATGGCCAGCGGCACCGTCTGCGCGCGGCTGAGCCAGGCACGCAGCCCGGCCTGGACCAGCCAGCCCGCCACCAGCAGCCAGGCCCACCGACGGCCCCGCGCCGCGGGCTCCGGCCCGCCGACGGCGGCCGCGACCAGGTCGGCGGAACCCGCCAGGTCGGCGGAACCCGCCAGGTCGGCGGAACCCGCCACGTCGAAGGAGCGCGACACGGACAGTCAGCCTAGCGTGCCAGCCGGCCGGTAACACCCCGGATACAACTTCGACACAGGTCAGGACTTCCGCCACGCGACCCAGTTCGCGGCCTGATTGGAGGCCACGATCCGCCAGCCGGCCGGGCGGTCCGGCCAGCCGGCCGACGCGGGCTGTCCGGACGGCCAGCCAGTCTCCACCACGTTCACGCCGGCCGGCGGGGCCTGGGCGGGGTTGAAGAACTGCAGCTCGGTCCAGGACACCTCGAACGCCTGCGGGGCCCACAGGGAGTAGGGCACGTCGGTGGCCGGGAGGTTGATGCCGACGGTGAAGGCCACGGCGATCTGGTCGCCCGGTTTGAGCCCGGCGGCCGCCACGAACCCCGTCGTGCTCTGCGCCTGGGCCGGCGTGTTGGCCTGCGAGACGTGGGTGGTCATCTGGGTCACGGCCACCAGGCTCACCGCCGCCAGCCCGGCCGCCGCCAGGGCCCGCAGCACCCGGGACAGCGGCAGACGGGGCCGCACCAGCACCTCGCTCCAGCGCCGCGCCGCCAGCGCGATCAGGACCCAGACGCCGAGCAGGCCCAGCGCCACCGCGGTCGCCACCCACACGCTGGCGTTGCTCCAGTCCTGGGTCAGCACGGCGGGCTCGCCGAAGTTGAACCCGGTCGGGAAGCTCCCGGTGGGCAGGGACGAGCCCGCGTAGACGTACACGAACTCGGCGCACAGCAGGGTCACCACCGCCGTGCACGCCGCGCAGCCCAGGATGAACCGGGGCCGGGCGCGCAGCAGCACCACCGCGCCGACGACGAAGAACGTGACGATCATGCCGTCCAGGTAACGCCCCGAGGCCCAGGTCTGCGACTGGTTCGCGGGCAGCGCGGCGGGCGCGGTAGCGGCCGTGACCAAGGTCACGGCCACGCTCAGCGCGGCCATGATCCGCAGGTCGGCCCGGAACCGCGGGCGCACGATCACCGCGATGGCGGCGAACAGCCCGATCCCGGCCACGCCCCAGCTGTCGAGTACCAGCCGCCACACCTGGCCGGCCGCCATCTCGAACACGTTGATCGCGCCCTGCACGCTGTGCAGCGTGTTCGCCATCTGGGCGGACAGGTTACGGGTCCCCTCGGGGTACATCGCGGAGGACAGGTAGCGGTCCAGCAGCCAGCCGCCGCCGACCGTCGCGACCAGCACCAGCGCGGCCGTCGCGACCGTGCGGCGGGGCGCCAGGCGGCGCCAGGCCACCAGCGCGCCCACCACCACGTAGCTGAGCACGATGACCGTGCCCCGGCTGTGCACCGCGTAGGCGTACCCGGCCAGCAGCGCGGAGCCGGCCGCGGCCGCGTACAGGCCCCGCGTGGACCGGGCGGTCAGCCAGCTGTGCACGGTCAGCAGCCAGGCCAGCACCAGGACCGGGTAGATCGCGTCGGTCATCGCGTACTCGGCGTAGAACAGCCCGGCCGGGACCAGGGCCGTGACCATGGCCACCGCGTAGGCGGCCGGGCGGACCAGCCCGAGCCGCCGGCCCGTCACGTAGGCCAGCGGCATCAGCACCGCGCTGACCGCCGCGTTGATCAGCAGCACCGAGTGGTACACCACTATTGCGTTGCTGGTGAACCAGTACACCGGCGTGAGCAGCAGCGGATAGCCGCCCTGGTACAGCGTCGAGTAGGAGAAGTCGGTGGCCGGCCCGCCCGCCAGGACCCGCGCCGCGATCAGGTAGGCGGACTCGTCGGGGTTGGCCAGCGGCACGCTCTGCCCGCGGCTGAACCACGCCCGCAGCCCGGCCTGCAGCAGCCAGCCCGCCGCGACCAGCAACCCCCACCGCATCGCCGACCGCCGCGCGGCCGTGCCGCCTATGGCGACGGGCTCGACGTCGGTGGCTGGGGTAACGCCAGGGTCGGCCGACCGCGCAGCGGCCATAGCGCCGGGCGTGGTCGCGCCCGACCCGATGAGCTGGCGTGCCAAGACAGGTGCCTCCCGCGATCGAAAGTTGGCCCCGGCCCTGGCCCCGGGCGTCGGATGGGAACGACGACGACGCGCATGCGGAGGGCTGCCGCGATGCGCGTAGTTACACAGTGGCAGTTCAGTCTGTGAACAGGTTTGGTGATTTATGTGTCTACGCTAAGAACTGGCTGGTGGCAAGCGGAAGTCCCAGGCCCGGCCCTGCGATCCGGCGGTATGTCACGCAAGGTCCGGCTGGATGTCGCGCAAGGTGTAGCATCGGTCGCGTGTCGCTAGGCCCCCGGCGTACGGGCGGCTCGCCCGGGAGGAGACGCGCCTGATGCCGCGCACCAGGGATACTCGCATCACCGGCTACGAGCCGCTGCTGTCCCCGGCGGCTCTCCTCGACGAACTGCCCCTGAGCGAAGCTCCCGCGGACACCGTCGAGCACACCCGCGCCGAAGTCCGCGCCGTACTCGACGGCTCCGATGACCGCCTGCTGGTCATCGCCGGGCCCTGCTCGGTACACGACCCGGCCGCTGCGCGAGACTACGCCGCCCGCCTGGCCGCGCTCCGCGACGCGCACCGCGCCGACCTGCTGATCGTGATGCGCGTCTACTTCGAGAAGCCGCGCACCGTGACCGGCTGGAAGGGCCTGATCAACGACCCGGGGATGGACGGCGGCCACGACGTGCACCGCGGCCTGCGCACCGCCCGGATGCTGCTGCTCGACATCGTCAGCCTGGGCCTGCCGGTGGGCTGCGAGTGGCTGGACCCGATCACCCCGCAGTACATCGCGGACGCCGTGACCTGGGGCGCGATCGGTGCCCGGACCACCGAGAGCCAGGTCCACCGGCAGCTCGCCTCGGGCCTGTCGATGCCGGTCGGGTTCAAGAACGGCACCGACGGCGACGTCCAGGTGGCGGTCGACGCGTGCCGGGCCTCGGCGGCCGGGCACACGTTCTTCGGCGTCACCCACAACGGCGCGGCCGCGGTCGTGACCACGGCCGGGAACCCGGACACCCACGTGATCCTGCGCGGCGGCCGCGGCGGCCCGAACTACGAGCCCAGCCACGTGGCCAAGGCCCTGGACCTGATCACGGCGGCCGGCCTGCCGCGGCGGCTGATGGTCGACGCCAGCCACGGCAACAGCGGCAAGGACCACCGCCGCCAGCAGGTCGTCACGGCCAGCCTGGCCGAGCAGATCGCCGCCGGGGAGCCAGGCCTGACCGGCGTCATGCTGGAGAGCTTCCTGCACGAGGGCCGCCAGGAGCCCGGCCCCCCGGGCACCCTCACCTACGGCCAGAGCGTCACCGACGCCTGCATGGATATCGCCACCACCGCCGCCGTACTGACCGGCCTGGCCACCGCCGTCCAGACCCGCCGTAACGCTCTTTAGTCCGAACGGCCCGTCCTCCCGCTCCCCACCCCAGCATCAGCCCAGCCCAGGCACGGCCCTGCCCAAGCTCCGCCCAGCCCAGGACCAGCCCAGCCCCCGGTCAGCCGACCGCGGGCAGGTCCGCGATGGCCGCGTCGATGCGCTCCTGCGGCAACTCGAAGTCGGTCATCTCCCCGGACAGGTACGTCTGGTAGGCCGCCATGTCGAAGTGCCCGTGGCCGCACAGCGCGGTCAAGATCACCTTCGGCTCGCCCGACTCGGCGCACTGCTTGGCTTCCTCGATGGCTACCGCGAGGGCGTGGGTCGGCTCCGGCGCCGGGATGATGCCCTCGGTCCTGGCGAACAGCACCGCGGCGGCGAAGCACTCCCGCTGCGACTTGGCCACCGCCTCGAACATCCCTAGCTCGTACATATGCGACAGCAGCGGCGCCATGCCGTGGTAACGCAGCCCGCCGGCGTGCACCGGGTCGGGGATGAAGGCGTGGCCCAGCGTGTGCATCTTCAGCAGCGGCGTGAACCCCGCCGTGTCACCGAAGTCGTAGGCGTACACGCCCCGGGTGAACGACGGGCAGGCCGTAGGCTCGACCGCGCGGATCACCGGGTTGGCCCGCCCCGCCAGCTTCTCCCGCAGGAACGGCAGGAACAGCCCGGCGAAGTTGGACCCGCCGCCGGTGCAGCCCACGATCAGGTCCGGCATGTCTTCCCCGGCCGCGGCGAACTGCTTGATCGCCTCCTGGCCGATCACCGTCTGGTGCATCAACACGTGGTTGAGCACGCTGCCCAGCGCGTACCTGGTCTCGGCGCTGCCGCCGGCTGCCTCGACCGCCTCGCTGATCGCGATGCCCAGGCTGCCCGGCGAGTCCGGGTCGCCAGCCAGGATCTTCGCCCCGGCCGTGGTCGCCCGGGACGGGCTGGGATGCACGGTGGCGCCCCAGGTCTGCATCATCGTGCGCCGGTACGGCTTCTGGTCGTAGGACGCGCGGACCATCCAGATCTCGCAGTCGATGCCGTACTGGGCGCACGCGAAGGCCAGCGCGCTGCCCCACTGCCCGGCGCCGGTCTCGGTGGTGAGCCGCTTGGTGCCCTCGGCCGCGTTGTAGTACGCCTGCGGGACCGCGGTGTTCGGCTTGTGCGAGCCGGCCGGGGAGACCCCTTCGTACTTGTAGTAGATCCGCGCGGGGGTGTTCAGGGCCTTTTCCAGCCGGTGCGCCCGGTACAGCGGAGTGGGCCGCCACAGCCGGTAAACGTCGAGCACGTCGTCGGGAACGTCGATAAAGGAGTCGGTGGCCACTTCCTGGCGGATGAGCTCCATCGGGAACAGCGGCGCCAGGTCCTCCGGCCCCACCGGCTGGAGCGTCCCCGGGTGCAGCGGCGGAGGCGGCGGAGTGGGCAGGTCCGGTATCACGTTGTACCACTGCCGCGGAATCTCGGACTCATCCAGGGTGATCTTGGTCCGCTCCGTCACGACGCCCTCCTCCTGAAGATCTTCCCCCGCACCCTACGCCCAGCGGAATCAAGCCACCAGGGTCTTGACCGCGGCGGTCAGCTCGGCCATGGCCTTCTTGGCGTCGGCGAAGTACATGCTGGTCTTGGGGTCGAAGTACAGCTCGTTCTCCAGGCCGGCGTAGCCGGTGCCCATCGACCGCTTGACCACGATGATCGACTTGGCCTGGTCCACGTCCAGGATCGGCATGCCGGAGATCTCGTTGCCCGGACGGCGGGCCGCCGGGTTGGTCACGTCGTTGGCCCCGATGACCAGGGCCACGTCGGCCCGGCCGAACTCCGGGTTGATCTCGTCCATCTCCTTGAGCAGCGGGTAGGGCACGTTCGCCTCGGCCAGCAGCACGTTCATGTGGCCGGGCATCCGCCCCGCGACCGGGTGGATGGCGTAGCTGACCTCGATACCGCGGTCCTCGAGCAGCTTGGCCAGCTCGCCCACGCCGTGCTGGGCCTGCGCGGCGGCCAGGCCGTAGCCGGGCACGATGATGACCTTGGATGCGTAGGCGAGCTGGATGGCCGCGTCGTCGGCCGCGATCGAGCGGACGTGGGCGTCGACGGCCCCGGCCACCGCGACCGCGCTGTCCCCGGTGCCGAACCCGCCCACGATGATGTTGACCAGCGACCGGTTCATCGCGTCGGCCATCAGCTTGGTCAAGATGCCGCCGGACGCGCCGACCAGCGCGCCGGCCACGATCAGGGCCCAGTTGCCGATGACGAAGCCCGCCATCGCCACCGCGGTGCCGGTGAACGCGTTCAGCAGCGAGATCACCACCGGCATGTCCGCGCCGCCGATCGGCAGGACCATCAAGACCCCGAACCCCAGCGCCGCGAGCACCACGATGAACAGCGCCGGCAGGCTCGCGGTGGTGAGCATGAACGCGGCCGTGCCGACCGCCACCACGGCGAGCACCACGTTGAGCAGGCGGCTGCCCTTGAAGATGATCGGCTGGCCGCCGATGAAGCCCTGCAGCTTGCCCGCCGCGATGATCGACCCGGAGAATGTCACCGAGCCGATCAGCACGTCGAGCAGGGTGAATACCGTGGTGGACCCGAGCACGCCTCCGGCCTGGGACTCGGAGTTGATGTAGCCGTAGATCGCCACCAGCGCGGCCGCGCCGCCGCCCACCGAGTTGAACGCCGACACCAGCTGCGGAATCGCGGTCATCTGCACCGTCCGCGCCGCGTACAGGCCGATCGCGGAGCCGATCAGGGCGCCGCAGATCAGCACGATCCAGCCCGTCGCGGTGACCGTGCCGTCGTGGATGAGCAGGATGAGCGTGGCTATGCCCGCGATCACCATGCCGGTCATCGACACCTGGTTGCCGCGGCGCGCGGTGGCCGGGCTGTTCATCAGGTGCAGGCCGAACACGAACAGGGCCGCGGCCAGCACGTAGACGAGCTGGATGGATCCCTCGAACCCGCTCATGCGGAGTCTCCCGATCGGGCCTTGCCCGCCCTGCTCAAGATCCCCTTGAGGCCCTTGTGACCGTTCAGCGCTTCGGCGTTCTGCTCCGGCGCCTTGCGGCGGAACATCTTGAGCATCCGCTCGGTCACCACGTACCCGCCGACCACGTTGGCCGAGGCGAACACCGCGGCCACGAAGGCCAGGATGTAGCCGACCGTGGTGTGCGCGGTCACCCCGATCAGCAGCGCGCCGGCCAGCACGATGCCGTGGATCGAGTTGGTCGCCGACATCAGCGGCGTATGCAGGGTGGCCGGGACCTTCCCGATGACCTCGATACCGACCAGCAGCGCGAGGACGAAAATGGTCAGGTCAGTCACCAAGGCCGTCGACATCGGCGCCTCCCTCTGATTCCCACGCTGCTTGTTCTGGCACCGCTTGTTGTGGCACCGCTTGTTCTCGTTGTTCTCGCGCCGTTTGTTCTGGCGCTGGTGGTTCTGGCGCTGCTGGTTCTGGCTGGGCGCCCAGCAGGGCGGCCACGCCCTCCTGCACGACCCGGCCGTCGTGCGTGATCACCACGCCAGCCTGGATCTCGTCACTGGTATCGATGGCCAGCGCGCCGTCGGCAGTCAGGTACTCCAGCAGCGTGGCGATGTTCCGCGAGTACGCGTTCGAGGCCGCGGTCGGCATGGAGGCGGGCAGGTTGTCCGCCCCGATGATCGTGATCCCGTTGCCGGTGACGACCGTCTCGCCGGGCCGGGACCCGGACACATTGCCGCCCAGCGTGCTGGCGCCCATGTCCACGATGACCGAACCGGCCGTCATGGCCTTGATCGCGTCCTCGGTCACCAGCAGCGGCGGCCGGCGGCCGGGTACCTGCGCGGTGGTGATCACCACGTCGTGCCGGGCGATGTGCCCGGCCAGCTCGTCCTGCTGGGCCTGGCGCTCCTCGACGGTCAGTTCGCGGGCGTAGCCGCCCTCGCCGGCCGCCGAGACCCCCGTGGTCAGCTCGACGAACGTGGCCCCGAGCGACTCCACCTCGATCTTGGAGGCGGGCCGGACGTCATACCCGCTCACCACCGCGCCGAGCCGCCTGGCGGTGCCGATCGCCTGCAGGCCGGCCACCCCGGCCCCGAGCACCAGCACCTTGGCCGGGCGCGCGGTGCCCGCCGCGGTGATCAGCATCGGGAAGAACCGGCCGAACTCGGCCGCCGCGACCAGCGCCGCCTTGTAGCCGGCCACGTTGGCCTGGGAGCTGAGCGCGTCCATCGGCTGGGTCCTGCTGAGCGTCCGCGGCAGCTGGTCCAGGCTGATCGCGGTTACGCCCTGCGCGGCCAGCGCCGCGGCCAGCTCGGGGTAGATGAGCGGGACCAGCATGCCGATGACCGCCTGGCCCGGCCGCAGCAGGCGGACCACGTCGGCCGAGGGCCTGGTCACGGTCAAGATGACGTCGGCGTCCCGGTACAGCTCGGCGGCGCTGACAATGGTCGCGCCCGCGTCGTCGTAAAGCGAGTCGCTCAGCCAGGCGTCCTCGCCGGCCCCGCGTTCGACCAGCACCTCGATCCCGGCCCGGCCGAGCTTGGTCACGCCTTCGGGCACCAAGGCCACGCGGCGCTCGCCCGGCGCGGTCTCCTTGACGACAGCAGCCTTCATGCACGCGACCTCGTATCCGTTCCCCGGAACCGTTAGTGTCCGCCTCTGACCATATCCATCATGGCGCATTCATCGTGGTCCCCGTCCCGTAGGACACGTGGCGCCAGGGGTAAACACCCTGCGATTTCCCGCCATGCCCCGCAGGCTACCGGCCCTCGCAGCCCCGCTCGTCCAGCATGCCCTTCCCCTGCACCCCTTGCACGCCCCCGGCCCCTGCGCCTCCTTCGCACCCGCGCCCCTACACCCCCTCGGCACGCAGCAGCTTGCTGATCTTGTCTCCCGCGGCCACGACGGCGCCCGCATGCATCCGGCCGGGGGAGCGGGTCAGCCGCTCGATCGGCCCGGACACCGAAACCGCGGCGATGATCCGGCCGCCGGGCCCGCGCACCGGCGCGGACACCGAGGCGACGCCGGGCTCGCGCTCGGCAGCGGTGGCGGCCCAGCCGCGTCGGCGTACCTGGGCCAGCGTGGTAGCGGTGAACTTGGCGCCGCGCAGCCCGCGGTGCATGCGGCTGCCGTCCTCCCAGGCCAGCAGGACCTGGGCGGCCGATCCGGCGATCATCGGTAGCGCCGCCCCAACCGGGACGGTGTCCCGCAGCCCGCTGGTCCGCTCGGCGGCGGCCACGCAGATGCGCGTGTCCGCGTGCGGCCGGTAGAGCTGGGCGCTTTCCCCGGTGAGGTCCCTGAGCTGGACCAGGACGGGCTGGGCGATGGCCAGCAGCCGGTCCTCCCCGGCCGCGGCGGCCAGCTCGCCGATCCGCGGGCCGAGCACGAACCGGCCCTGCGCGTCCCGGGTCAGCAAACGGTGCGTCTCCAGGGCGACCGCGATCCGGTGCGCGGTCGGCCGGGCCAGGCCGGTCGCCTTGACCAGCTGGGCCAGTGAGGCCGGGCCGCTCTCCAGGGCCGACAGCACGGAAACGGTCTTGTCGAGGACGCCGACTCCGCTAGAGTTGTTCATGTTCTGAATACTGCCGTCTCGCGATGCGAGACGCAAGGCTGCCCAGCCGCCGGGCGCGGCGGGCGAAGGGAGAGGGCGTGATGGGCCGTACGCTCGCCGAGAAGATCTGGGACGCCCACCTGGTGCGCACCGCGGAAGGTGAGCCCGACCTGCTCTATATCGACCTCCACCTGATCCACGAGGTGACCAGCCCGCAGGCCTTCGACGGCCTGCGCGCGGCCAGCCGCAAGGTGCGCCGCCCCGACCTGACCATCGCCACCGAGGACCACAACGTCCCGACCACCGGCATCACCGGACTCACCTCCCCGACTCCCCTCTACGGTCCCGGCAGCCCCTTCACCGATCCGGTGTCGCGGACGCAGGTCGAGGCGCTGCGCAAGAACTGCGCGGAGTTCGGCGTCCGGCTGCATCCCACGGGCGACGCGGGGCAGGGCATCGTCCACGTCATCGGCCCGCAGCTCGGGCTCACCCAGCCGGGCCTGACCATCGTCTGCGGCGACTCGCACACCTCCACCCACGGCGCGCTCGGCGCGCTGGCCTTCGGCATCGGGACCAGCGAGGTCGAGCACGTGCTGGCCACCCAGACGCTGCCCCAGATCCGGCCCAAGACGATGGCCATCACCGTGAACGGAGCGCTGCCCGACGGGGTTGCGCCCAAGGACCTGATCCTGGCCATCATCGCCAAGATCGGCACCGGCGGCGGCCAGGGCTACGTGGTCGAGTACCGCGGTCCCGCGGTCCGCGCGCTGTCCATGGAGGGCCGCCTGACCGTCTGCAACATGTCCATCGAGGCCGGCGCGCGGGCCGGGCTGGTCGCCCCGGACGACGTGACGTTCGCCTACCTGGAGGGCCGGCCGCACGCTCCGTCCGGCGCGGACTGGGAGCGCGCCTTGGACTACTGGCGGTCGCTGCCGGGCGACGACGACGCGACCTTCGACCACGAGGTGACGCTGGACGCCGGGACGCTGACCCCGTACGTGACCTGGGGCACCAACCCGGGCCAGGCGCTGCCGCTGGACGC
>PLIQ01000257.1:14732-26848 GCA_003140115.1 Actinomycetota bacterium | reverse complement strand
CCCGCGGTGGAAAGCTAAGCAGCTTCCCGGGGGCTACATCGAGTGGACCGCGCCATCCGGGCGGCAGCACATCACCGAACCCACGCGCTACCCCATCTAGGAGCATCCAGGTATACGGAGGGAAGCCTCCGGAAATGGGGAAGCGCCTGAGAATTGGCCCCCAGGTAGACCCGCTAGGGCCTGCCTGGGGTCGGTTCCCGGTTGTTCTCGGTGAGGCAGACCGGCGAACCTGACCGGTTACGGCGCTACCTGCGACCTGCGTCGGCGCGGTGGGCCGCGAGGGTGAAGCGGTCGTGGGGCGCGGTATCCCCGCAGGCCAGGTCGGCGGCGATCTCGCCGGTTAGCGGAGCGAATTTGGCTCCGTGGCCGGAGCAGGCCGAGCAGACCACGAACGGGCCCTGCCGGTCCAAGATGAAGTCCTCGGTAATCGTCGAGGTGTACAGGCAGGTCACTTCGCCGATCGGGTTCGGATCGAGGCCTTCGAGCGTGTCACGGACGAACGCGCGGACCTTGTCCCGGCTGACCGAGCTGACGATCCCGTCGCGGTGGTCCCCCGTGGTGATCGCGCCGCGGTCGTGCTCACCGATCTTCATCGCCCCCGGCACCTCGCCGTCGCGCCCGGCCGGCAGCCCGTAGAAGGTGGCAACCTCGCCGTGGTAGATGAAGACCGGCTGCGGCCCGGCCGGGCCCTGCGGCGCGAAATGGAAGGCCTGCTGCTGGCTCACGATCAGCGGCGGCAGCGGGACCTGCTCACCGAGCAGCGGTCCCACCCATGCTCCGGCGGCCACCACCACGACGGACGCCTGCCACGACCGGTCGGCCGTCCGCACCACCGCGCCCTCCCCCGAGGCCGACACGCTCAGCACCGGCGAGCCGTAGTGGACCTGCGCCCCGCGCGCCTCGGCCAGTGCGCGCATCGCGTACATCGCGCGGTCCGCGTCGATCACTCCGGCGTCGGGGTGAAACATGACCGGATCGGTCCCGAACGCCACGCCGGGCCAGCGCTCGGCAGCCGCGCCGGGCGGCACCAGCTCCGCGGTCACCCCGAACGTCCGCAAGATCTCGTACATCTTCTCCTGCTCGCGGGCCGGGCCAAAGTCGATCCCGCCCGTGGTCAGCACGAACTCCTCCCCCGCCTCGTCGGCAAGCTGCTGCCAGAGCCGCTGCGCCTCGCCGGTCAGCCGGACATAGAACGGGTCGGGGTAGCCGCGGCGGAAGATCCGGGCGCTGCCGTGCGAGCTGCCGCGCCGGTGCCCGGGCTGGAACGCCTCCAGGACCACCACCGAACGCCCGCGGCGAGCCAGCGCCCACGCCGTGGCCGATCCGGCCAGTCCGGCTCCGATGATCACTACATCGACTCGGTCAGCGCCCATGGCTTAACGGTAACGCCGGCCTTACTCCGGCCAGTCGGGCCGCCGGCCGAGCAAGGCGACAATCTGGTCCAGCACGCCGCCGCTGGTCGCGGCGACCCGGGGCGCGAACGCTGCCCCGGGCCGCCCGCCGTCGCTCCCCGTCCGGCACTGCCCGGGCGATTGCCACGGCCGCCGCGAGCACGTCTGGTTCGAGGTCGTAGTCCCGGCCCAGCGTCCGTGCGACATCCCAGCCGTGCACCACGTAGTCGACGAAGTGGAACCCGATCGCCACTACGGCCGGGAACCGCAGCTCCGGGCTGATCTCCGGGAGCACGAATTCGCGGGCCGGCACAACCGCCGCGGCGAACGCGGCTATCACCCGCTCCGCCGCGGCGGCGTACTCCCCAACCGGGTCGGCCACTGGCGCCCCTGTTTGCCAGTGGACGAGATCCCCGCCGTCTCCGGCTGCCGCCGCGGCGAAGCCGTTGTGCTGCGCCGTCATGTGCGCGAGCAGCTCGGCCAGCCTCCAGTCTGCGCACGGCGTCGGCCGGGCCAGATCCGCCACGCTGGCCTGCGACACGACCCGAACGCTGGCCCGCGCGGCACGGGCGTCCAAGATCACGATCTCCCTGCCTATTTCCGGGGCCGACACGCCTCCGTACGCCTCCTCATATGATAGACTTATTCATATCGTATGAGGAAGTTTATTATCTGCGCAACCCTGTTATCATGCGGCACGATGAGCGCGTTCCCTGACGACCGGAGGGATCTCGCCGCGATGTTCGCGCCCCTAACCAGGGCGCTGATCGCGCGCGAGGAACCGGTGCTGCACGCGCACGACATCTCGATGTGGGGGTACATCGTGCTCACCGCGCTGGTCGAGCAGCCGGTGCGAACCCAGGCCGCACTCGCCCAGGCCATCAACGCGGACAAGAGCCGGATCATCAGCGTCCTGGACGAGCTACAGGAGCGCGGGCTGATCCACCGCCAGCCGGACGAGACCGACCGGCGAGTGCACCTGCTGTCGCTGACCCCGGCCGGCGACCGGCTGCGGCGATCCGTGGAGGCTGCTATCCGCCACCGGGAGGAACAGGTCCTCGCGACGCTGCCGCCCGCCGACCGGGACGCGTTCCTGCGGTCACTGAAGGCCCTGTACGATCGCCGCGATGAGACCTTGGGCAGCTAGGCACACCAGGGTCCGGCTCCGGAGGTAACAGCTGTGCAGATCGGCCTGCAGATTCCCGACTTCACCACCCCCGACGGCACGGGGCGCCTCGGCGCGGACCTGGGCACCGTGGCCCGTACCGCGGACGAGGCGGGCTTCGACTTCATCGCCGTGATGGACCACTTCTTCCAGATCGGCCCGATCGGCGCGCCCGAACGCGAGATGCTCGAGGCCTATACGACCCTTGGCTACCTGGCCGCGTGCACGTCGCGGGCCAAGCTCCTGACCCTGGTCACCGGGACCGTGTACCGGTACCCCGGCATCCTGGCCAAGACCGTGACCACGCTGGACGTGCTATCCGGCGGCCGGGCCTGGCTGGGCATCGGGGCCGCCTGGAACGAGCAGGAGTCGCGTGGGCTGGGCATCCCGTTCCCGCCGGTCGCCGAGCGGTTCGAGCGGCTCGAGGAGACCCTGCAGATCTGCCAGCAGATGTGGCGTGGCGACGAAAGCCCGTACCACGGCGCGCACTACCAACTAGAGCGCCCGCTGAACTCGCCGCAGTCCTTGACCAGGCCGCATCCGCCGATCATGATCGGCGGCGGCGGGGAGAAGAAGACCCTGCGCCTGGTGGCCAGGTACGCCGACGCGTGCAACCTGTTCCCGAGCCCCGACCTGGGCCACAAGCTCGACGTCCTGCGCGAGCACTGCGAGGCCGAGGGCCGCGACTACGACGAGATCACCAAGACCTGCTACTTCATCTTCAACGTGGGTGAAAAGGGCGAGAAGGCGGCCGAGGTGGTCGACCAGCTCGGCCGACTGGCGGAAATGGGTTTCGAGGCCGCGATCGGGGCGGTGGCCAACGTATGGCAGGTAACCCCGCTCGAGGTGATCGGCTCAGAAGTCATCCCCGCCGTAGCCAGTCTGTAAATTTTGGCCGAACGGCCGTGGTGCGGGCGCCGAGGGAAGGGGGGCGGCCGTGGTGGCGGCGCCTAGGCGCGATGGGGGCGGCGGTGGTCCGGGCGCCTAGGAGCGATGGGGAGCGGCCGAGGCGTTGACGCGGGCGGCGTTGGCGTGCTCGACGGCGGTCGCCATCGGATCGTCGCCGCGGGCGGCTAGGCCATCGACGATGCCGGCGATGTCGCCTACCGGGCGGTTCTGGCTCAGCTTGGCCTTGGCCTCGATCCGGGTGATCTCCAGCTCCAGGCCGACGATGGCACGCAGCTGGCCCTCGATGAACCCGCGCGGCGCGTCGTCTGGCGACCAGGGCATGTGCTGCCCGGGCGAAGCCAGGCGGGCGGTTTCGTGCTTGGCCGTGAGGCGGCGTACGACGTCTTCGACCCACCCGGGGTCGTCGTGCACGACGAGCCGCCCGTACACGTGGGCGGTGACGTAGTTCCAGGTGGGGACCACCCGGCCGTGCTCGGCCTTGGCCGCGTACCAGGACGGGGACATGTAGGCGTCGGGGCCGCGGACGATGGCCAGCGACTCGCCGCGAGCCGGCTTACGCCACTGGTCGTTGTTGCGGGCCACGTGCCCGTACAGGGCGCCGTGAGAGCCGGCCGACGGCTCGTAGGCGAACGGCAGCATGGTGGCCAGCAGGCCCTCGTCGGTCAGCGTGATCAGATCGGCCGCGCCGTGCCTGTCCAGCAGCTCGTCGATCGCCGCCGGGTCGATGGCGAAATGGGTGGGAATGTACATCGTGCCTCCGCATGTAAGGCTACGTCCTGAACGAGCGGGTCAGGTTCCCCCAGACGGCGTCGTAGTCCTGCTGGCGGTGCCCGGACCGCATGGCCTGCTGGGTGGGGATCATCATCCAGCGGCTCTCGAACATGAAGGCCAGCGTGCCGTCGATCTTCTGCGGACGCAGCTCGGCCGTGCTGGCCCGGGCGAACGTCTCGGCGTCCGGGCCGTGCGAGGTGAAGGTGTTGTGCAGGCTGGCCCCGCCCGGCTCGAACCCCTCGGCCTTGGCGTCGTAGACGCCGCGCACCAGCCCCATGAACTCGGACATGATGTTGCGGTGGTACCAGGGCGGGCGGAAGGTGTCCTCGCCGACCAGCCAGCGCGGCGGGAAGATCACGAAGTCGACGTTGGCCAGGCCGGGCAGCTCGCTGGGTGAGGTGAGCACGGTGAAGATGGATGGGTCCGGGTGGTCGAAGCTGATCGTGCCGATCACCATGAAGTTGGCCGTGTCGTACTTGTAAGGCACGTAGTTCCCGTGCCAGCCGACCACGTCCAGGGGCGAGTGGTCGTAGTCGGCGGCCCAGAGGTTGCCGCCGAACTTCTGCACCACCTGCACCGGGTCACTGCGGTCCTCGTAACGGGCCGTCGGGGCCAGGAAGTCGCGCTCGTTGGCCAGGCCGTTCGCGCCGATCGGGCCGCGTTCGGGCAGGGTGAACGCGGCGCCGAAGTTCTCGCACAGGTAGCCGCGGACGGGTCCGGCAGCCAGCTCGACCCGGAACCTGATGCCGCGCGGGATCACCGCGATCTCGCCGGGCGCCACGGCCAGCGGCCCGAGCTCGGTGTGCAGGGTGACCGGGCCTGCTTCGGGCACGAACAGCAGCTCGCCGTCGGAGTCGACGAAGTACCTGCTGGTCATCGACCGGTTCGCGACGTACTGGTGGACGGCCATCCCGTTGCGAGTGCGCAGGTCGCCGTTGCCCGCGACGGTGTAGAGCCCGTCGATGAAGTCGGTGTCGGTGGTGGGCATCGGGATCGGGTCCCAGCGCAGCCGGTTCGGGTCGGGCTCGATCTCGTCGAACGGAGTGCCGCGGAGCGTCCCGTTGCCGATCCGCGCGAACCTCGGGTGCGCCGCCGACGGGATGATCCGGTATACCCAGGTCCGGCGGTTGACCGCTCGCGGCTGGGTGAACGCGGTGCCGCTGAGCTGCTCCGCGTACAGGCCGAGCGGCGCGCGCTGGGGCGAGTTACGCCCCGCGGGCAGCGCGCCCGGCACCGCCTCGCTGGCGAACTCGTTCCCGAACCCTGACTGGTAGGTGTACTCGCTCACGGTCCCATGAAATCACTCGGCGCACCCGAGGATGGCCCCGGCCAACGGTCTGGTCCGTAGTCGGGGTCGATCAGGCTTTGGCCAGGTACGCCTTGATGACGGAGTCGAAGTCGGGGTCGGGGGCCAGGCCCAGCCGCGCGGCCCGGCCGGCCTGGATCCGGGCGGGCCAGGTCGCGAACATCTGCGCCACCGCCGGATCAGGGACCCAGTCGATCAGCGCGCTCACCTGCGGCCCGGCGACCCGGGTCAGGGCGGCGGCCATCTCCGCGACGGTCACGGTCAGCGCGGGCATGGTGACCGCGGTGTGGCCGCCCCAGGCGTGGTCCGAGGACGTGGCGGCGCACAGCAGTGCGCCGATGGCCTTGGCCGGCGAGGCCAGGGCCACCTCCGTACCCGGGTCCACCGGGCAGACGGCGCGCTGCCCGGCCAGCGGCTCCCGGACGATGCCGGACAGGAAGCCCGAGGCCGCGGCGTTGGGGCGTCCCGGGCGCACGCTGACGGTCATCAGACGGACGGCCCGTCCGTTCAGGAAGCCCTTGCGCGTGTAGTCGGCCAGCAGGTACTCGCACATGACCTTCTGCGTGCCGTAGCTGGTCTGCGGGGTGGGCCAGGTGTCGTCGGTGATGATCGTCCCGGCCGACCCGCCGAACACGGCGACGGAACTCGCGAATACCAGGACAGGGCTGGTCCCGAGCGCGCGGCAGGACGCCAGCAGCGCCTGGGTGGCCTGCAGGTTGGCCCGCAGGCCGAGGTCGAAGTCGGCCTCACACTCACCGCTGACCGCCGCCGCGAGATGAAAGATCAGCTCCGCGCCGGCCAGCGCGTCCCGGGCCGTCGCGACGTTGTCCAGAAGCTCGGCGAGATCGCCGCGGATCACGCTGACCCGGCCGTCGGCGGCCAGGTCCGGTGGCGCGGGCGCCCGGTCGATGAGCGTCAGCCGGGACAGGGGGCGAGGCGGGCCGCCGGCGACCGGCAGCGCTTCTGCCGCCAGCAGCTCGCGGGCCAGCCGCGAGCCCAGGAAACCGGCACTGCCGGTCACCACCACATGCATCCCGGCATCCTACGTGCCGGGTGCCGGGCGGGAGTTGCCGGCTGCCTGCGTGCCGGGTGCCGGGTGCCGGGGGGAAGTTACCGGCTGCCTGCGTGCCGGGTGCCGGGTGCCGGGGGGAGTTACCGGCTGGGCCGCTTGGCCGGCATCAGCCGGCGCAGCCGCACGATCTCGGTGTCCCGCGCCTGCAGCACCGGCTCGATGACGTTCATCGCCGCGTACACGGCCACCTCGGGATCCCCGGGGACGCCGTAGCGCAGGAAACTGCGCGCCAGCGCCCGCCGGAGCCGCTGCGCGGTGACGGCCAGCAGATCCGGGGGATCTGCCAGGCCGTCGCGCTTGGCTCTGCTTCTCGCGCCTCGGGGGCCCGCGGAACCACGCGGGTTCGTACGCCGAGCGCCGTCGGGCGGACGCGCCGCCCGGCGCCCGGGAACAACCGGGGCCGGGTCCGGAGCGGGCTCGTCCTCATCCGGCACGCAGAACAACGGAGTCATCACCCACGGTTGCAGGGCCGATGCGGCGGCACGCCGCTTTGGTATGGTCGGCTCCGGGAGCATTGGCGTGGCCTTCCTATCTGGAATGTCTGCACAGCGCTGATGCTCCCCCTTTAATGCCCCCGTGTCACAGATGTCCAGGTCACACGGCGTGTCACCGCGTTGCCACAGCGTCCTCTAGCCTGGTGGACGAGGTCCGGCGGCCCTCCCTGCCTGGTCCGGGCTCGTTTCACGTAGCGTGGTGGGCATGCAACCAGAGCCTGGGCCCCAAGGGCCCCAGTGGCGTCCGCTGAACCGGCACGACAGCCATGAGGCGGAGCAGATGGTGGCGCGGGCGGCCGAGCTGGCCAGGGACTCCCACGCCCGGACCCGGCATGCCGCGGTGCTGGTCAAGGACGGCAGCATGCTGGGCTGGGGCACCAATGCGGTGCCATTTCCCGGGGAAGACCACTGCTACTGCAAGGTCGGCGACTTCGGCCAGCACGACCGGTGCCGGATCCACGCCGAGCAGCGGGCGATCACGTTGGCCCGTGAGGGTGACGGCTGGCGGCTGCTGGCGGGCGCCAAGCTGATCTACGTGCGCCTCGAGGCGGACGACTCGGTCCGGCTGGACGAGCCGCACTTCTGTGCGCGCTGCAGCCGCCTGGCTATGTCCCTGGGCGTGGCGGAGTGGATCTTCGCGCTGTCCGAGGGCCTAGTCGGCTACGCCGCGGCCGACTACGACAAGATCGCCCAGCTCAGGTGGTAGCCGCGTCAGCGTAGTTGCCCGGACGCCTTGAGGTCGTCAAAGAGCAGCTGGTCGACCGGGGGAACGCGGTAGCGGTCCGTGTAGGAGAACCAGGCCAGCTCGTCGATCTCGCTGCTGGCCGCGAGGGTGCCCACATAATCGCCGGTGTAACAGCTCATCCGGACCTGGTTAGCCTCGTAGGTGCCGACGTGCCGCACCGTGTCGGGGAGCAGCGTGACGGTCAGCTCTTCGGCGATTTCGCGCCGCAGCGTCTGCAGGTCGGTTTCCGCGCCTTCGCGCTTTCCGCCGGGGATGTAGAAGACGTCCTTCTCGCGGGGCCGCGCGCACAGGATCCGGTCGTGCTCCAGCCGCACCCAGGCCACCGTATCGATCACGACCGGAACGATACTGCTCAGCCCGGGACCAGGACCACGCGCGGCCCGGACTCGGCCGAGGCCGTCCAGGCCGAGGCCACCTCGGACAGCGGGAAGGTCCGGAACGGTACCTGGACCGAGCCGTCGGCGATGAGCTGGATGTAGCGCGGCAGCTGGGCCTTGATCTCGGCGGCCGGAACCGACCCGGCCCCGCTGCCCGAGATGGTCAGCTTCCGGCTGCGCAGCAGCGCGGAGGGTACGGCGGCCTCGGGTCCGGCGAGCGCGCCGATCTGGACGTACTTGATGTCCGCGGTGTCCTCGCGCAGGCCCCGGCGGCTGAGGGCCGCGAAGGCGGTCTCGGCCACGGATCCCCACACGAAGTCGAGCACCAGGCCGGGTGCGTCCCCGCCCAGGACCGCGGCCAGGGCCGCGGCGTCGGTGTCACAATCGCCGGTGAGGGTGACCGGTTCCGCGCCCGCGGCCGCGGCGCGATCCAGGCCCAGGCGGCTGCGTCCGGCGCCGACGACGCGCGCGGCGCCGAGCAGCAGGGCGTTCTGCGCGGCGAGGAAGCCGGACAGCCCGGTCACGCCGAGGACCAGCACCGTGGTGAGCTTCCCGGCCTCGGCCTGCCGGACCTGAAGCGGCAGCCATGAGGCCATGCCCGGGTTGATGCCCGCGGCGACGGCCTCGGGCGAGGCGCCGTCCGGCAGCGGGAACCGCATCGCGTCGGGCGAGGCGATGCGCTCGGCGAAGGTGCCGTACGGCGGCGGAGCGAAGGAGGTGAAGACCAGCTGGCCGTCCCCGGTGGCGCGAGGTGATGCGGACCTACGCGGCGACCGTGCGGCGGGAACTGCTCAGGCACCGCGACGGGGCCAAGACCTTCAGCGGCACCACGCTGACCGACCCGGAGGTGGTCCGGCGGCAGGAGGTCACCTTCGATACGCTGGTCCGCCAGGGATTCAGGCTGCCGGACGCCACTTTGGGCCTGGTTCTGCTGCACGACTTCACCATCGGCTTCTGCGTCGAGGAGCAGGCGGTCAACCAGGCGGTCGCGGCCGGCGACGAGCGCTACTCCCCCGGCCGGCGGGCCGAGTTGATCGGCGAGGCGAACGCGCCGCTGGCCGCCGAGGCTGGCGCGGTGATTTTCGGCGACCCCGACACCCGGTTTACTGACCTCGTGGAGCTGTTGCTGGATTCCGTCGCGCGGATGCGCTCAACGGGGTGACAGACGTGAACCGGGAAATGCGATGCTGGACGGACCAAGCGAGTGGAGGTGAGCAGTGCCGGACAAATGGCTGACATTCGACTGCTACGGGACGATCGCGGACTGGAACACCGGCATGGGCGGGCCGCTGGAGAAGGTCGCGGGGCGTGACACGGACCGGCTGCTCAGCGCCTACCACCAGGCCGAGCTCGAACTCGAGGCGGGTCCGGGCTGGATGCCGTACCGGGAGGTGCTGACCGCGGGGCTGGCTTCTGCGGCCCGGCACGAGGGGATCACCCTGCCCGACGGCGGCGACGAGACGTTCGTCCGGGCCTGGCCGGACATGCCGGTGTTCGAGGACGCCGGGCCCGCCCTGGCCGCGCTGCGCGGGCAGGGCTGGCGGCTGGCCATCTTGACCAACTGCGACGACGACCTGTTCGCCGTTACCCGACCGCACCTGCCGGTACCGTTCGACCTGGTGGTGACGGCTCAGCAGGTGGGCAGCTACAAGCCGGACCTAGGGCACTTCCGGGCGTTCGCCGACCAGACCTCGGTAACTACGTCGAACTGGATCCACGTGGCCAACAGCTGGGTGCACGACATATTGCCCGCGGCCCGGCTCGGCCTGCGCAAGGTCTGGGTCGACCGCGACGGCACCGGGCACCCGGCCAAGCTGGCCGAGCGCCGCGTGACCAGCATGCGCAGGCTCCCGGAGGCGGTCGCCGACGTCAGCGCTATCGTGCCGCGCTGACGGGCTTTCGGTCCGGCTGACGAGCTTTTCGGTCCGGCTGACGAGCTTTTCGGTCCGGCTCACGGACTCAGGGGCCCGGCGAAGGCTGAGCTGTCGCTGGCGCAGCTCGCGGCCGCGGTGATGCCGCCGTTGGACTGGGCCAGGTTGGCCACGGCGGAGCCGGATCCGCTGGGGCTGGCCGAGCCGCTGGGGGTGGCTGAGCCGCTCTGGGTGGCCGACGTGCCGGGGGTGGCTGACGTGGCGGGGGTGGCTGATGTGCCGGGGGTGGCGGAAACCTGGGCTCCGGGGCTCTGCGGGACCAGACTGGTGAAGTCCGAGCCGAGGATCAGCTCCACCGTGCCGGGCGTCAGGGTGCTGTCCTGCAGGTCGGTGACGTTGGTCAGTTCCTGATTGAGGGTATTCACCGCGCCCATGTCCGCGGTGGAGGCGTACTCGATCACCGAGTTGGTGTAGGCGAAGCTGGCGGCGTTCCCGGTGCCGGTCACGTCGAAGCCCCGGCTGGTCAGCCCGACCGCGGCCTGGCCGGCGATGCCGGGCACGCCGGAGCCGTTCAGGATCTCGACCTTGACGTTGGACGGGCTGGTGGTGAGCACCTGCGCCCCGCTGGACGACGGCGCGGCCGACGGTGTGACCTTGACCTTCGGCACGGTCACGTCGTGGGCGATGGCCGAGAACACCTCGTCGGCCTGCGGCTGCGCGAACTGAACGCGGGCCGGGTTGGGCGGCCAGGCCTGGTTCGGCGCGGTGATGAACTGGACGTTCTTGCTGGACACGTTGCGCAGGCTCTCGGCGATGCCGACCAGGTCCGAGACGGTCATGCCGCTGTCGGTCGTCATCGAGGCGGCGGCGTCAGTGATCACGGAGAGCAGCCGGAGCGGGTTCGACAGCAGCCCGCTGCTCAGCACCCCCTTCACCACCTGCGCGGACATGAACTGGTCCCGCTGGATCCGTTCCAGGTCCGATCCGGTCCCGATGTCCTCGCGGGTGCGCCAGAAGGCCAGGGCCTGGACACCCGTGATGTGTTGCTCCCCGGCCGGGAGGTCGAGGCCGGACACTGGATCGTTCACCGCGTACGGGACGCAGACGTTGACGCCGCCGAGGTCGTTGACGACCTTGACGAAGCCGAGCATGCCGAGTCCGATGAAATGGTTGATGTAGATGCCGGTCTGCTGCTCGACGGTCTTCCACAGGCACACCGGGCCGCCGGCCTGGAGCAGCGAGTTGATCATCACGTAGGAGTTGGGGTCGGCCTGCTGGCCGGCGTAGCCGGGTCCGCTGTCGCACTGGTACATCGGCACCATGGTGTCGCGCGGGATGCTCATCACGGTGACCGCGCGGTGACCCGGCGACAGGTGGATGATCATGATGGTGTCGGTGTTGTCGGTCTGGTCACTGCCGGTGTGCAGGATGTACTGCTGGTGCGCGTCCAGGCCCTTCCGGCTGTCATCGCCGTAGACCAGGATGTTCTCCGAGGTAGTACTGAAATCCGGCGGGCGCTGGCCGAGTTCGGACCCCGGGACGGTGACCCGGGTGATGCTGTCGTAGACGGCGCGGTACTTCAGATAAGCGGTGAGCGTACCCGCGGCGAGAATCACGACCGCCGCGACCGCAACCCAGCGGAGCACGTGCCGCTTACTCTCGCGCGGCCCAGACCGCATGTCAGACCTCCCGTTGTGCCTGACCTCGCGTTGCGCCCGACCTCCTGGTAGTGCCCGGAATGCTACCCAGCATCATGCGCCAATATCCGCGCCGGCACGTTAACTTAATGTACCGGTAAGGGGGTTATGCCCAGATAAGGAGTCCGCGGCGGAAAGGCGGCGCAGCGCGGCCCGGACCAGCTCCGGGTCGGTGGTCGTCCAGAACGGCGGCAGTGACGCGCGGAGGAAGTCGCCGTAACGCGCTGTCACCAGCCGGGGATCGAGGACCGCGACCACGCCGCGGTCGGTCATGGTGCGCAGCAGCCGCCCGGCGCCCTGGGCCAGCAGCAGCGCCGC
>PLIQ01000257.1:0-14644 GCA_003140115.1 Actinomycetota bacterium | reverse complement strand
CGATCAGCTCCTCGAGCTCGGTCAGGTAGGCCTCGGGCAGGGAGTCCCGGCCGGGCGGCGGGAGGTGCCGGGCCGCGTACAAGATGCCGCTGCGCGGATGGTCGAACGGGGAGCCGACATCCAGGCCGGTCCATGACAGCTGGTCGCCGCCGGGCAGGTTCAGGCCCCACTGGCTGGCCAGGGGGTTGAAGGAGCCGCCGAGGGCGAGGGTGGCCGAGGTGAGGGTGACGGTACGCTCGCCGAACAGGCGCTCTCGTAGCACGGGGCCGACCTCGAGCGGCGCCACCCGGAGCGTGGGCGGCCGCCGCGCGTCTTCGACGAACGGCCGGTCCAGCCAGACGACCTCGGAGCGGGTTTCGAGCGCCTCGGTGAAGGAGTCGAGGATCCGCCCGGCGGTTCGGCGCAGCTCGTCAAGGGAAGCCAGCGTCATCCGCGCCGCCGCGAGCCGGGGTGGGTCCTCATCCAGTCCCGCCGCGCCGGCCGTGATCGCGTCGGTACAGGCCTTGGCCGCGTCCTGGACCGACTTCAGCGTCGCGGCGAGCGTGTCGGGCAGCGTGTCCATCCGGCCCGCCGGAGCGTCACCCAGGTCCACGGTGAGCGCGGCGGCGGCTTGACGCAGCTGATCGGCCACGGCCGGGGCGGCGCCCTCCGCGCCGCCCGGCTCGGTCAGGCGCCCGGCGCGGCGGGCGGCCGTGTCGACCGCGGCGCCCGACAGCTCGCCCGTCGTGGCTGAGGTGACCCGGTCCACCAGGTCGTGGGCTTCGTCGATGATCACTACGTCGTGTCCGGGCAGCACCTCCATGTCCGAGGTCGCGTCGATGGCCATCAGCGCGTGGTTGGTGACGACCACGTGTGCCTTGGCCGCCGTTTCTTTGGCCTTCTCGGCGAAGCACCGCGAGCCGAACGGGCAGCGCTGGGCGCCGATGCACTCCTGCGCGCTGACCGAGACCTGGCGCCAGGCTGCGTCCGGCACGCCGGGGACCAGTTCGTCCCGGTCCCCGGTCGTGGTTTCCTCGGCCCACTCGTGCAGTCGCTTGACCTGCCGGCCCAGCGGCGAAGCGGGGCCAGTGTCCACGGGTTCGAAGAGCGCGTCCTGCGGGTCATCCGAGGGGCCGCCGCGCTGGCGGTGCAGGCACAGGTAGTTGCGCCGGCCCTTCAAGATGGCGAACGCCGGCTCCTGGCCGAGCAGCGGCGCCACGGCGGTGACCAGGCGCGGCAGGTCGCGGTCGATCAGCTGACTCTGCAGCGCGATGGTGGCCGTGGCCACCACCACGGTGCTGCGGGAGGTCACCGCGTGCCGGATGGCGGGGACCAAGTAGGCCAGCGACTTGCCGGTGCCGGTCCCGGCCTGGACGGCCAGGTGCTCGCCGGTCTCGATGGCGTGCTGCACCGCCTCGGCCATGGCGACCTGGCCGGGCCGTTCCGCACCGCCGATGCCCGCCACCGCCGCGGCGAGCAGTTCGGTCACCGAGGGAACGTCCGCTGGGTCCGGGCCGCCTGCTGACACGGTCGGAACGGTACCTCGCGTGAGCGCTTGCGGCGACCACGCGCGGTCCGGGGCAGGTAGGCGCGGCGTGTCACCAGAGGCGTTCGGGGGGCCGGGCGGCGAAAGGGGGTGGCCCGGAGTGAAGCAGGATGGCCGTTCGGATAAATTCTGTTTTTGAATTTGAAAGGGGTGCACGGTTGTGACCAGTGCGGAGCTTTTGACGGATGGTTTCGGACGAGTGCAGGAGGTCGTGCACGAGGCGGTCGACGGGCTGTCCGCGGCGCAGCTGGCCGTCCGGCTGGACGAGGATGCGAACTCGATCGGGTGGCTGTGCTGGCACCTGGCCCGGGTGCAGGACGATCACGTGGCCGGCGCGTTCGGGGTGGAGCAGGTGTGGCCCGCTTTCATCGACCGGTTCGGGCTGCCGTTCGAGCCGGGCGCGATCGGCTACGGGCACAGCTCCGCGGAGGTGGCCCTGGTCCGGATCTCGTCGGCGAACCTGCTCACGGCCTACCACGACGCGGTGCACGCGCAGACGGTCGCCCTGGTGTCCGGGGTCACCGACGCGGACCTGCCGCGGGTGGTGGATGAGCGGTGGGACCCGCCGGTGACCCTTGGCGTCCGGCTGATCAGCGTGATCTCCGATGGCCTGCAACACGCGGGGCAGGCCGCCTTCATCCGCGGCGTCCTGCTCCGCGCGGATTAGGACGCTGGTCAGCGCGCCGCGGCCAGCAGGTCACGCTGGTGGCGCTGGGCCCAGCGGCGGGCCCGGGAGGCCGACTCGCCCACCGTACGCCAGTGGTCGGCGAAGCCCCGGTGGCCCGCGGCGGCGGCTTCGGTCACGATCGCGTAGGTCCAGTCGTGGTTGGCCACGATGGCTTCGGCCACCCGACGGCGATCGGCGCGGCGCAGCCCGCTGGCGTCCAGGAGGATCCGGAACCGCTCCAGCGCGCGGCCCTGGCGGCTGTCGGTGATGTCCGCCTCGTCCAGCAGCGGCGCCCAGTAGCGCGCGGCCGCGGCGAAGTCCCAGATGGCACTGCCCGGCCCGGCCCAGTCGAAGTCGATCAGGGCCACGGCCCGGCCGTCGCGGAAGACCAGATTGGCGGGGTGGGCGTCGTTGTGGCTGACCAGGCCGGTCCGGAATCTCGCCGGGATCGGCCGCGGCCAGGAGTAGCCGGCCGGGTCGAAGGAGGCGGCGGCGAGGTGGTAACGGCGCAGCAGGTCGGCCACGCTGACCAGGGCGGCGTCGGTGAGCGTGTCCTCAGCCAGGGGCGGGACGGCGGCCTGCCCGTCGATGTAGGTCAGGGTCTCGATGGTGGCATCGGCCGCCAGCACCCGGGGGGCGCCGTCGAAGCCGACCTTGGCCAGGTGGGCGAGCAGGGCGTGGGTCGCGAGCCAGCAGGGCGCGGTCGGGCGGCGCACGGTGTCACCGACCCGGACGACCAGACCGCGATTGGCGGTGCCGCCGGGCAGCGGCCGCGGGCTAAGGCCCCCGGGGTGACGGGCTAGCACTGAGCAGAGCTCGGGCGAGACTCGTGTGGGTGACCAGGCCATGGACAAGCCCTCCTCGGATCGCGGCGGAGACCGCAGTGCTCTTGGCCACACCCCAGGCGACAGACAGCACGAACGGGATCCGCTCGAGCGCGGCACCAGACGTGACGATCATCCGGCTGTCCAGCGGCGTGGCCACCGGCCTGCCGTCCTGGCCGATGAACACCCCGGCCAGCTCGGCGCACACCCCCAGGGCGGCCAGGGCGTCGCGTTCGGCCGGGGTGATGGCGTCGTAGATGGTGGAGAGCCCGGGCGCCCAGGCGCCGATCGCGACCACGGCGATCGTTACCGAGGGGACCAGGGCGAAGGCCTCGGCGATGTCTCCCTGGCGACGGATCGCCGCGGCCGTCTGCGCGTCGTCCAGGATCATCGGCGCGTAGAAGACGTGGGCCGGGCCGCCGCCGACCCGGGCCACGCTGCGGACCAGGTCGAGCAGGTCCCGGCCGTCGGGCGGCGGCACCGCTCCGGTCAGCTGCACGATCGGGCACGGCGGGATCTGGGTCAGCGCGGCGGCGAGCCCGCTCAGCGTGCGCGACCAGGACATGCCGAGGACGTCGCCGGGCGTGATGAGGTCCATCAGCGCCTGGCCGGACGCCTCGCCCAGGCGGTGCCGGAGCAGCGCCTGCTCGTCGTCGGGGAAGTTGAACACGAACGCGTGCCTGAGCCCGAAGGCTGAGCACAGCTCCGCCGACAAGGCCGCGTCCAGGGTGCCGCCGGGCAGCCCGATCTCGATGCGGACCATGCCCGAGTCCCGGGCACCCTCGAGCAACCGGGCGACGCGGAACCGGCTGATGCCCAGCCGGTCCGCGATGTCCACCTTGGAAACACCCTCGAGGTAGTACTGCCGCGCGACCCGGGCGGCCAGGACAACCTCGGACGGGCGGTCAGCCGACAAGCCGGCCATGGCCCCTCCATTACTCGTCTGGCCGCTCATCTGAGCATCCAGATCTCATATTTGCAGCTTTTCTTGACTTTGCCTAGCGGCGGGCTCACTGTGAGGTCATGGTTCATATGAGCGGAATCCGCTCAAACGAGCATACGCAGGGTCCCTCCGGCATTTGCTCGTCTCCCCCGTCCCTCCTGCCAGAAGGTCCTCACCGTCCGTGGAGGTTGATTCATGAGTTCTCCCCCGTTCAGGCTCCGCACGCTCGGGGCCGTGGGCTCGGTGGCCGCGCTGGTGGCGCTGGCTGCCTGTTCGAGCAGCGGCTCCAGCGGCGGCAGCGCCAGCAGCAGCAATTCGGGCACGGTGACGGTGGCGGTGGTGTCCAACCCGCTGATCACCGGGCAGATGATCCCGCTGACCCAGTCGGTGTTCGAGAAGCAGAACCCGGGGATCACGGTCAAGTTCGCCACCTATACCGAAGGTGACCTGCGGGCCGCGATCGAGAAGGACGTGTCCACGCATTCCAACGCCTTCAACGTGATCATGATCGGCCCGTACGAGACGCCGCTGTTCGCCAAGAACGGCTGGCTGACCGACCTGACCAGCACCTACATCAACAGCGACCCGAGCTATGACGCCTCGGACCTGCTGCCCTCGATCGCCAAGGCCCTGTCCTACAAAAACGACCTGTACGCGGTGCCGTTCTACGGCGAGTCCTCGATGCTGTACTACCGCACCGACCTGTTTAAGGCGGCCGGGCTCACCATGCCGCAGCACCCGACCTGGGCGCAGGTGCAGTCCTTTGCGGCCAAGCTCAACGTGGCCGGCAAGCAGTCCGGGATCTGCCTGCGCGGCCTGGCCGGGTGGGGCGACAACATGGCCGCCCTGGACACGGTGGTCAACACCTTCGGCGGGGAATGGTTCAACATGAACTGGAAGCCGCAGCTGACCTCCCCCGCGTTCGAGGCCGCGACGAACTTCTACGTCAACCTGGTCCGCCAGTACGGCGAGCCCGGTGCGTCCTCAGACAGCTTCAACCAGCTCCTGACCCTGTACGGGCAGGGCAAGTGCGCGATGTGGTACGACGCGACGGTCGCGGCGACCTCGATCGCCACCACCTACCCGCAGATCGCCGCCAACACGGGGTACGCGTTCGCGCCGGTGGACAAGACGCAATCCTCGGGGTGGCTGTGGACCTGGTCGCTGGGCATCCCGCAGGGCACGCCCAACGCCGGCGCGGCGTGGAAGTTCGTGTCTTGGGCCACTTCCAAGCAATATGACTCCCTGGTCGCGTCCAAGTACGGCTGGGCCGCGGTGCCGCCTGGCACCCGAACCTCGCTGTATTCCAACCCGTCCTACCTGGCCGCGGCCAAGGCGTTCGCGCCGATCACGATCGCCTCGATCGACGGCACCGACCCCGATCACCCGACGGTGAACCCGGTGCCGTATATCGGCATCCAGTACGTCGACATCCCTCAGTTCGAAAGCCTGGGAGTGCAGGTCGGCCAGCAGATCGCGGGGGCGATCGCCGGCACAGAATCGGTGAGCCAGGCGCTGCAGGCGTCCCAATCCGACGCCTCGCAGTACACCCCGGCGGAGCTGTCCGCCGGCTAGGCACTTCCGGTGAGCCGGGCCTCTCGGGGCGGCCCGGCTCACCGGGGTTCCATCCAGGCGTGCATCGTAAGGAGTGGTGGCCAGTGGCAGTAGTCGAGACGGGCGCGGCGCCGCCCGCGATGGCCGAAGTCCGGCCACGCGGGGCGAGCCGCCGGGAGGCCTGGCAGCGGCGCCTGCCGCTGCTGCCGGCGCTCATCTACACGATCGTGGTGACCCAGGTCCCGTTCCTGGTCACGCTGTGGTACAGCTTCCAGAACTACTTCTTCGACGTCCCCGGCGGCGCGCACTGGACCGGGGTGAGCAACTACTCGCAGGTGTTTACCAACCCGGCGTTCCGAGGCGCGTTGTGGCGCTCGGTGGTCATGACGGTGGTCGCGGTGCTGGTGGCCATGATCTTGGGCGTGGCCTTCGCGCTGCTGCTGGACCGTAAGTTCATCGGCCGCAGCGTCGTGCGGACCCTGATTATCACCCCGTTCCTGGTCATGCCCGCGGCGGCGGCGCTGGTCTGGGCGGGCCCCATGCTGGACCCGAACTTCGGGCTGCTGAACTACCTGCTGGAGCCGTTCGGCGTGCACCACGTGGCCTGGCTGTCCACCCACGCGCTGGGCTCGGTGATCGTGGTCCTGATCTGGCAGTGGACCCCGTTCATGACGCTCATCGTGCTGGCCGGGCTGCAGGGCCAGCCGGCGGATGTGCTGGAGGCGGCCAAGGTCGACGGCGCCGGGACGCTGGCCACGTTCCGCGAGCTTACGTTCCCGTTCCTGCGGCCGTACATCGAGCTCGGCATCCTGCTCGGCTCGATCTACCTGGTCAACGTGTTCGACGCGGTCCGGCTGATGACCAACGGCGGTCCCGGGACGGCCACCACCAACCTGCCGTTCTATCTCTACGAGGAGGTCAACAACGCCTTTGACGTGGGCGGGGCGGCCGCGACCGGGGTGGTCACCGTCGTCTTGACCATCATCGTGGCCACCTTCGCGCTACGCATGTTCGCACGGGTGTTCCAGTTCGAGGGAGCAGGGTCATGACGGCAGTACACGCGCGGACCCGCCCGCCGAGAGCCCAGCGGTTCCGGGAAATGTCGGGGCATATCGGCTGGGGCATTGTCGCGTGGGTGGCAGGGATCGCGTTCTTCCTGCCCGTGCTGTGGATGGTGATCACCGCGTTCAAGCCCGAGTCCGCGGCCGAGACCTGGCCGCCCAAGTTTACCTTCAGTCCCACGCTGGCCGAGTTCCGCCTGGTCTTCGCGGGTTGGGGCCCGTTTGTGACCCACTCGGTGATCGCCACCGTCGTCTCCACCGCGTTGGTTCTCGTGCTGGCCGTCCCGGCCGCGTACGCGCTGGCGATTCACCCGGTCAAGCGGTGGCGGGACGGGCTTTTCTTCTTCATCTCGACCAAGATGCTGCCCATCGTGGCCGCGATCGGCCCGCTGTACGTCATCGCCCTCAAGACCCACCTGCTGGACAGCATCTGGCTGCTGATCATCTTGTACACCGCGATGAACCTGCCGCTGGCCATCTGGCTGATCCGCTCGTTCATGCTCGAGGTGCCCGGCGAGATGCTCGAGGCCGCCGAACTGGACGGCGCGGGACGACTCCGGCAAATGGGCGAGGTGATCATGCCCGTCATCTCGCCCGGACTCGTGTCGACCGCGCTGATCTGCGTGATCTTCGCCTGGAACGAGCTGTTCCTGGCGCTGAACCTGACCACGGTGAACGCCGCGACCTTGCCGATGTTCCTGATCAGCTCCGTCCCTCAGGAGGGGCTGTACATCGCGCACCTGTCCGCGGCGGCCACGGTGGCCTCGGTGCCCGTGATCATCGTGGGCTGGATCGCCCAGCGGTCCCTGGTCCGCGGCCTGTCGATGGGAGCGATCAAGTGAAGCCGGTCTTGTCATTCGCGAGTGGAGGTGCCCGATGGCTGATGTGAAGTACGTGCAGGCGACCCGGGTCTACGCCAAGGATGCGCCGCCCGCGGTGGACGCACTGGACCTGGACATCAAGGACGGTGAGTTCATGGTCCTGGTCGGTCCGTCCGGATCGGGGAAGACGACCGCGCTGCGGATGCTGGCCGGGCTGGAACCGCTGGACGGCGGGCGGGTCGAGATCGGCGATAAAGACGTCACCTGGGTGCACCCCAAGGACCGGGACATCGCGATGGTGTTCCAGAACTACGCCCTGTACCCGAATAAGACCGTCGCGGAGAACATGGGCTTCGCGCTGAAGATGCGGCATGTCCCCAAGGACGAGCGGGCCCGGCGGGTCCAGGAGGCGGCCCGGCTGCTGGACCTGGACGAGCAACTGCTCAGCCGCAAGCCCAAGGCCCTGTCGGGCGGACAGCGGCAGCGGGTGGCGATGGGCCGGGCCATCGTGCGCGAGCCGCAGGTCTTCTTGATGGACGAGCCGCTGTCCAATCTGGACGCCAAGCTGCGGGTGCAGACCCGCAGCCAGATCGCCGAGTTGCAGCGTCGCCTGGGGATCACGACCGTCTACGTCACCCACGACCAGGTCGAAGCCATGACCATGGGAAACCGGGTGGCGGTGCTGGCCGGCGGGAAGCTGCAGCAGTGCGACACCCCGCGCCAGCTGTACGACAACCCGGTCAACCAGTTCGTGGCCGGGTTCATCGGCTCGCCCGCGATGAACCTGCAGACCGTTCCGCTCACCGAGGACGGTGCCCGGCTCGGCGGGACGATCATCCCGCTACCGACGGCGGTGCGGACCGCGGCCAGCCAGGCAGGCCTGCGCGAGCTCGTGCTCGGCATCCGGCCCGAGCACCTGCATCTGGCCGACGCCACCGGGGAGATCAAGGGCGAGGTGATGCTAGTCGAAGAGCTCGGGGCCGACGCCCTGCTGCACGTGCGCCTGGCCGACAGCGGGAACCAGGTCGTCGCGCGGACCGAGGGACGCAAACCTCCGGCGCCGGGACAGCCTGTCACCTTCCACGTCGCGCCCGACGACGTGTTCGCGTTCCACCCGGTGACCGGAGCCCGGCTTGTCGGCTGAACCGCAGCCGCTCAACGCGGTGACGCTGGCGCGCTGGCGCGGTCAGCTGCCGGTGCCTTCCTATGACCGCAGCCTCGTCACGCCGGGCGTGGTGCACGTCGGCGTGGGCGGTTTCCACCGGGCGCACCAGGCGATGTACCACGACCGGCTGATGAACCAGGGTGCGGCGCTGGACTGGGGCATCTGCGGCGTCGGGGTGATGCCGGCCGACCGTCGGATGAAGCAGGTGCTGGACGCCCAGGACGGCCTGTACACGCTGGTGCTCAAGCACAGCGACGGCACGTACGAACCGCGGGTGATCGGGTCGATCGTGGAGTACCTGTACGCGCCGGACGACCCCGAGGCGGTCATCGAGAAGATGGCCGCGGAATCGACCCGGATCGTGTCGCTGACGATCACCGAGGGCGGGTACAACGTCAGCGACCTCACCGGCGAGTTCGACGTGACGAACCCGGACGTGGTGCACGACCTCGAGCCCGGCGCGGCGCCGCGGACCACGTTCGGGCTGATCACGGAGGCGCTGCGGCGCCGCTGGACGCGCGGCCTGGGACCGTTCACGATCATGTCCTGCGACAACCTGCAGGACAATGGCTACCGCAGCAAGCGGGTGTTCACCGCCTTCGCCCGGCTGCGGGACCCGGAACTAGGAGCTTGGGTTGAGCGCGAGGCGTCCTTTCCCAATTCGATGGTCGACCGCATTACCCCGGTCACCACGGATGCCGACCGGGCCGAGGTCAGGGAGCGGTTCGGTATCGACGACCGGTGGCCGGTCGTCTGCGAGCCCTACACGCAGTGGGTGCTCGAGGACGCCTTCACCGCCGGGCGACCGCCGTACGAGCAGGTCGGAGTGCAGGTCGTCGATCAGGTCGAACCGTATGAGCTGATGAAGCTGCGGCTGCTCAACGGCAGCCACCAGGCCATGGCCTACTTCGGCTACCTGGCCGGCTACCGGCTGGTCCACGAGGCCGCCCAGGATCCCCTGTTCCAGGCGTTCCTGCTCGGTTACATGGACTTCGAAGCCACGCCGACCCTGGCCCCGGTACCCGGGGTAGACCTGCGAGGGTACAAGTACACGCTGCTCGAACGCTTTTCCAATCCGCAGGTTCGCGACACCATCGCCCGGCTCTGCGCGGAAAGCTCGGACCGGATCCCGAAATGGCTGCTGCCGGTGGTTCGCGAGCAGCTCGCGAACGGCGGTGAGATCAGGCGTTCGGCGGCCGTGGTGGCGAGCTGGGCCCGCTACGCAGAGGGGGTCGACGAGGCCGGCCAGCCGATCGAAGTGGTGGACCGGCTTCGGGATACTCTCATGCAGCTTGCCCGCCGTCAGCACGAGGACCCCGACGCGTTCATCGCCAACCGGGACGTGTTCGGGGACCTGGTCGATCAGAAGCCCTTCGTCTTCGCGTACCAGTCCGCGCTGGCCTCGCTGCACCAGCGCGGGGCGCGGGCGACGCTCGAGTCGCTGGTGTGATTCGCTACGGCGCTTGCGGTGCGGGCCCGGAAACCTGGCGCGATTCCTGCCTGGGGACCGGCTTGGCGTGGATGAGGCCGGGTGCGCAACGCCAGGTGAGGCACGCGATCGCGCCGAGAGGGATAGGGGGCAGGTACGTGACGGCCCGGTACAGCAGCACGGCGGCCGTCACCTGCACACCATCTCGGTGGCCGGCGGCCAGCGTGGCGATCAGCCCGAGTTCGGTGATGCCCAGACCGCCGGGGGTGATGGGCAGCACCGTCAGCAGCCGGACGAACGCGAACGCCGCCAGGGAGGTCTGCCAGGGCACCTGGGCCTGAGAGAGGCCGACGCCGCGCAGGCACGCCAGCAGGACGAGCCACAAGGTGAGGTTGCTCGCCGCCGTGGCGACGGTGATCCGCCAGCCGCGCGAGGCGATCAGGGCGCCGGCCCGGTCGCGGAAGCCGAGCAGCGATCCAGGGATGTCGAAGGATGCTGGCCGGCGTGCTACTCGGCAGGCCGTCACGAGCGCGACCTGCAGCGCGCGGCCCGCGCGGACCGCGAACGACTCGCTGCGCATGAGCAGGCCGAGCCCGACGGCCATGGCGGCGAGCAAGGCCAGGCCGACGGCGGCGGCGGCGATCAGGCCGGCCCCGGGCCGACTGGCCGTCGCCAGGATNNCCGGCGGGCAGGGTGTTCGCCACGGCGTTGGACCCGAGGTTGACCACGGCCGCTTCGCGCAACCGTATCGCTGGCAGCACCGAGCAGATCATGATCCAGGTAGAGATCATGCTGGCTGCGGCGGCCGCGGCGACCAGCAGTACCTCGGCCCACGTCATCGCGCCCATACTGGCCCACACGCTGCCGTAGGACGCGAAATGCGGGACCGCGAACCCGAATATGGCCGCGATGAGGACGATCGACCCCGCAGTGCGGAAGGTCTCCCGGACGGATCGCCGCCGTGGCCGGGCGGTCTCTGTCCCCTGCATGGCAACGCGGCTGGGGCCCTCTGGGGCGGTGGGCAGCCCCTGGGGCGTAATGGCGGCGGCTGGCGGTCCGGCGATGGTCGTCATCGGATCCGATCGCTGCCGACGGGCAGCGGCGACCGGCGGCTGGCCGGTACCTCTGGCCGCCCCGTCGAGGCCCCCACAGGCTGCACGGCAGGCCACTGCTGGTCCTGGCCGGAGCCTCGGCGGCGGCTGTCGAGGCGGGCCGTGGTCGGCCAGCGCACCTTGGTGGAGCCCACCGCCACGCCCAGCCCGGCCAACGGCACGACCACGAACGCGGCCGTCACCCCGACCTGAACCCGGGCCTGGACCGTGCCAGGCGGCCGGCCGCGGTCAGGGAATGCCGCCGTCCCGTCATAGTCATCTGCCGTGGGCTGGAATTGCATCGTAGTTTGCCCCTCGTGCCTCATCGCGGTGGCTGGTCCCTGATGGACGCGGCGCTCAGATTGGCGAGCAGGCGGGCGCTATGCCCGAAAACGATCCATGCGATCGTGCTTGTCACTACTCAGCTAAGCCCACCCGCCGCGCCGGGGAAACAGGCGGAAACCGCAAGCATCATCATCCAGGCCGATCACCACGCGGCGCCGGGTCCAGGAGCTGCGCCGGGGCCGGGCGGTCACTACCGCCTGCCGGCCGTTCAGTCCGCTGTCTGGCTGGCGGTCGCCAGCCAGCCCAGCCGGCGGGACATGGTCCGCGCGCAGCTGACGACGGCGCGGACGTGGTCGGAGACCTCGGTGGCGCGCCACAGCACCGACCACGGGTAATAGGAGGCCGGTTCGGTGAGCGGCCGCCAGATGGTTCCGGGCAGCGCGGCGATGCAGGAGGAGGGCACGCAGTACAGGCAGCGTCCCTGGGCGACCAGATCGGCGGCGGCGCGAATGCTCTCCACGGTCCCTGCGTAAACCGCGGGAGTGAACCCGGCTGCCCGGCACATCTCGACGGTGAACTGGTTGAACTCCGGAGCCCGCACTTCTTCGGCGAGCAGCAGCGGCTCTTCGGCCAGGACGGTGACGGGGATGGCGTCCAGTCCGGCGAACCGGTGATCGCGCGGGACCAGGACCCCCAGCGGATCCTGACGGAACAGCAGCGAGGCCACCTGCGGCGGGGCGAGCGCGGCCCGGCCGATTCCCACGTCCAGGCGGCCTTCGATGAGCTGCTGGTACTGCTCGGGCACGCCGACCTCGACCTGATGGATGACCAGGCCGGGGTGGCGGGCCTGAACCTCGTGCAAGATCTGCGGCATCGAGTCGTAGCTGGAATCGATGATGCCGACCCGGAGGGCTGCAGCCGCGCCGGCCGCACTGCGAACGACCGCGGCGGCCCTGTCCACCTGAGCCAGGATCTGCCGCGCCTCGGCTAGGAACACCACCCCGGCAGCGGTCAGCCCGACATGGTGGGTGCTGCGTTCCAGGAGGCGTACCCCCAGCTCACGCTCAAGCCGCTGGACCTGCTGGCTCAGCGCCGACTGGACGATGTGCTCCCGGGCGGCTGCGCGGCCGAAGTGGAGTTCCTCGGCCAGGGTTACGAAATAGCGAAGCTGACGTAGCTCCATGCCCGCCGCCAGGCTCGTGTCTGGTTCATTTCGTCTCCCGCCTAGAACCGAGTCACCGGAGGCCGGGCATAGCCTGAGATACGAGACTCTGCCAACAAGCCTACTTCCGTACCCGAGTCGCCGGAATGCCCGTGGCCGTCTGTTCCGGGGGTCACCGGCAGGTGATCGTTTCTGGTGATGGGCCGTGCTCGGATTGGTTGTTTCCGCCGCGGTGCCGTTTGGGGTTGACTCAAGAAATGATGTACCGGGCCAGGCCCGGTGTTCCGATCCGGTGAGGGGGCTTGCCATGATTCCCGGCCAGAGCATGGCCCCGGGCGTGTCCGCGATGAGCCTGAACGGGTCGGCGCCGCGCTGTGAGCACCTTAACGGGCTCGCGCCGGTCACGCCCCAGTCCGATGAGTGCCGGAACTGCCGGACCGGCCCGGGTCACCCGGTGGCGCTCCTGGTCTGCCTGAGCTGCGGCTGGGTGGCGTGTTCTGATGACTCACCGAACCGGCACGCCAGGGCGCACTACGAGGAGACCGACCACCCACTCGCCCGCGGCTTGGAGGCGGGTTCGCACTGGAGATGGTGCTACGTCCATCAGCGTCTGGTCTGAGCACGTGGCTGACCGCCTCCGTCACCGCAACCTGGCCAGCCAGCGGAGCAGGATTTGCCGGGCGTGGTCGTCTCCGAGATCCGCCTTCAGGCGCAGCACGTCCATTTGATGCTGGCCGTAAGTGGGCTCCCAGCTCGATGCGAGCAGTTCCCGATGATCAGTCAGGAGCTCGCGCAGTTCGTCTAGGCGGCCCTGATCGGCCAGCCACCCGGCCAGGTGATACAGAGCATGAGAGTCCCCTGTCCCGGCACGCCGCCGAAGCTCGTCCACATCGTCGCGCTCGGCCAGCCAGCGAGCCAGCCAGAGCTGAGCGATGTCGTCACCAGCGTCGGCGAGGGGGCGGATCACCGTAATGGCCTCGTCGATCTGTCGCCGGTCGGACAGGAAGCTGGCCAGCTGACGCTGCGCGTGGTCGTCTCCCGCCTCAGCATGCTGGCGAAGTTCGTCGATGCGGTCGTTCTGGGCCAGAACGTATGCTCGCCACCATCGTGCCTGGTCCTCGGGGGCGGAATCCTGTGAGCTGCCCGCAACCTGGGTCTGCGGGATCCGCTGAGCCTCGTAGCCGGCCTCGACCGCTCGCCGCGCCCTGGTGTACCGTTCGCCCGTTCCAGCCGCTCGGTCACGGGCCGCCTTCTTCACAGCCTTGTCCCGCGTCATGATCGCTTCTTCCGGCAGTGCCGCCCGCGCCAGCCCGCCCGTCAGATCATGAACTAAGCCGGTACACGCGAGGCATGGCCCCTTGTCCTCGTTGCCGCTCTGGCGCGGGCCAAACAGCTCGGAAGCGGGCAGGCGTGCTGCTGCCTGACGGCAGGATATGTCTTCCACAGCAGCAGTCAAGCCACGATGCCGGTATGATGGGTACTAGCTGTATTCCCGGAGGCGGTAATCTGCTCATCTGACTGACCTCGGTCGTATGGTTCAGCTCCGCTTATGGTCCGTCAGTGGGTTCCGGGCTACCGTCCCACGACAGAACCGGACAAGCTGACAGATCTACCGTCCTCCCGTCCGCCGGGGTTGTCGATTCAGCAGGGCCTGACGGGCTCCCCGGGAAAGACGGACGCCGAGTTCCGGAAGGACGTGCCGTCATGGACGGCTCAGCTCTCCTCTTCATCCTGATGCCGATCGTAACCATCCCCCTTCTTGTGGGCTGGCTAGCCGTGATGTTCTATGCCGACAGCCACCCCCAGCACAAGACTCAGAGCGCAGCCGACGAGGTCCCAAGCAGGAACTCCTCGGCGGATGCCTGGCCTGCTCCGCTGGCAGGCTCCGCGCCCGCCGAACCGGCCCGCCGGATAGGAGCCGTCCCCATTCCCCTGCCGGTACCGGCATACAGCCGCCAGGCTCCGGACATCGCCGACCCCGGCCTTGCCGCATCTCTTCGCGGCGGCGCAGAACGCCCAGCCGCATAACAACGCCACCTTCAGCCGCCCGGAGTTCTCACGGCAGGAACTTTCATCACCACCGCGACAGCGTCATCGCTGAGGCGCCCGCCGCTGAA
>PLIQ01000224.1 GCA_003140115.1 Actinomycetota bacterium | reverse complement strand
TCCAGCGGATCGCCGAGCCGGGCCGCGACGGCGGCGGCGACCGCTCCTTCGACCAGCGGCGCCTCGCACAGCAGCACCCGGGACCGCCGCTCGTCCGGCAGCATCTCCGCCGCCATCTCGGCGGACATCACCGCGCTGCCGAGATCCATGAGCACGAGCACTCCGTCGTCGGCCCAGGCCTCGTCGATGGCCCGCTCGATGAGCGCCGCGTCGGTGCCCAGCGGCCGGTCCGGCAGGTCCAGGCCGCCCGCGGCGACGATGGCGACGTCCGGCCCGGCCATTTCCCTGGCCAGTTCGACGACACCGTCGGCGAGCCGGGCGCTGTGCGAGACGATCACGATTCCGACCATCGCGCCCCCACCTCACCCCAGCCCGTAGGCGCGGTACAAGACCTCCACGGGATGGACCGATGTCGCGCCGGTGCCATGGGCGATCTGCCAGCGGCAGGTCTCGCTGTCGCAGGTGGCCAGGTCGGGCTGGGCGGCCCGGATGTCGCCGAACAGCCCGCTGCCGACCTTCATGGCGATGTCGTACTTCTCCCGCTTGAGCCCGTAGGTGCCGGCGATGCCGCAGCAGGCCCGGTCCAGTTCGATGACCTTGAGCTCGGGGATCAGGGCGAACAGGTCCAGCGCGGGCTTGCCGATGTTGTGCCCCTGCTGCTGGCACGGCGCGTGGTAGGTGACGGTGAGCGGAACGGGCCGGAAGTCGGTCTTCAGCTCCCCGGCCGCGGACAGATCGGACAGGAACTCGCAGATGTCGAAGGTCTGGGTGCTGACCGCCCGCAGGTCCTCGTCCTGCACCCCGAGGATCTCGATGGCCTCGCGCTTGAGCATCAGGCCGCAGCTGGTGGACGTGGCGACGATCACGTCGCCCCGCTGGGCGTAGGGGGCCAGGTGTCCCACCAGCCGCCGGACGTAGCTGCGCCCGGCGTCGAAGATCCCGTTGGACTGCAGCGGCAGGCCGCAGCAGCCCTGCGGCGGCACGACGACCCGGAAGCCGTTGTGTTCGAGCACCGCGACGGTCATCTTGCCCAGCTCGGGCTCGAAGTAGTTCGTGCTGCAGCCGTGGAAGTACACGACCTGCTTCGTCGCGGTCGCTGGCGCGGCGTGGCGGCGCGCCCAGCGCTGGAAGGTATGGCCGGCGAACTTGGGCGTCGCGGCGTTGCGGTGGATGCCGGCGACCTTCTCGACGAGCAGCCGGCCGAGCCGGTTGGACAGCGCGAAGTTGGCCAGCGGGGCGACCGGGGTACCTAGCCGGCCCTGGACGTCGGTCCGGGAGAGTATCTGGTCGCGCAGCGGCATGCCCTTCTGCGCCTTCATCACGGCCCGGGCCCGGGAGTTGATCTCGGCCACGTGGACGCCCTGCGGGCAGGCCAGGGTGCAGATGCCGCAGGAGGAGCAGTAGTCGAGGGAGGCGTCGACCGACGGCCCGGCGTCGCGGAACCGCTCGGCCTGCGGGCCGACGTACTTCGGTCCCGGGAACAGCGGGGTGACGGCCGTGACCGGGCACGCCGACTCGCAGATCGTGCACTTGACGCAGTGATCGAGCGAGTCGCGGATGGTGTCGAAGTCGAATTCGTGCTCCGCCGTCATCCGGCCTCCTTCAGGATCGCTTCGGCGGCCAGGTAGCCGGTGGACAGGCTAATGCCATCCCCGGACTTCTCCCGCCACGGTCTGGCTCCGCCGATCACCGCGCCGGCCGCGTACACGTTCGGGTAGACCGGCTCGCCGTCCGGCCCGACCGGGCGCAGGCTGCTGTCGACCCGCAGGCCCGCCGTCTCCATCGGGTGGTCACCGAGGTAGCCGGGCAGGAAGCCGGTTTCGCCCGGGCTGGGTCCGTGCACGGGCAGCCCGAGGGCCGGCTCGCTGAGCGCACCCGTTGCGTCAACACCGATCCCGCCGGCGGACAGGCCGCCGGTGGCCAGCACCACCCACCGGCAGGTCCGGGGGGTCACCCGAGCGGCCGCGCGAATCCGCACGCCGACCAGTTCGGAGTTGCGGAGCTCGGGTCCGGCGGCTTCGGCGCCGAGCACGAACCGTCCGCCGACCCGGCGCAGCCGGTCCTGCAGCGCCCGGGCCAGCCGCAGGCCGGGCACCGACGGCGGGACCGGGGTGGGTATCTCGAACACCGGCCGCCCGGTGGCCTGCTGCAGCTCGGCCCAGACCGATCGGGCCTGATCCAGCCCCAGCACCGCCGGCAGCCCGATCGCCTCCTCGCCGGTCACGGCGGCGCGCAGTTCGGCCACCACCGCGGCACGGAACGCCGCGTCCTCGAACCGCCGGGCCAGGGCCAGGGCGCCCACGTCGGCGTCGCCGTCAGTGGGGGGGTTCAGCAGCACGGGCCTGGCCCGCACCGCCCGGCCCCGGGCGGCCGTGGCCGCCTCCAGGTTCTCCGCCACCAGCGAAGGGTGGAAGTCCTTGAGCACGCCGATCCCGGCGATGAGCAGCGGCCCGGCGCTGCGCAGGTCACCGGCGGCCATGGTCTCCGGGACCACCGCGCTCGGCCGGGGCACGCCGATCGCCGTGGACAGCAGCATGTTCGCGTCGGGGTCGCCGACGTAGGCGTAGGTCTCTACGTGTTCCTTGAGCCACTGCACGGCCTCGGCCAGCAGGGCCGGGCTGATCTGCGCGTAGGGGTGCTCCGGGTGCGCGGCCGCGAAGCCGGGCAGCGCGCGGGCCGGGCTGTCCACCGGGTCGGGCCGGTAGCCGAGGATGTCGATGGTGGCCGGGGACAGCCGCAACGAGCCGTATCCCTTGGCCACCGTGGTCACGCGGAGCCCGGCCTCGGCCAGCCGGACGGCGGCGACCAGGCCGGCCATCCCGGCCCCGAGGACGATGACGTCGACCGGCGACGTGTGGAGTTGCTCGCTCACGTCGCCCGTCCGGTCGCCGTCTCCCGCGGGCCTGCTTCTTNNGCTTCTTGCGGACCTGCTTCTTGCGGCGCGGCTTCTTGCGGCGGGGCCGGTGCGGTCGGGGGAAGGTGCTCCACGTCCAGCACGCCCTGGAAGATCCAGTCGTCCAGCCAGGCCTGCCGCAGCTGGTCTCCGTGCAACAGCGGGTACACCCCTTTCCAGCGCTCTTCGAGGAACGCCATCAGCGCCTGGTCGGCCTCGGCCGCCGACAGGTGCTTGAGCTGGTGCAAGATCCCGGCCGCCCGGTACATGCAGAACCCGCCCTGGCATGGTCCCATGCCCAGGCGCAGGGCCCGGCGCAGGTCGTCCAGGCTCGGCGCCGGCCGGCGAGCCATCTCGTCCTCGAGCCGGCCCCGGCGGACCAGCTCGCATTCGCAGATCAGCTGCTCATCTAGCAGGGTTTGCTCGCGCTCGGCCAGCCGCGAGCCGAGCTGGTAGAAGCGCTGATCCTGCGAGTCGGGCAGCGGCTCGTCCGCGGTCCGGCTGGCCCGGGTGGTGCCGAGCACGGTGCAGACCGCGTCGACGACGTCCTGCGCCATCAGCCGGAAGGTGCAGAGCTTGCCGCCGGTGATGGTCAGGAACCCGGCCACGCCGTCTCGCTTGCGGTGATCGAGCACGGCGTGAGCGCGGGTGACGTCCCTGGTCTCGGCGGGCGCGTCGTCCTGGAACAGCGGCCGGACGCCGCCCCAGACCCGCAGCATCCGGGACGCGGCGAATCCGGGCACGAGGTTCTCGCCGGACTGCAGCATCTGGTCTATCTCGGCGCGGGTGATCTCCCAGTGGTCGGGATCGGAGACCGTGATGTCGGTGGTGCCGATGACGCTGACCGTCCTGATCGGCACCAGGATGTCGCCGTCGGCCGGCATGTCGCACCGGTTCACCACGGTCTGCACCAGCCGGTGGTTGGCGGCCACCATGATCCCCTTGCCCGGGCTGATCTTCACCTGGCAGCCGGCCATGGCCGCGATGCGGCCGCCCCAGGCCCCGGCCGCGTTGACCGTGACTTGCGCCCGGATCTGCACCTGCTCGCCGCCGCGACCGCGCGCGACGATGCCGGTGACCCGGTCACCGTCCCTGGTCACGGCGGTGACCTCGTGGTAGGGCAGGATCTTGGCCCCGTACTCGGTCGCTGACCGGGCGCAGGTCCACACGGTCTTCCACGCGTCGATGGTGGCGTCCGGCACGACCAGCGCGCGGGTGATCCTCGGGTTGACCCGGGGTTCGCGGCGCAGCGCCTCCGCCACACCGATCTCCTCGGCCGGGATGCCGGTGTCCTGGCACGCGGTAATGAAGCGATCCGCGTAAGCGGGGTCGTCGATAGGCGTGGTGACGAACAGGCCACCGGTGTCCTCGATGCAGTCGGCCGCGATGCGGCGCAGGATCTTGTTCTCTCCGATACATTCCCGTGCCGCTTGCGGGTCCTTCACGGCGTACCGCCCACCGGAGTGCAGCAGGCCGTGGAACCGGCCGGTGGTGCCGGTGGCCAGGTCGCCGCGCTCCACCAAGATGGTGGAAAAGCCGCGCATCGCGGCGTCCCTGGCCACGCCGACCCCGGTGGTACCGCCGCCGATCACGAGAACCTCGCACTCGGCGGCGGCTGGCACCGTAGCCCCTACTCGACCCAGTCGAACGTCCGGGTCACGGCCTTCTTCCACAGGGCATACTCCCGGTCTCGGGTAGCGGGATCCATGTGCGGTTCCCACTGCTTGTCGATACCCCAGTTGGCCCGCAGATCCTCAATCTCTGCCCAGAAACCTACCGCCAGGCCCGCCGCGTAGGCAGCCCCGAGGGCTGTGGTTTCCGCCACCACCGGCCGGATCACCGGCACGTCCAGGACGTCCGCCTGGAACTGCATGAGCAGATCGTTCGCCGTCATGCCGCCGTCGACCTTCAGGGCGGTCAGGGCGACGCCCGAGTCGGCGTCCATCGCATCGACGACTTCCTTGGTCTGCCAGGCCGTGGCCTCCAGCACGGCGCGGGCGATATGGCCGGAGTTGACGTACCGGGTGAGCCCGGCGATCACGCCGCGCGCGTCGCTGCGCCAGTACGGCGCGAACAGCCCGGAGAAGGCCGGGACGAAGAACACGCCGCCGTTGTCCTCGACGGTCCGGGCCAGCGTCTCCACCTCCGGGGCGCTGGAGATGATCTTCAGGTTGTCGCGGAGCCACTGGACCAGCGCCCCGGTGATGGCGATCGACCCCTCGAGCATGTAGGAGGCCGGGGCGTCGCCGATCTTGTAGCCGACCCCGGTGATCAGGCCGTTGTTCGACTGGACGGGCGAGGTGCCGGTGTTGAGCAGCAGGAAGTTGCCCGTGCCGTAGGTGTTCTTGGCCTCGCCCGCGGAGAAGCAGGTCTGGCCGAACAGGGCGGCCTGCTGGTCGCCGAGGTCGCCGGCCACCGGGATGCCGGCCAGGACGCCGGTCGCCTCGCCGTAGACCTGGCTGGAGGACCGGATCTCCGGGAGCATGCTCTTCGGGATGCCCATGATGGCCAGGATCTCGTCATCCCAGGCCAGCGTGGACAGGTCCATCAGCATGGTGCGACTGGCGTTCGTCACGTCGGTTATGTGGATGCCGCCGTTGGTCCCGCCGGTCAGGTTCCAGATACACCAGCTGTCGATGTTGCCGAAGATCAGGTCACCGGCGTCCGCCCGGGCCCGGGCTCCCTCGACGTTGTCCAGGATCCACTTGACCTTCGGGCCGGAGAAGTAGGTGGCGATGGGCAGGCCGACCTTCGCCCGGAACCGGTCCTGGCCGCCGTCGGCCGCCAGTTCGTTGCAGATCTGGTCGGTCCGGGTGTCCTGCCAGACGATCGCGTTGTACACCGGCTCGCCGGTGTTCCGGTCCCAGACCAACGTGGTCTCGCGCTGGTTGGTGATGCCGACCGCGGCCAGGTCCGACAGCGACAGGCCCGCCTTGTCCAGCGCTCCCTGCGTCACCTCCTGGCTGCGCGTCCAGATCTCGTTGGCGTCGTGCTCGACCCAGCCTGGCTTCGGGAAGATCTGCTCGTGTTCCTTCTGGTCAATCCCTTTGACCTGGCCCCGGTGGTCGAAGATCATGAACCGGGTCGAGGTCGTGCCCTGGTCGAGCGCTCCTACGTAATCAGCCATTTGTTCTCTCCTTCGTAAAATCGCTAAGAGCTACTAGCCGTCCTTGGCCGTGAACGTCTCCGCTGCTGTCCGCAAGAGCAGCCAGGACGACGTCGACCCAGGGTCTTGATGATTCGCGCTCCGCTCACCCAGGTAGCTGGCCCGTCCCTTGCGGGCCACCAGCGGGATGGTCGCGGTCATGGCCGCCTGCGCGGCCTCCGCCGACCGGCGCAGCGCCTCGTCCAGCGGGGCACCGCCGGCCAGCGCGGCCCTGACCGTCTCCACCGCGGGCACCAGGACATCGACCATGGTCTTGTCACCGAGCTCCGCCTTGCCCCGCCGTTGCACGCCGGCCACTCCAGCGGCCAGGGCGTCCGCCCAGCCCTCGTCCGACAGCTCCGACTGGCCCGCGGCCGACTTGCCCATCTCGAGGAACAAGGTGCCGTACAGCGGGCCACTCGCACCGCCGACCTTGGAGACCAGGGTCATGCCGACGGTCCTCAGCAAGGCGCCAATATCGGCCGCCTCACCTTCGTCCAGCTTCCCGACCACGGCCGCCATGCCGCGGTTCATGTTGATCCCGTGATCCGCGTCACCGATGGCCGAGTCCAGTTCGGTCAGGTATTCCTTGTTCTCCGCGACCACCGCGGCGAACGCCCTGATCCAGTCGGAAACCTGACCGTAGGAAACCGGCACTCAGGCTCCCCACCGCAGGCCAACCGTGTTGACCGGAGCGTCCCAGAGCGCGGTCAGCTCGTCATCGAGTTTCAGCAGCGTGATCGAGGCGCCCTGCATCTCCAGCGAGGTGATGTAGGGGCCGATGAGGTTACGGCTGATCTCGATGCCGCGGTCGGCCAGGAAGTGGTACAGGTCGTTTTAGACGACATACAGCTCGATCAGCGGCGTCCCGCCCATGCTGT
>PLIQ01000439.1 GCA_003140115.1 Actinomycetota bacterium | reverse complement strand
CTTCAGGTCGGCGCCACCTACGCGCGGCCGGGTCCGTGGACGATCGAGCAGGTCTACGAGCTGTTCGCGTGGATGAAGGACCGCCGCACCCAGCGCGCCGCGCAACTGTCGGGCGGCGAGCAGCAGTCGGTGGCCATCGGCCGGGCGCTGGTGGCCAACCCGCGGGTGCTGCTGCTCGACGAGTTGTCGCTCGGCCTGGCCCCGGTCGTGCTCCAGCGCATCTACGCCACGCTCCCGCAGATCCTGGCCACCGGGCTGACCGTGCTGCTGGTCGAGCAGGACGTGAGCCAGGCGCTGCGGGTGGCCTCGCACCTGCAGTGCCTGCTCGAGGGACGGACCACCTTGGAGGGCAAGCCGTCCGAGGTCACGCCGGAAGAGGTGGAGGCCGCCTACTTCGGCCTGAGGTCGGCGCCGGCCAGCTCCCCCGTGTACGGCGGGGGTTCGGGGGAGGTCGTCCCCCCTGGGCCGGTAGGGAGCGAGGAAGCGTAATGGTCTGGGTCAACGACGTCATCCAGGGGATCTTGATCGGCGGGCTGTACGCGCTGTTCGCCTGCGGGCTGTCGCTGATGTTCGGGGTCATGAAGGTGATCAACCTGGCGCACGGCGACCTGGCGGTCATCGGCGGCTACATCGCGCTCGGCGTGATCGCGGTCACCCACATCCCGGTGCTGTGGTCCTTCGTGATCGTGGTGCCGCTGATGGCGGTGCTGGGCTACGTGCTGCAGCGGACCGTGATCCAGGCCGCGCTCAACCGCAGCATCTTGACCACNNCGCAGATCACGATCGCCTACCTGCTGCTGCTGATCTTCGCGGTAGCCGTGGTGGTCCTGCTCGGCCTGCAGTACTTCCTGTCCAGGTCCAGGTACGGGCGGCTGATCCGGGCGGTGGCCGATGATCAGGAGGCGGCCCAGCTGTCCGGGATCGACTACCGGCACGTGTTCGGCATCGCGGCGGCCATCGCGTTCGGCACCGCGGCGCTGGCCGGCATCGCGTACGGCATGTACTCCCAGTTCGCGCCGACCACCGGCACCGACACNNGACGAGTTCCTGGCCGGGTACATCGTGTTCCTGGTCGTGCTGGTCCTGCGCCCGCAAGGGCTCATCGCGCGGAGGGGGCAGGCATGAGCGAGGGTGGCGGGTCATGACCGCGGTTGCTGAGACCACGGCCCGTTCGGCGGAAAAATACCGCGTGACACGGTCACGCAGGAATGTGGCCTGGACCGGGCTCGGCGCCTTGGTGGTCGTGGTGGTGCTCGCGCTCTTCCCGTACGTGGTGGGGGCCGGCACCGAAACCATCATGGTGCAGGCGTTCATCATCTTGACCCTGGCCAGCATGTGGAACCTGCTGGCCGGTTACGCGGGCCTGGTGTCGGTGGGGCAGCAGGCGTTCGTGGGGCTCGGCGCGTACTTTGTGCTGGTGCTGAACATCCACAACTTCTCGATGTTCAGCGCGCTTCCGGTCGCGGCCGTGGGCTGCGGGATCGCCGCCTTCCCGCTGTGGTGGCTGGTCTCCCGGCTGCGCAGCGGGTACTTCGCGATCGCCACCTGGGTGCTGGCCACGACCGTCCTGCTGATCATCGAGAAGTTCCCGTCCATCGGCGGCGGGACCGGCATGTCGCTGCCGCATACGCCCAACCTTGGTTCGGCGGTGCTCGAGGCGTACACGTACTGGATCGGGCTGGCCGTCACCGTCCTCGCGCTGCTCGCCGTGTATCTGCTGCTGCGCAGCAGGCTGGGCCTGGTGCTCACCGCCGTCCGCGACGACGAGGTGGCCGCCCGCAGCTCGGGAGCGCGGGTGGGCCTGGCCCGGATGCTGGTCTTCGTGGTGGCCGGGGTCGGCTGCGGCGCGGCCGGTGCGCTGCTGGCCGTCAGCCAGCTCATCGTGCAGCCCAGCGCGGTGTTCAGCGTGCAGTGGACGGCCGAGATGGCGTTCGCGGTGATCATCGGGGGGCTGGGCACGATCGAGGGACCGATCCTCGGCACGATCGTGTACATGATCTTGCAGCAGACGCTAGCCTCGTACAACGTCTGGTACCTGATCATCTTGGGGCTGGTCGCGATGGCCATCGCGANNCACCGTTAGGCGGCCGGCACCGTTAGGCTGCTGTCACCTTTAGGCTGCGGTCAAGGGGGAGGCCTGTGAACGGAAAGCAGCTCGCGCCCAGGCGGCGGTCCAGTCCGTTGCTGCGCCAGGTGGCCTGGGCCTCGATCCCGATCTGGTCGATCGGGTTCCTGTCCTTCGTGCCGTTCCTGGGCTTCGCGGTGATCAACCGCAGGCGGCGGGACTGGGTGGTGTTCGGGGTCTACCTGGCGGCGACGATCGCGATGATCGTCTCGCTGGGCGCGGTCAACTCCAGCAGCGGGGCCGGCGCGGCGGTGGGCGGCTTCATCGTCGCGCTGGCGGGCTGCGCGGCGGTGCACACGGCCGTGCTGTTCCGGCCCGGGCGAGAGCAGGCGGCGGTGCCAGCCGGGGCGCCGACCGGGGCAGCGGCCGGGGCGCTGGCCGAGCCTGCGAGCTTGGAGCAAGCCAACCGGGAAGCCGTGGCGCGGGCCAAGAGCCGTCTCGAGCGCCGGAAGGAGGCGCGGCGCATGGTCGCCGCGCAGCCGGACCTGGCCCGGGACCTCAAGATCGGCCGGCCCGACCTGCCCCGGGACTACGACGACGGCGGCCTGGTCGACGTCAACCACGTGCCCGGTGCCGTTCTGTCCGCGCAGCTGGGGCTGGCGCCGGCCGAAGTGACGGACGTGCTGACGGCCCGGGAGCGCCTGGGCAGGTTCACCAGCGCCGATGAGCTCTGCGCCTACACCCAGCTCTCGCCCGACCGGGTGGACGAGCTGCGCGAGCTGATGATCTTCACCTGACGCCCGTGCTGCTCGCTGAGATCGCCGAGGTGTCGCAGGCTGTCGCCGCGACCAGCGGCCGCCTGGCGAAGGTCGCCATGCTGGCCGCCGCGTTGCGCGAGGCCGGGCCGCGGGAGGTGCCGATCGCGGTCGCGTACCTGTCCGGGGAGCTGCCGCAGCGGCAGATCGGGGTCGGCTGGGCGGCGCTGCGGTCAGGGTTCCCGGCTGCGGCCGTCTCCACGCTGGGTTTGGCCGAGGTCGACGCGGCGTTTTCGGCGATCGGGGCGGTGGGCGGGAAAGGTTCGGCAGCGGCGCGCAAGGTGCTGGTCGGTGAGCTGTTCGGCCGGGCCACTACGGACGAGCAGCGATTCTTGATCGGGCTCCTGTCCGGCGAGCTGCGGCAGGGCGCGCTGGAGGGGGTGGTGACCGACGCGGTGGCGCGGGCTGCATCGGTGCCGGTCGCGGAGGTCCGCCGGGCGATGATGCTGCGCGGCTCGCTGGGCGCGGTGGCGGCCGCGGCGCTGGCGGGCGGCAGCGCGGCGCTGGCGGCGTTCGGGCTGGAGGTCGGGCGGCCGGTGCGCCCGATGCTGGCGGCCAGCGCGTCGAGCATCTCCGAGGCGCTTTCGCGGGTCGGCGCGGGCGCGGCGGCGGCGGTGGAGTGGAAGCTCGACGGGATCCGGATCCAGGCTCACCTGTCCGGTGGGTCGGTGCGGCTGTTCACGCGGACCCTGGACGACATCACCGGGCGGCTGCCCGAGGTGGTGGCGGTCTTGGGCGAGCTCCCGGTGCGGGCGGCGGTGCTGGACGGCGAGCTGATCGCGCTGCGCGCGGACGGGCGGCCGTTGCCGTTCCAGGACACCTCTTCGCGGGCCGCGAGCTCGGACGCGGCGCCGGGGGTGCCGCTGTCGGTGTTCTTGTTCGACGCGCTGCACCTGGAGGGCGCGGACCTGATCGACCTGCCGGACTGGAAGCGGCACGCCGAGCTGGCCTGGGCGGTGCCGTCGTCGCTCTTGATGCCGCGTCTGGTGACGGACTCGGCTGCTGAGGCGTCTTCGTTCTTCGATGACGCGGTGGCGCGTGGTCACGAGGGCGTGGTGGTCAAGTCGCTGGACACGCCGTACGCGGCGGGCCGGCGCGGCGCCGGGTGGATCAAGGTCAAGCCGCGGCACACGCTGGACCTGGTCGTGCTGGCCGTCGAGTGGGGGCACGGGCGGCGCCGCGGCTGGCTGTCCAACCTGCACCTGGGCGCGCGCGACCCGGCGACCGGGGGGTTCGTCATGCTGGGCAAGACGTTCAAGGGCCTGACCGACGAGCTGCTGACCTGGCAGACGCAGCGGCTGCTGGACCTGGAATCCCGGCGGGACGCTTACACCGTGTACGTCCGGCCGGAGCTGGTGGTGGAGGTCGCGTTCGACGGCGTGCAGCGCAGCCCCCGCTATCCCGGCGGCCTGGCGCTGCGCTTCGCCCGCGTGCTGCGCTACCGCGAGGACAAGTCCGCCGCCGAGGCCGACACCATCGACATGGTGCGGGCCCTGGCTCCCCAGTAGCCCCGCTCCGTTACTTGTTCTTGTTCGTTACTTGTTCTTGTTCGTTACTTGTTCTTGT
>PLIQ01000423.1 GCA_003140115.1 Actinomycetota bacterium | reverse complement strand
CCGGGCGAGACGGTTGACCTGGCGGGCCAAATAGTGCAACGCTTGTAAAAGTAACGAAGTGGCGCGCTCGAGCGCCGATCGTCCGCCGGGTGTTCGCGGCGGGTTCTTGGCATGCCGGAGGAGATCACCGGATGGACTTCGACCTCACCGCGGACCAGAAGCTGTTCCGCGCTACGACCAGGGAATTCCTCGAGAAGGAAATGCCGCTCACCCGGGTCCGCGAACTGGCTTCCAGCGGCATCGGCTTCGAGTCGGACTGGTGGAAGCGCGGCAGCGAGCTGGGCTGGAACGCCATGACAGTGGATCCCGCGGCGGGCGGTGACAGCATCTCCGGCGAGGGGCTGGTGGACACCTGCATCGTGGCCGAAGAGATGGGCCGGCTCGTGTCGCCCGGGCCCCTGCTGGGCACGAACCTCGTCGCGGCGGCCCTCAGCGGCGCCGCCAGCGCCGCCGACCACGCCGAGGTGATCGCGGCCTTGATGGCCGGCGAGGCGGTGGCGAGCTGGGCCGTTTATGAGCCGCGGCACGGCTGGGCCCCGCTGGCGCCGGAGGTCCAGGCCAGCCCCGACGGCTCCGGTTACGTCGTGACCGGGGTCAAGGACCGGGTCGACTCCGGCGATCAGGCCGACTACTTCCTGGTCACCGCGGCGGCACCGGACGGCCTGGTGCAGGTGATTGTGCCCGTCGCCGCCTCCGGGGTGACCGTCACGCGCCAGCACAGCCTGGACCTGGTGCGGCGGTACGCCCGGGTGGACCTGGACGGCGTGGTTGTGCCCGGCACCGACGTGGTCCGGCCGGGCGGCTCGGCCGAGTCCGCGGTGAACCGCCAGATCCAGACCGCGGTGGCGCTGCAGTGCGCGGAAACCACGGGGGCGATCGAGCGGGTCTTCGAGTTCACCGTGCAATGGGCGTTCGATCGGTACTCGTTCGGCCGCCCCCTCGCCTCTTACCAGGCCCTCAAGCATCGTTTTGCGGACATGAAACTATGGCTCGAGGCCTGCCAGGCTACGGCGGGCGCCGCGGCGCACGCGGCCGCGCAGCAGGCCGACGACGCCGACGAACTGGCCAGCGTGGCCAAGTCCTACGTCGGGCAGCGCGCGACCGACCTCATCCAGGACTGCGTGCAGCTGCACGGCGGGATCGGCGTGACCTGGGAGCACGACATTCACCTGTACCTGCGGCGCGCGACGGTGAACCGGGCGATGTTCGGAACACCCAGCGAGCACCGCCGGCGCCTGGCAGACATCCTCGGCATCTGAGTTCGGGACTGGGACGGCTATGACAGAACACACGATCGCAGTGGGCACCGACCTGGAGGACGTCGAGTCGTTCCGGCTCCGGGCCAGGGCCTGGCTGGCGGACAACATGCCCCGGCTGACCCCGGACGAGGACGGCAGCATGGAGGCCGCCTTCCAGCGCGGCGACGCCATCTGGCCCCGGGCCCGCGAGCTTCAGCGCCTGCTCTACGACGGCGGCTTCGCTGGCATCTGCTTCCCGAAGGAGTACGGCGGCCAGGGCCTGACCCCGGCGCACCAGCGGGCCTTCAACTCCGAGTGCGCGGGCTACGAGATGCCGCTGGTCCTGAACACCCCCACGTTCTCCATCTGCGGGGCGACCATCCTCGACATGGCCAGCGAGGAGCAGAAGCGCCAGCACCTGCCGGCCGTCATCCGCGGCGACGAGATCTTGGTGCAGTTCCTGTCCGAGCCGCGCGGCGGGTCCGACCTGGCGGGCGTCACCACCCGGGCCACGCGTGACGGCGACGTGTTCATCCTCAACGGCTCGAAGATCTGGAGCTCCGGCGCCTACGCCGCCGACTACGCGCTGTGCCTGACCCGGACGGACTGGGACGCGCCCAAGCACCGCGGCATGACCATGTTCCTGCTCAAGGTGCACCAGCCGGGCATCGACATCAAGCGGATCAAGCAGATAAACGGCAACAACGAGTTCTGCCAGGAGTTCTTCGACGACGTGGTGGTGCCCGCGTCGGCCGTGGTGGGCGAGGTCAACGGCGGCTGGGCGGTGGCCAGCCGCCAGCTGTTCCACGAGCGCAACGCGGTCGGCGGCGGCTCGCCTTACGTCAGCGGCGGCGGCGGTCCCCCGCGCCGCGGGCCCGGGACCGCGGCCCTCATCGAGGCGGTCCAGGGCGTCGGCCTGGCGGACGATGTCTACGTCCGCGAGCTGGTCGCCGAGGCGCACGCGCTCTCCCGGGTCCAGCAGCAGCTGATCGCCCGGGTCACCGAGGGCATGCGCACCCAGCAGCTGCCACCGCCCGCGGCGGCCATCTTGCGGCTGTTCGGCGGGCAGGCGGCCACCCGGATCGCCGAGATCAACCTCGAGGTACTGGGCTCGTATGCCGTCGTCGGCGGAACCTCGGGGGGGCTCGGGGGGNNGGGTCGTCCCCCCCGGAGGCAGCGCAGCCGAAGACCACGATCTGGAGTACGGCCGGGGATTCCTGATGCGGCAGGCCGGGTCGCTGGGCGGCGGCAGCACCGAGATGGCCCGCAACATCATCAGCGAGCGTGTCCTCGGCATGCCGCGCGAGTTCGCCGCGGACCGGGACGTGCCCTTCAGCCAGGTGCGCCAGGGCCGGTAGGCCGCTGCCCTGCCAAGCGCCCGCGCCAGAGCGAGATTGGGGACGACATGAAGAAGATCGTGCGGAAGACCGGGGACTACGGCATCGGCATCATGATCCACTCCGTGCACATGACGGACGACGTGCCCGCCCTCAACCGGTTCTACGAGGACGTGTTCGGCGGCCTGATGTACATGGGCGTGGACGAGCCCAACTTCCTGCCGGTCGAGGACCGGTGGGCGGGGCTGCTGCTGGTCAGCGACCTGTGCATCGAGACCATGGCGCCCAACATGCCCGCCGACCCGACCAAGCCGGTGGGCAAGTTCTACACCAAGTTCGGCCGGCATCTGCACTCGGTCGGGTACAAGGTCGACGACCTGGTCGGCCTCGGCAACCACCTGATCGAGCAGGGCGTCTACATCGGCGCGCCGGGCGGCGGCAAGCTGGACCACATCGAGGAATCGATGACGTACTTCTACCCGAGCCCGCGGGACATGTACGGCCTCATGGCCGAGCTCTGCAAGGTGGACATGCGGAACGACCCCCGGCTGCTCGAGACCTGGTCCTCGCAGGTCAAGATGTGGGAGATCGGCCATCCGCTGGGCATCAAGGGCCTGGCCTACGTGACGCTCGGGGTCAAGGACCTCGACGCGGCCAGCCAGACCTACGTCGAGCGGATCGGGGCCATCCCGGTGGCCAGCGGCGTCGACGACGCCGACCAGTTCCGCTACCAGCTGGTCCAGCTGGGTGACGGCCTGCTGCAGCTGGCTCAGCCGCTGGACGCGGAATCCCCGCTGGGCCAGCACGTCGCGCGCTGGGGCAACATGATCTACGGCATCACGTTCAGCGTGCGCGACCTGGACTCGGCGCAAGCGTGGCTGGACAAGAAGAGCATCAGGACCGCCCGGCCCCGGCCCGGCCTGCTGGCCGCGAGTCCGGACGACTGCTTCGGCGCCCCTTACTTCTTCACTACCGACACGCTGCCTGAGGTCCCGTAACCTCATCTGGCGGCAGTCACCACGGCCCGTTCGGTCCAAAAAAGGATCTTCTTCCTTTCCTTAGCCGTTGACGATGCCCACGACCGTCCAGCAGCGAAAGACGCGACCGTCGGGTCAGCGCTCGTGCGACCCCAGTCAGATCACGTCGCGCCGCTTGGTCAGGACGACTCCGCCAGCGACGAGAGTCACTGTGTATCCGATTATGAAGACCCCGCCGACCCACCCGGGCGGGGCGTACGGGAAGGCCGGCCCGGAGGTGGTCATGACCTCCGAGGCGACCGCGGGGCCGATGACCGGCGCCCCGAGCATCCAGCCCTGGTGGAAGGAGTTGTAGAGCGCGGTGAAGACGAGTTCGGTGCCGAAACTGCCCACGTACACGGCTATCGCGGCGATGACGGAGACGAGCTGGCTGCGCAGCACCGCGCCGAGACCGAGCCCGAAGACGCCCCAGGCGACGAACGCGACCAAGTTCAGCAGCACCGAACGGCTCACGGACCATCCGGCTAGTGACGTGCTGACGTGCTGGCTGTACAGGAACAGCGGCGTGCTCACCGCCGCGATGACGGTGCCCACCAGCCAGAACAGCGCTCCGCAGCAGGCCGCGGCAGCCACCTTGGCCATAATGACCGTGGTCCGGCGCGGAACGGTCACGAACGTCACGGCCGCCGTCTGGTTCGCGAACTCGCTCGTCACGACCAGTACCCCGAGGAGCAACGCGAACAGGACGCCGACGCGCTGCCCTGAGGTCATCATGCTGGCGGCGATCGCGGCCACGCCCGCGGGAGAGCGGGCCTGCGCCACCTGCGCGACGGCCTGCGCCCGGCTGACGAGGCCCTGCTGCGGGTAAAGCTGATGGTGAATGCCGAACCCGTTAATCGCGAGCGCCATCGCCGTGAACACGATGAAACCGGTGAGAAAGAGCCACCCGGTACTCGTCGTGCGGACCTTCATGAACTCGGCCCTGATCAGGCGGACCATGGTGGTCCCGGTGTCGTCGGCCTGGTCCAGGGCGACGCTGTCAAGCAGCGCGGTCATCGGATCGCCGCCTTTCCCGCGGTGAGCTCGAGGAATGCGGCTTCCAGGTCAGGGAGCTGTGTGACTAGCTGGTGGATGACCACGCCTGCCCGCAGCGCGGCGTCGCCGATCGCGACCGCGTCCGCCCCGGTGATGTACGCGCCGCCGTCGCCGGCCGGCGTGACAACCGTGTCGCCGCCAAGCACGGCCGCGAGCTTTTCCAGTTCGGGAGTGCGCACCAGGGTCCGGCCCAGGTATGTGATTGAACCGATCACGGACGCCAGCGTTCCCTGGGCAGCCAGCCGTCCGGCCGCGACGATGACCAGGTCGTCTGCGAGCTGCGCCATCTCCCCGAGCAGATGGCTGGACACCAGGATCGTCCGGCCCTGCGCGGCCAGGGTCCGGAGCAGGTCGCGCATCCACCGGATGCCCTCCGGGTCCAGCCCGTTGGCCGGCTCGTCGAGGATCAGCACCTGCGGGTCTCCGAGCAGCGCCGCCGCGACGCCCAGACGCTGGCGCATGCCGAGGGAGTAGCCCCGGAACGTCCGGTTAGCGGCCATGCCGAGCCCGACAAGCTCCAGCACCTCGTCCGCCCGCGCCAGCGGGATGCCCGCGGACTGGCAGACGATACGCAAGTGATCGCGCCCGGTGCGGTCCTTGTGCGCCGCGCCCGCCTCGAGGACCGCGCCGACGCGCCGGATCGGCTGATCCAGGTCCGCATAGCGGACGCCGCCGATGGTGGCCGTTCCCGCGGTCGGCTCGACCAGATCGAGCAGCATCCGCAATGTCGTCGTCTTCCCCGCACCGTTCGGGCCCAGGAACCCGGTAACCCGGCCCGGTTCCACGGTGAACGACAAGTCATCGACGGCCCTGACGCCGCGGTATTCCTTCGTCAGCCCGCAGACGTCGATCCGTCCCTGGGACATCAGCGCGGGAGAGACCCGCCTTCCGCCGAGCGGCCGGCCAGGCAAACCCGGCCCGGCGCCGTCCGTGCGCGCGCGATCCGTGCGCGTGCCGCCGCGATTAAGCCGCGCCAGCCACACCAGGCCGCCGATCACGACGACCGCGAGCAGGACAACCATCTCACCTCTCCAGCCGCGACCGCACTAGCCGCATCGCAGGGCCAGCTAAGTCGCGGTGGCCGGCGAGTAGCTCTCGGGGCACTAACTCTACATAACAAGAGTTGGTGCGGCACGGGCTTCGGGCACATAGCTCTTACCGGTAGCGCGTCTTGCCGCACGGTGCGTGACGAAGATGCGAATGAGCGCGCGCTGGAATCTTGCTAGTCGAGTTCCTCGACGAAGTGCCGGAGCTGGCGGATATTCCGGCACTCGTGCACGGCGTCGCAGTAGGGCTGGTATCTGGCCATGACCGAGTCGCCGCTGTCCCAGGCGGCCTTCGGCTCGGGATTCAGCCAGAACAGGTGGGCGGCCCTGGCCTGGACGGCCTTCAGGACGCGCTCGGCCGGATCGTGATAGTTGGTCCGGGCATCGCCGAGCACGATGACGGTGGTACGGCGGCGCACCTGCTCACCCCACTGATCCCAGAACGACTCGAGCGCGTGGCCGTAGTCCGAACGGCCGTCTAGCCACACGCCGCTGCCCGTGGCGTTGATGTGCCGGGTGGCGTCGATGACGTCCGGCGCCTTCTGCAGGACGTCGGTCACCTCGTCGATGCCGTCGACGAACACGAAGCTGCGCACCCGGGAGAACTGCGAACGCAAGGCGAACATGAGCTGCAGGGTGAACGCCGCGAAGGTGGAGACCGAACCCGAGATGTCGGCCAGCACGAACAGCTCGGGCTTGGACGGCCGGGGCTTACGGAACACCGGCTCCACCGGCACTCCCCCGGAGCTCAGCGACTCGCGTATCGTGCGCCGGAAATCCAGCGCGCCGCGCCGGCGGTGGCGCCGCTTGGCGGCTAGCCGGCCGGCCAGCCGGCGCGTCAGCGGGTCGATCACGCTGCGCATGGCGACGATCTGCTCGCGGGAGGAGGTCAGGAAGTCGACGTCCTCGGGCAGCGGCCGGCGCAGGGTGCGGGCCACGGCCGCGGCGCCGCGGTCGTCCACCAGACGCCGGCGCACCTCGGCCTCGACGGCCAGGCGGAACCGCTGCACCTGGGCCTCGTACCCCTCGAGCTGGAGCCGACGGAGCAACCCCGTATCGTCCGCGGCCTGCTCTGAGCCGTCGACCAGCCGGGCCAGCAGCCGGTCGGGGTCCACGGCGCGCAGCGTGCGGAACACGTAGTAGGTGCCGGCCACCGGGCGGCCAGGCTCGATCGCGGCGTGCCGGTCCACGAACATGGCGGCGATGGCACGCAGCATGACGTCGTTGCCGTCCCGCAGGGCGGCCAGCAGCAGCTCAGTGAGGGCAGCGTCATCGAGGGACCCGATCGAGCCTCCGCCGCTCCCGGACCCGCCGGACCCGCCGGACCCGCCGGGTCGGCCGTTGGCGGTGCCGGGCTGGCCATCGGCGCTGGGCTGGCTGGCTTGCTCCGGGTCCTGCTCCGCGCCGGTGGCCGGGGAGAAGTAGAGGTCGAAGAGGGCGTCAAAGGCGAGCTCGTGATCGTGGCTCTTGACCAGCACTGCGCGCAGGGCGGACTTGACGGCGTCGCGGTCGGCGAGCGGCAGGTGGTTGAGGCTCCGGACCGCGTCGATCTTCTCGGACAACGAGATCGGGACGCCGATCTGGCGCAGCTCGGTGATCATGCCTTCGAGGGCGGCAAGCATGGGTAACCGGTCACCTTCCGAGGGCGCAGGCGCATGTCAGGTTAATAACTTGACAACTATCAAAGTACTTAGAGCCGGGTGGAGCGGTCAACCTGAGCGCCCGCGAGGGCTTCGGAGGCCACCTCCAGCATGGTAACGCTGAGGCAAATCGTTATGAACTGCAACTTTGATGGTTATCGACGTGTTGCGCCAAGAACGCTATGGTTAGAGACTATTCATGAACGGGCGCGTAAGGAGCGACACATGGGGCAGTCGTGCACGGATGGTTCCCGTCACAGGTTCCTAGCCATCGTGGTCGGTACGGTGCTCGTGCTGGGGGTGGCGGCGTGCAGCTCGAGCGGCTCCTCGAGTAGCTCCTCAACTAGCGGCACCACGGGCGGCACCTCGGCGGGTGGGGCCCTGTGCTCCAACATCCCGTCGGGCCCGATCAAGATCGCGAATATCGAGCCGCTGAGCGGGCCGACCGCCTCGTCGGGGACGCTGACGCAGATCGAGTCCGTGATTGAGGTCAACTACTTCAACGCGCATGACAGCGTGTGCGGGCACCAGTTCGCGCTGTCGAACTACAACGACAAGGGCGACCCGGCGACCTCGCTAGGCATTGCCCGCCAGCTCGTGGCCCAGGGCAACGTGATCATCGTCAACGACTCGTTCTCCTCGGCCCAGAACCAGATCCAGCCGTACTTCATGCAGCAGCACACCCTGGTCGTCAACGGCGACGGCGCCTACGCTCTGTTCAACGCGGCGCAGAACCCGACCGCGTTCAGCACCGGACCGTCGAACGCCCAGTACGCCCAGCTGATGGTGAACTGGGCCAAGTCGCNNGACGGGACCTCGTTCAGCGTCGAGCTGGCCGCCGACGCCCAGGCGGACGTCAAGGCGGCCGGACTGACGTTCGTCAAGACGATCACTTACTCCCCCACGGCCATCGACCTGACCACCCAGCTGACCCAGGCCAAGGAAGCGGGAATCAAGACGCTGTTCCCGACCGGGTTCACCGGCATCACGGCCATGGTCCAGGGCATCAAGCAGATCGGCTGGTCACCGACGGTTATCGGCTGGGGCGGGCTGAACGACTACGACGTCACCGCGGCCCAGTTGCCGCCCGGCGCCGTCGACGGCTGCGACGTCTCCTACGCGGCGGGGCAGCCGACGTCGGCCTTGCTGACGCCCGAGAACACGGCCCTGCTCAACGCGTCTAAGGCCAAGATCGGCCTCAACCCGCAGACCGCGGGCGTCCTTTACGGTTACTTCAACCTGCTCGCGATCAAGTGGGCGATCGAGAAGGCCAACTCGCTGGACGCGACCAAGCTCGCGGCCGCGCTTAGCGCCGCGTCTAGCATTCCCACGAACATCCCGGGCCTGAACCTGAACTGGACTGCGACCCCCGCGGTTCACAACGGCTACCCGAGTGCCTCGCTCAAGGAGTGCACGCTGAAGCAAGGCCCGTACGACATTCTCTACGCCGCCAGCTAATACCCGCCGGCGGCACGAAGATCGCAGGTAGCGTCTGACTGCGGCGGGCTCGCTCCTGGCCGATGAGCCAGGAGTGAGCCGACCGCGAGGGCGCTATTGCCGGGCCGAAAAGCAGGCTTTTTATCGCCATCGCGGTCTGCGTTCGGTGTTCTGGCCAGTCCATTGATTGTCTGATGCTTCGCGCG
>PLIQ01000288.1 GCA_003140115.1 Actinomycetota bacterium | reverse complement strand
CCGGTCGTCGTCGAGCCGCCGGTCGTCGTCGAGCCACCGGCACTCGTGCCGGAGGTGGTCCCCGAACACCGCGACCCCGAATACCACCCCACCCGGATCGAACGGGCCGTATCCGCACCCCCAGTTCCCGATCCTTACGCGGCCCAGGCTCCGCCGCCGGCGCCCGACCCGTACGCGGTTCAGGCACCGGACCCGTCCGCGTTCCCGGCGCCCGACCAGTACGCCGCTCCGGCCCCGCCCGACCCGTACGCCGCCCAGCCCTCGCCGCCGGTTCCCGGCCCGCCCGACGGTGCCCCGCGACCGGATTTCATCTCGATATCGTTCGTAGCGGGCGGACCACCCGGCGGGCCCGGCGCGCCGGGCCCGCTGGGCGGACTGAGCGGACTCGGCGGCGACGTGCCCCGGCGTGATCCGCTGCCGCTCGGCGCCGAACCGCCCGAAGCGAAAGATCTGGGCCTGGTCGAGATGCCCTCCGCCATGGTCGAGGGCGTCTACTGCAAGAACGGGCACTTCAACGACCCGGAAGGGCGTTACTGCGCCATATGCGGTATCGGCATGGGCCAGCTGACCAAGATACGGCAGAAGGGCAAGCGCCCCCCGCTCGGCGTGCTGATCCTCGGCGATGGTTCGGTGTGCCAGCTTGACGCCGACTACGTGATCGGCCGGGAGCCCACCCTGGACACCGAGGTGGCCGACGGCCGGGCCCGGCCACTGCGGCTCACGGGCGCCTCCGGGGTGGTGTCCCGGATCCACGCCCGTGTGGAACTCGACGGCTGGCAGGTCTTCATCTCCGACCTCAATTCGGCGAACGGCACCCAGATCCTCCTGCCGGGAGAGCGGACCCCCACCAGCCTCCAGCCCGGGGTGCGGACTGCGCTGGTGCCAGGCGCCCAGATTCGCCTCGGGGGCGAATACGGACTCCAATACGACTCACACCGTCACCGTTAGATGACCTGATCGAGGCGGGGGGTGGATCATGAGCCTCAGTAATGTGCAGCTCCTGCTGGCGGACGTGGCGTTCATCATCATCGCCGCCCGCCTGCTCGGCACTGCGGCCAAGCTCCTGGGCCAGCCCCCGGTGCTGGGTGAGATCCTGGCCGGGATCCTGCTCGGACCCACGTTCTTCCACGGGGCCATCACTAAGACCCTGTTCCCGGCCGGCATGATCTCGCCGTTGACCGCACTGGCCGACCTCGGCCTGGTCCTGTTCATGTTCGTGGTCGGGTATGAGGTGGACCTGCGCCTTATCCGCGGCCGCGAGCGCGTCGCGGTGGGCGTGTCCCTCGGCTCGTTCATCCTGCCCTTGGGCCTGGGCACCGGCCTGGGCGTATGGCTGGCCCACCGCCACCACCTGCACCACGTGTCCACCTTCGCGCTGTTCATCGGCACCGCGATGGCGGCCACCGCGTTCCCCGTCCTGGCCCGCATCCTCACCGACCGGGGCCTGCACCGCACCCGGATCGGCGGGATCGCGCTGGCCAGCGCGGCGATCGCGGACGTGCTGGCCTGGACGATGCTGGCCGTGGTGGTGGGCCTGGCCGGAAGCAGCGCGCAATGGAAGGTGCTGCTCGCAATCCCGTACGCGGCCGTAATGTTCGCTGTCGTCCGGCCGCTGCTGCGCCGACTGTCCCGGTTCTACCTGCAAGCCGGCCGACTCAGCCCGAACGTCCTGGCCACCGTGCTGGCCGGGCTCCTGCTGTCCGCCGCCGCCACCAACTGGATGGGCCTGCACTTCATCTTCGGTGCCTTCCTGTTCGGCGTCATCATGCCGCGCCAGAACGTCCTGGGGCTGCGCGAGGAGATCCTCGGGCGAGTTGAGGAAATCAGCGTCATGGTGCTGCTGCCGATCTATTTCGTGGTGTCCGGGCTGAGCATCAACCTGTCCACGATCGGGAGCTCCGGGCTGGAGGAACTCGGCGCGATCCTGGTCGTCGCGATCGTCGGGAAGCTGGTCGGCGCCTACCTCGGCGCCCTGTTCACCGGGGTCCACGGCCGCAACGCCGGCGTGATCGCCACCCTGATGAACACCCGGGGCCTGACCGAAATAGTCATCTTGGGCGTCGGGCTCCAGCTGCATATCCTGACCAAGCCGCTGTACGCCCTGATGGTGGTCATGGCGCTGGTCACCACCGCGATGAGCGGGCCGCTGCTCAAGGTCATCTACCCGGACCGGGTCATGCAGCGTGACCTGGCCGCCGCGGACCGGGCGCAGCTCGCCGGCGGCGCGGCGTACCGGATCCTGGTCCTCATCGACCGGCCGGAGACCGCTGGACCGCTGGTCGACATCGGCGCCGACCTGGCCGCCACCCGGCCCGGCAGTGAGCTGGCCTTGGCCCACCTGGTCTCGCTCCGAGCCGAGAAGCGGCTGCAGGTCGGCGGCGGCCTGGGCGGCGAACTGCTGCAGATGACCCTGGTCATGGGCCAGCTGCACGCGCTCGCCGAGCGGGCGACGGGGCGCGGCGCTCCGGCGACCGTGCTCTCACGCTTCAGCGACGACGTAGCCGGCGAGCTGTCGGCCTACGTGGAGGCCGCCGAGCCCGACACCATCGTGCTCGACTCCCGTCACGACGCGTACGAGGACCAGGCGTACACGGCCATCCGGGCCGACCACCGGACGCGTCTGGTCACGGCGTCCGGACCCGTGCCGGAAGCGCCGAGCGCCGTGGCGGTCTACGCCGGCCACGGCGGCGGCGACGCCGCCGCGGCCCTGAATGTGGCCACCCAGCTCGCCGCGGCCCGGCACCTGCCGCTCGTGCTCGTCGGCGCCGACGGCCGACGCAGCCGCAGCGGCGTCGCGGACCTCACCCACCGGGGCATCCAGGCCAGCAGCGGCCCGCCGCCGGAGGGCGCGCTGCTCGTCGTCGGCGACGATGGCGCCACGGCCGTCGCCACCGAAGCGCACCTCACCGTGCGGGCGGGCAGCACCGAGGACATCGAGGCCCGCCCCGAAATCGCGGCTCCGGTCCCTGTCATAGGGCCAGGGGCGCTGGAGCCAGGAAGGCAGCCATCACCATGACCGACGAACGCGACGGTATCGCTGACTATAAGTTCCTCCGTCGGCTCGGCGCCGGCAGCCACGGGGTGTTCTACCTCGCCCATCCGCCCCAGCGGCTGCCGGTTCCGGCCGAGTTCGTGGCGGTGAAGGTGCTGTCCGGCGGCAGCAGCCAGGACGTGTTCAGGTGGGCCCACCGCGAGCTCGCGGCCTTCGCGGCGGTCAGCTCGCCGTACCTGGTCACCCTGTACGACGCGGGCCAGCAGGGCGAGGAAGTCTACTACTCGATGGAGTACCTGCCGGGCGGCTCGGTGGCCGTGCCTGCCGAGCCGCTCAGCCGGGCCAGCGCCCTGCAGGCTATGGCGCACGCGTCCCGCGCCACGCACGCCCTGCACGAAGCCGGCATCGCCCACCGTGACATCAAGCCGGGCAATGTCCTGCTCTACCCGGGCGGGGCCAAGCTCGCCGATCTGGGCCTCAGCCACGTGCTGCGGCCGGGCATCACGATCACGAGAATGGGGCCAGCGGGCGATATCGGCTACCTCGACCCGGCCCTGATCCGCGGCGACCGCCCGTCGCGGGCCAGTGACGTGTTCTCGCTGGGCGCGACCTTGCACTACGCCGTGGCCGGCGAGGGCCTGTACGGCCCGCTGTCCGACGACGACCCGCTCCTGGCCATGCGCCGCGTCATCTCCCAGCCGCCCACCATCTCCGCCCGCGTGGACCCGGACATCGGGGAGGTCATCGCCTGGGCCATCGCCGCCAACCCCGCGGAGCGGCCGGCGACGGCCCTGCAGTTCGCCGAGCGGATCGAGGAACTCGCCCTAGCGCCCGCCGCTGACTAGCCCGCAAGGGGGACCTGACCGGGCGCCCGGTGGCCCAGGATGGAAACGGCAATGACTTCAGAGCTGATCAGCGAGCCGGCCGGGCTGCGATTCGGGCCGTACATCCTGACCGGCGAGCTGGGCCGGGGAGGCATGGGCGTGGTCTACCGGGCGTTCGACACGGTCAAGGGGCGCACCGTGGCGCTCAAGGTGCTGATCCCCGAACTCGCCGTGGACCGCGCGTTCCAGGACCGGTTCCGCCGCGAGTCCAAACGCGCCGCGCGACTCAGCGAGCCGCACATCATTCCCATCCACGATTACGGCCAGATCGATGGTCAGCTGTTCATCGACATGCGGCTGGTGGACGGGATCGACCTGGCCACCCTGCTGGAGCGGGACGGGCCGATGCCGCCGGCGGCCGCCGCCTGGATCACGGCCCAGGTCGCCTCGGCGCTGGACGCCGCGCACGCCGACGGCCTCATCCACCGGGACGTCAAGCCGTCCAACATACTGATCACCGGCCACGGCCAGAGCATGCCGTTCGCCTACCTGATCGACTTCGGGATTGCCCGCGCCATCAAAAGCAGCAACCTGTCCACCAGCAGCCGCACCATCGGCACCATGGCCTACATGGCGCCGGAGCGCTTCGCCGGGTCACCCGGTGACCGCCACGCCGATGTGTACTCGCTGGCCTGTGTGCTGTATGAGTGCCTGACCGGGCGCGCCCCCTTCGGCGGGGAGATGGTGGAAATCATGTGGGCACAGCTCAACGCCGTGCCGCCCGCGCCCAGTACGCTGCGGCCCGGCCTGCCCGCCGCGGTCGACCAGGTCGTAGCGCGCGGGCTGGCCAAGGAGCCGGCTGACCGGTACGGCACCGCCGGCGAGCTGGCCGAGGCCATTCTGGCCGCCACCTCCGATCCCGGCCCGCCGAGCATCCCGGTTCCGGTGGCCGGCCCGCTCTGGGACAGCGACCCTGGCGGCCGGGCCCGGACCGCGCTGCGCGCCATCGTCTCGGATCCGGACCGGGGCGTCGCGGCCCTGTCCAGCGCACAGGCGATGTCGACGGCGCTCCGGGACCTGCTGCCCGACATGCCGCGGGAGACCAAAGTGCTCGTCGCCGCGGCCGAGGAGGGCGTGGCCGAGGCGCTCGGCTATTACGTGGCGAACGGCATGGATTCTGCCACCGTGCGCGACAAGGTGGCCAGGTCGTTCGCCCGGCACACCGGATTCCGGTCGGCCGCCTGCCAGTGGGCGGTCGATGAGATAGCCGCCGTGCTCGGCTTGGGCTCCGCAGGCGGCCGCCCGGGCCGGTAGGCACTCGCGGGTCGTGTCCCACTATCTGGTCCTGCTCGGGTAGGATCTGAACTGCTGATGACACCGGCCGGGAGAGATCCCGAGTAAGTGCGGGCGCCGAAGGGGCAACATCCCCGGAACCTCTCAGGCACACGAACCGGGCGGGATAGGCATCTCTGAAGCAGGCGCTGCCTCGCAGGGCCGGTGACAGACGGGGAGCCAGCGACCGTGCCGTCCGGGGAGGCTCCAATGACAGATTTCGCCGCACGCCACATCGGGCCGGACGAGGTGGCCCAGCGACACATGCTGGCCAGCCTCGGCTATTCATCGCTCGACGAACTTATCCGTGCCGCCCTGCCCGAAGACGCCCAGCCGGTCGAGCTCACCCTGCCGCCCCCGCTGACCGAGACCGAGGCCCAGGCCGAGCTGCGCCGGATGGCCAGCCGGAACCAGGTGCTGACCTCGATGATCGGCCTGGGCTACTACGACACGGTGACGCCGGCGGTCATCCGCCGCAACGTGCTGGAGAACCCGGCCTGGTACACGGCGTACACCCCCTACCAGCCCGAGATCTCCCAGGGCCGGCTCGAGGCGCTGCTGAACTTCCAGACCATGATCTCCGACCTCACCGCGCTGCCCTGGGCCGGTGCCTCGCTGCTGGACGAGGCGACCGCCGCGGTGGAGGCCATGACGCTGGCCCGCCGGGCGGTGCGCAACGGACATGTATTCCTCGCCGACGCCGACTGCCTGCCGCAGACACTCGCCGTGCTGCGCACCCGGGCCGAGCCGCTCGGCATCCACCTGGTCGTCGAAGCGGTGACCGCCGAGGTCATCGCCCGGCAGGACGACCTGTTCGGCGTCCTGTTGCAGTTCCCGGGGGCGTCGGGCGTCGTCCGCGACCTGGAGCCGCTGATCGAGGCAGCGCACGCCCGCGGCGCGGTGGCCGCGGTGGCCGCCGACCTGCTCGCGCTGACCCTGCTCAGGCCGCCCGGCGAGATGGGCGCGGATATCGCGGTGGGTTCGAGCCAGCGGTTCGGTGTGCCCCTGTTCTTCGGCGGGCCGCACGCGGGCTACATGGCGGTCAGTGACCCGCTCAAACGTCAGCTGCCCGGCCGGCTGGT
>PLIQ01000052.1 GCA_003140115.1 Actinomycetota bacterium | reverse complement strand
ACGTTGCCCGGCGCGCCGAGCGGAAACACCACCGCGGGCCCGATCTGGCTCATCGCCCGGCGGGCGGCCTTCGAGGCGCGCTCGTCGGCGGCGAAGTCAGTGGCCGTCAGCGGTTCAGCGGTGGACAGCACCCGGCCGGACAGGGACTCACCGGCCGGCAGCACCAGGCCGCGGGCGGCGTCGGCGCCATCGCCGTCGGCGTAGGTGATCGTCAGCCGGCGGCCTTCATCGTCGGGCAGGGCGAGCACGGCCAGGTCGGCCTCGGACAGTTCCCGCGCCTGCCGGGTGATGTCGGCCAGTACCTCACCGGGTTCAGAGCCGGACAGCAGCCGGGTGGTGACCTCGGCGCTGGCTTGGATCCAGCGCTGCTGGCGGCGGGCCGCCTCGTACAGCCGGGAGTTCTCGACCGCGACGGCCGCCGCGGCGCCCAGCGCCACCAGCACTGCCTCGTCGTCCTCGGTGAAGTCCCCGCCGTCGCGCTTGTCGGTCAGGTAGAGGTTGCCGAACACCTCGTCCCGGATCCGCACCGGGACGCCGAGGAAGCCGCGCATCGGCGGATGCCCGCCGGGGAATCCCGATGATGCTGGGTGGGCGGCGATGTCGGCCAGCCGCAGCGGCCCGGGATCATCGATCAGCAGGCCGAGCAGGCCGCGCCCCGCGGGCCAGTGATCGATCGCCTCGATCTCGTCCTGGCTCAGGCCCACCGGGATGAACGCGGCCAGTTGCTTGCCTTCGCCGATGACGCCCAGCGCCCCGTAGGTCGCATCCACCAGCCGGACCGCGGTCTGCACGATCCGCCGCAGCGTGGACTCAAGGTCCAGGCCGGAGCCGATGGCCACGACCGCCTCGATCAGGCCGCGCATCCGGTCCCTGGTCGCCAGCACGGCTTGCAGCCGTACCTGCAGCTCGGCCAGGAGATCGTCAAGCTGCAGATGCGGAAGAAACTCCGGGCGGTTCCCAGCATCCGGTTCCACCAGCAGATCCCTCCCGCTGACGATGCATCATAAGGCTATCCGCCGGGCCGCAGGCGGGTGCAGGCCAGTGCCAGGCCGGAAAATCACATTCATAGGGCCGAACGGCCCGTGGTGGCAGCATCCGGCCAAGCGGACAGTGGGCGCCCGGCAGAGGGTGTCCGCGGCTCTCAGCACCCACCCGAGGGCACCGGGCGGGCACGGGCGAGCCGCTTCCGGCACCGCGGGCTTGTGCCGGACTCGTTAATGCCGTTAACTGAGAGCGTGGCCGGCCCGGACCTTGCGCTTGTCGCCGCTCGTCTTGTTGACGGCGGGAGAGGTTATGGCAGGCGAATCGATGTCCGGGCGGATGCCGCCATCACCGGCACCCCCAGCACCCAAGGGGTCCCGCACGCGCGATGCGGATGCAGCGGGCGGTCTAGGTTTTCCTGATCTACCGCGGCTGGAACTGGATCAGCTGCTGGTGCAGCTGGCGGACCGCGCCGATGACGTGCGAGCCACGCAGGGGCGGCTGCGCGAGCTGCTGCGGGCGAATGCCCTGGTGGCCGGCGAGTTGAGCCTGCCGGTCGTGTTGCGGCGGGTCGTGGGGGCGGCCCGGGATCTTCTCGGCGCCCGGTATGTGGCGCTGGGCGTGCTTGGCCTCGACGGAGGACTGGAGCAGTTCGTGCACGCCGGCATGGACGAGGAGCTGGTCGCGAGGATCGGTGACCTGCCCACGGGCCGGGGGATCCTTGGTTTGCTGATCAGCGACCCGGTCCCGATCCGGCTTGCTGATCTCACCGCTCATCCCGCGTCGGCGGGGTTCCCGCCGGGACATCCGCCGATGCGCGGCTTCCTCGGTATCCCGGTCCGCCTCGGGGAGAAGGTCTTCGGCCACCTTTACCTGACCGAGCGTTGCGACGGCGGGGAATTTACCGCCGAGGATGAGGAGCTGGCGATCGCGCTCGCCGCGACCGCAGGCGTGGCGATCGCGAACGCGCGCCGGTTCACCGAATCCGAGCAGCGCCGCCGGTGGCTGGACGCCTCCGGCGAGCTGACGCCGTTGCTGCTTTCCAGCCAGGTGGGGGAGCCGCACGCGCTAATCGCCCAGCTCGCCGCGGCTGCCGCGGCCGCGGACTTTGCCGCGCTGGCCGTGCCGCACGGCGCGGACGAGGTAATCATCACCGGCGTATCCGGCGCGCTCACCGCGGGAATGATGAACCGGACAGCCCCGCTGGCAGGCTCGCTGGCCGGGCAGGCGATCCTCACCGGCAAGGCCAGCCTTGCCACCGGCGGCCGCCGCGAAGCGGCCGCCGCTGCGCTGAACGCCGATATCGGCCCCATGATCGTCGTCCCGCTAGCCGCCGGCGAGCAGGTCGGCGGCGCGTTGATGCTGGGCCGGCTGGCCGCAAATCCTGGATTCACCGAGACAGACCTGGACATGGCTGCATCCTTCGCAGGCCACGCCGCTGTGACCATGGAACTCGCCCGGGCCCGCATCGACCAGATCATCCTGGCTCAGGCAGAGGACCATGACCGCATCGCAGGTGACCTGCACGACCATGTCATCCAGGAGTTGTTTGCCCTCGGCATGACCCTCCAAGGCCACGCTGCCCGCAGCGATCGGGCCGACGCGGAACGGATCAAGGGCTATATCGACACCCTTGACGAGGCTATCGCCAATATCCGCACCAGCATTTTCGGGCTCCACCAGTCCCGGGCGGCCCCCGTCGGCCTGCACGCCCGGCTCCTGGCGATGATCGAGGAGCACACGCCGCAGCTCGGTTTCGCCGCCGCGATCCGTTTCGCCGGCCCGCTAGACCCGGGCCCGGACGCAGCCCTGGCCCACGACATCCTCGCCGTTACCCGCGAGGCCCTGTCCAACTGCGCACGCCATGCCCACGCCACCGCCATCAGCATCTCCCTGGCGCAACAGGAAGGGCTGATCATCCTCGACGTCATCGACAACGGCCGTGGCGTCGGCACCCCCACCCGGTCCAGCGGCCTGACCAGCATGCGCGGCCGCGCCGAACGCAACGGCGGTACCTTCCAGCTCATCACCCCCGGCAGCGGCGGCACCCACCTGACCTGGACCGGCCGCCTCCGCCAGAGCAGAGCCGCGAGGAAGTAGTCGGCGAGACGCGCGGATAGGGGCCGTCACGGGACATTGGGCCTGCCTGCGAGGGACGTTCGCCTCTGCCGGCCGAATTGTCGCCAAAACACCGCGGCAATGATATCCCGACAGAAGCGGAGATTGACCCTGCACCTGGAGGACCAGTGGACCAGGGACATTACCATCACGACCGGCCTGGTCGACGCGTACTCCACGCCGACACTGCTGCGCCTTCTGGCCAGCCACCACATCGACGCCGGACGGTTTGTCACCCACCGCTTCGCGCTGGATGAGTTCGACAAGGCCTACGATGTATTCGCCAGGCCAGCTGACACCGGAGCGCTCAAGGTCGTCCTGAGCCGTAGCGTTTAATGCTGCGGGCTTCCTAAGATCGGCCGCTCGCTGCGCCAGCGGGGCCTGATCATCGCCCGCGGCGATCAGGCCCCGCAGCTTCTGGTATTCCGTAGCGTCGATATCACCGCGGGCTAGCCGCTCGTCCAGTAGTCCGCGCGCGTCCGCTCCGCTGCGGCGCTCGTGGGCGCCTCGATCGCCGCGGCGCTGCTCGTGCTGCCTTGTCATCAGGCGGCTCTAAACGCGGCGGCCGAGTGACGGAGGTCCCGTTAGGGGGTGACTTCTGGCCGTGACGGGTGCGCCCGGGTGGGCGGCAGACTCCAGGTAACAAGCTGAAACAGGCGGGCCGGACCGGCCCCCTCAGCTAGAAGGAGACATTCTGATGCGCCGCTATTCTTCCCATCTGACCGTCATCGTGGGGTTCGCCGCCGCGGTGATCTTGCTGGCCGCGGGGGGGCTGCTGACGTGGGGTTCGGCTTACGTGCACAACACCGTGCAGGGCCAGCTGTCCTCGCAGCAGATCTTCTTCCCGCCCAAGGCCGCGTTCGCGAACCCCAAGGCCGGCACCGAGATCACCCCGAGCATGATTCCCAGCGTCTCGCAGTACGCCGGGCAGCAGATGCTGACCGGGCAGCAGGCCGAGGCCTACGCTGACCACTTCATCGCCGTCCACCTGTCCGAGATCGGCGGCGGCAAGACCTACTCCCAGCTGTCCACCGAGGCGATCGCGCAGCCGAAGAACGTGGCCCTGGCCGGCGAGGTGGCGACGGTGTTCAAGGGCACCACGCTGCGCAGCATGCTGCTGAACGCTTACGGCTGGTGGAAGGTCTCGCAGATCTTGTACATCGCCGCGCTAGTCGCGTTCGCCCTGGGCGGCCTGACCCTGATCGGCTCGGTGTTCGTCCTGGCTCTGGGCCGCCGGCCCGAGATCACCCACGAGGCCATCCCAGCCACCGGGCCCACGCCGGCCAAGACCGCCTAACCCCGGCCCGGCCAACCTGGCCCGACCGCAACACACGCACAGCACCATCGGCAACTACCTCCGGCCAGCGCCCATCAGGGTGCTGGCCGGAGGAGCGTCCAGCGATGAACACGCATCACGTCAGAAGGCTGCCGGTGACTGGCGCAAACCGCCAGCTGATCGGCCAGAAATGGACTTTCGGCCCTGGCCCGCGGCTGCGTTCACGGGCAGGCTTGGGAGCAGAACTTAACCAGCAGGTGGAGGCAGCATGAGAGCCCTCGTTTACCACGGTCCCGGCCGCAAGTCCTGGGACGAGGTACCCGACCCCGAGATCACCGATGACGGCGACATTATCGTGCAGGTGGATGCGACCACGATCTGCGGTACCGACCTGCACATTCTCAAGGGCGACCTGCCTGAGGTGCGCAACGGCCGGATTCTGGGTCACGAGGCGGTCGGGACCGTCGACGAGGTCGGCGACGGCGTCCGTACGCTCACGCCGGGCGACCGTGTGCTGGTCTCCAGCGTCAGCGCGTGCGGGACATGCCGGTTCTGCCGCGAGGCCCGCTACGGGCAGTGCCAGTCCGGCGGCGGCTGGGTCCTCGGCCACTCGATCGACGGCACCCAGGCCGAGTACGTTCGCGTGCCGTTCGCCGACACCTCCACGTTCCGGGTACCCGACGGCGCGGCCGACGAGGAGATCCTCATGCTGGCCGACGTTCTGCCCACCGGCTACGAGGTCGGCGTCCTGGCCGGAGGCGTGCGTCCGGGCGATGTCGTCGCCGTCGTCGGGGCCGGCCCGGTTGGCTTGGCGGCGATCGCGTGCGCGCGGCTGTTCAGCCCGAGCCACATTGTCGCCATCGACTTGTCCGACGCCCGGCTGGAAGCGGCCAAGTACTTCGGCGCTGACGTGATCGTGAACAACTCCCGCGAGGACCCGCTGAGGGTCATCAGGGACCTGACCGGGGACCTGGCCGGGCGGCTCGGCGCGGACGTGTCCATCGAGGCCGTCGGGCTCCCGGCCACGTTCGAGCTGGCGGTCAAGCTGGTCCGGCCGGGTGGCCGGATCGCGAACATCGGCGTGCACGGCGGAGCCGTCTCGCTGCGCCTGGACGAACAGTGGATCAGGGACATAACGATCACCACGGGCCTGAAGGACACCTCCTCCACCCCGACCCTGATGCGCCTGGTCACCAACGGCCAGATTGACGCCAAGCGGTTCATCACCCATCGCTTCGGCCTGGATCAGTTTGAAGAGGCGTACGACGTGTTCGCCAACGCCGCCACCACCGGCGCGCTCAAGGTCGTCCTCAGCCCGCCCGAAACGGGACGATAGCGATGAAGACAAGCGTCAAGGACGCCATGACCACTCAGGTCGTGGCGGTCAAGCTCGGCGCATCATTCAATGAGATGGCCGCTCGGCTCCGTCAGTCCCGGGTGAGCGCGTTTCCGGTCATCGACGATGACATGAAGGTGATCGGGGTGGTCTCCGAGGCCGACATGCTGGCCAGGAAGGTGCTGAGCACCGGCATGCTCCACCGGGGGGAGCAGCAGAAGACCGAGGACCTCACCGCGGGCGACCTGATGACTCATCCGGCGATAACCGTCTCACCAGAAGATTCGGTCGAGGTGGCCGCCCGGCTGATGTATACCCTCCAGGTCAAGCGACTCCCCGTCACCGACCCCAGCGGCCGGCTCGCCGGGATCATCAGCCGGACCGACGTCCTGGCGGTCTTCGACCGCTCCGATGAGGAGATCCGCAAGGAGGTCACCGACGACGTGATCTGTCAGGAGTTCGGGGCCGCCCCGCGCCAGTTCACGGTGGCGGTTCAGGCGGGCGTCGTGACCCTGGAGGGTAAAGCGGAGACCGCCGCGCTGGGCCGCGTCATCGTGCGCAAGGTCCGGCACGTTCGGGGTGTCGTCGCCGTCCGCGATCGCCTCAGCTACCCCGACGCCGACGCCAGCATCGCCGGCCCCGGCTTCTGACCCGAAGACAAATGAGACCGCAATGAGCACCACGCAGCTAGTTCAACCGGCTGGCGGCCGACACCGAGGCGCGGCGGATCTGCCGTGACCCGTCGCCGGATCAGGTGGCGTTGCTCGCGTTGTCGGACGGCGAGGTGGTCGGCTGCGCCAGCCACATCACCACCGGTGAGCGAGTACCTGGCCGCCAGAGCGGTGCGGCGGAGATCGCGTTCGCGGTAGTCGATCACATGCACCACCGTGGCATCGCCACCTTGCTGCTCGAACATCAGCACCGCGCGGGGACGTCCCTGACTTCGCTGATATCAGGGCCGGGGAAGCCCGCACGCTGGCACACGAATTCCTCCGCCAGGCACCTGCCGGGGGCTGGCTTTCCCCGGCCAGACGACCGACCTTCTAGGCTGCTACGGAATCCTGCTGGCCGACGCCGAAGACGCTCGCGACCGTCGCCGCGCGAGCGGCCGGCACCGAGGTGATCATCAAGGTCGCGGCTGACCGCACCTTCGGCCCGCTGGTAACGTTCGGGCTCGGCGGCGCCCGGCTCGCGCCGCTGACCGACACGGACGCGGACCAGCTGGTCCGGGACGTTGGTCCGGGGGGGCGTACCTGCGCGACCTGCTGCTGCGGGTCTCGCGGCTCGCCGACGACCTGCCCGAAGTCACCAACCTTGACCTCAGCCCGGTCACCGCCTGGCCAGACGGAGCCATCGTCATGGCCGCGCGGATCAAGGTCGCACCCTACGAGCCGCAGGATCCCTTCCTGCGCAAGCTGCGCTGATGCGCCAGCAAAGGCTGATGCGCCAGCAAAGAAGCCGTTTACCAGCGGCCAAGCACCATGGCCGTTCGGGAAAAGTGATCTAGTAGTTCGCCGGGATCTCGTCGCTCGTCAGTTGCCAGGCACCCAAAGTACGATTCCGGCCGGCATGGCCGCGCCGGGAGAGGTAGTTCCCGCGAACACGCCGTTGATGTAGGCAGCTGCATCGCTTGCGAATGCGCCGTCATGGATCGCGGTCATTTGCAGGATCGAAGACACCTCTGTCTTGAGCTGCGCAGCTAGGTCATTAAGGGACAGGCTGCCGTCGCTTGTCCAGGCGACCTGCCCCGCCCGGATCGCTTCCGCACGGCTGATGATCTCGTATCGCTGGCCGGCCCGCGGCCCGGGACCTGGGCAGGTGTGGCCGCCCCAGGCACCTCCGCCCATCACGTGAGTTCCGTAGCCCTTGATGTCTACCGAGTCGGTGACCTGCAGCGGGAACCCAGCGAACCTGCTGAGGACCTCGACCAGCTGCGCTGATGCGGTGAGCTGAGCATCGGTGAGCGGGTTCTCGGTGTTGCCGTCGTCGGCGTGCTCGATCGAGTACCAGGTTTCGTTGCCGGCCATCTCCGCCCAGGCGATCCAGCCCTTGCCGATCGGCCCGAACTGCCAGACTGAGCCGTCCTGCGCGATGCCGAAATGCGCGCTGACGGCGGCGGAGGAGCTGTTAAACAGATTGACGGTGGTCGGCTGCAGGTTCCCGACCATCGTGTGCATCACGACGCCCATCATGGCCCCCGATCCCCAGGAGCCGTTGCTGGTCGGGAACGGGCTGTTATAGGTGATCGCCACCGGGCCAGTCACCCGGCCGTCAGGACCGATCTCCAGCTTGCCGGTCATGGATATCCTTTCCAGCGGCGCGATGCCTCACATCATGAAGCTGTGCAGATGGATGTCAAGTAGGCGATAGCCGACAACCGGGCTGCACCGTGTCTTCCTGGACTCCTCGGCGTCCCGGCCGTAGACCGCTTGCTGGATAATGGCGTAGATAAAGTACGAGGCGGGCAGCGGACAGGGCGGTGTTCCCATGGAGACCTTCTGGGAGTCGTTCCGTCTGGACCCGCGGCAGCCGGGGCACGCGTCGATGCGCGCTTCGGACGCCGACCGGGAGATCGTCCGTGCCATGCTCGGCGATGCTTTCGCGGACGGGCGCCTCACCCGCGAGGAGTACGACGACAGGCTGAACACCCTGTACGGCAGCCGGACCCTCGGTGAAGTGTCCTCCCTGGTCACCGATCTCGTGCCGCTTTACGCCCCGCCCATGACACCCGCGCCGCTCCTGAGCGCAGATCTGAGGACGCGCGGCGCGCGCAAGTGGCGCAAGGACGTGGAGG
>PLIQ01000526.1 GCA_003140115.1 Actinomycetota bacterium | reverse complement strand
GTACCGCCTGTACGAGATCGACCGCATCATCAGCCGGGTCATCTCCTACGCGGTGGTCACGGCGGCGCTCGGCGGGATGTTCGCAGGGCTGGTTGTCCTGGCCACGAACGTGCTCCCGTTCAAGACACCGGTAGCGGTGGCGGCATCGACGCTGGCCGCCGCGGCGCTGTTCAACCCGCTGCGCAAGCGCGTGCAGAAGATAGTGGACCGCCGGTTCAACCGGGCACGCTACAACGCCGAGGCGGTGCTGGCCGCCTTCACCGCGTCCCTGCGCGGGACGGTTGACCTCGACAGCGTGCAGGGCGACCTGGTCGATGCCGTCCACTACGCCTTCGAGCCCGCCCACGTCTCGGTCTGGCTCACGCCGATCGGCCAGCACCAATCACTGGGCGCTCTTCCCCGGCACGGTTCCACCTCATAAGCAGGGCTGCAGGACCCTAGCCACTGGCGAGACCGGCGCTCACCAGCCCGGTAACCGAGATTGGATTACCGGCGGCTGGTATGCGGGCGGAAGTGCAGGTGTCCTCCGCCGAACCCGCCGTGGGAGTATCCACACCAGCCGGAACCTGCCCAGGGCGCTTTCAGCGGCAACACAGCGCTCAGAACCCGGCCAGGCCGACGCGCCAGAACAGCCGGTTCTGGATGTCCGCAACCAGCCGGACAGTCATCGTCCGCGGCGTACCTATCGGCGATGCGTGTGTCTTTCCCTGTCGAGGACAGTCGCGTTGGGTGATGGCGTAGCTGGCCGTCGATCTCCTCGGGGTAGGACGCCCAGTACCGGACGGCGGTGCGGACGAGCCACAGCGGAGTGCCCGTGTTGTCAGCGATCAGGCCGAGCAGCCTCTCGTCGGCCAGCTCAGGCTCCGTGCTCCGGCGGACTTGACCGCGCCGACCGCCTCCCGCACGTCGGGACCGCTGGCCAGCGCGGCCCGCCGTCCCGCGGGTCCAGGCCGGAACACGGTCCCCGGATGCTCGCTCATGCGGAGGGCCTCATCCACGAGCCGGTTTACCGCGCAGGACAGCGACATGCCAGGGTTAGCCGCCACGAAGGAAGCCAGCCGCTCGACCACGGCACCGTCAGACCGCGGGCTTGGCTCTAGGCAGTCAGGGCGACCTTTCGCCCTTTCAGCAGCAGCCAGAGCATGAACAGCGCCTCGCCGATGAAGGTGAAGCTGGAGACGCTGGCCGTATAGCTGGTGCTGAGCAGCCCGGCGATGCTGTCGATGAGGTAGCCGCCGCCGGCGATGACGAGCAGCACACCGAGAAGCCGGGGAACGTAGCCGGACCTGCAGGCCAGGTAGCCGAGGAGAACGAGGTACAGCCCGAACACAATCAGGCTGACCTTCCAGATGTCCTGGAAATCCTGGATTTTCAGCAGTGCCTCGGCCTGCCGGTGGCTGATGCTGAGCGGGGTCAGGTGCCGGGCGTTACTCAGCAGGGGGAGGACGCCCATGAGCTGGCCGATGGCGACCGCGAAGATCACGGCGTAGCTGATTCTCAGCCCGGCCGCAAGAGTCGCTAGGGCCTTGTGGACCGGCTCGAAGAACTTCAGGAGCGCCCAGGCCACGACGATGTCAAGGATCACCACCGCCGCGAATGCGGCTATCGCGAGACGGAAGAGGCCTGCGGAGGCCAGGATGTGCCCGGCCGTTCGGGTCGCGTCGCCGGGGGTCACGAGGCGCTGGATAACGCCGAAGTTGGCCGCCGGGGCCAGGACGGCCATGGCGAGAAGCCCGGTGCCTGCCACCAGCGCGGGGCGGCGCATCCGGCGGGCTGCCCCGGCTGACGGATCGATCGCCGTGGTCCTGGTGCCAGAAGGAGCTGATTGCGTAGTGGTCATGGCCTGAGCCTCGTTCCGGTGTTACGGGCCCCCTGGCCTTGACGGTCAGCGGTGCGCGCTCCCCTTCGAATTACCTTATCTTGTAAGGTACACTTACGGCATAAGGTAACCCTACAATGTAAGGCTGTCAAGGGCCGAGGGGCAGCAGCCAGAGGAGGACGACGCTCGTGGCGCCAGGTACCGATCTGAGCAGGCGCGAGCGCGCCCCGCTGAGCCGGGAGCGCGTGCTTGCCGAGGCGGTCGCCCTGGCCGACGAGGCGGGCATGGGCTCGCTGACGATGCGCAGGCTCGCGGACCGGCTGCATGTCGAGCCGATGTCGCTCTACTACCACGTGGCCGGCAAGGACGAGATTCTCGACGGCATGGTCGATCTCGTGTTCGGCGAGGTCGAGCTCCCCCTGGCGGACGCCGAGTGGAAGACGGCCATGCGCGACCGGGCCGCCTCCGCGCGCGACGCGCTGCGCCGGCACCCCTGGGCCATCGGGCTGATGGACTCGCGGCTGAACGCTGGCCCGGCAACGCTCCGGCACCACGATGCGATCATCGGCTGCCTGCGGGGGGCCGGCTTCTCCATCGAGCTGGCAGCCCATGCGATCTCGGCCATCGACAGCTACCTGTACGGCTTCGCGATGCAGGAGCTCAGCCTGCCCTTCAGCAGCCCTGAGGAAACCGCGGAGATGGCCGTGACCTTCCTCGAGCAGTTCCCCGCCCAGGCTTTCCCCCACCTCGCCGAGCTGACGACCCAGCACGTCCTGCAGCCGGGGTATGACTACGGCGACGAGTTCGAGTTCGGGCTGAACCTGATCCTCGACGGCCTCGAGCAGGGCCGCGCGCGGCAGCGCAAGACCCGCTGAAGCCAGCTGGCGGCCGCACGGCGATTCCATCTCGGAGCGATTTTCGCCGAGCCGCCCGTCGCGAGCGTCAGAAGACGATGCTATGCCGCATTTATCCAGTGCGGCGACTGCGAACGGCCGGCAATCCGGCGACCGCCCTGGCATGGCAGTGGGTCGGCGAACCGGCCTTGTCTGCAGGTATGAGAGTATCCGGGGATGATTGCGAGAACCTGGCGCGGGGCGGTCAGGGCGCAGGACGCTCCGGCTTATGCGGTGTATGTGCAGCGGACCGGCATCGTGGGCTACCAGCGCACGCCCGGCAACCGCGGCGCCTGGCTGCTTTGGCGGGTCGAGGGCGACCGTGCCGAGTTCATCACGGTGAGCTTCTGGGAGTCCCGGGCTGCGATTGAAGGCTTTGCCGGCCAGGACATCGAGAAGGCAGTTTTCTATCCCGATGACGATCAGTTCCTCATCGAGCGGGACCTGACCGTGCACCATTACGAGGTTGCAGGTACCGAGTAGACCGCACATGCTTCACGTGGGCCAGGCCGCGCTGGAGCTACTCCTAGCCATCGAGCAATCGCGACTGCGCAGTCCGGATTACCCGTGGCTCATCCCGGTTCGATTCGATGAGTGCGATATCCCGGATCGTGACATCGGCGCCGGCCGCACACTCGCTTCGATCCATCGAGCCGACCTGTTCGGTGACCACTCCGCTGAGGGCGCAGCGCGCCTCGTCGAATCCGTTCGCCGAATTCTCGGCAGTGCCTCGAACGCTGCTGCAGCTCGGCCGGAACCAGGAGTCGGAACTCCCACCGTAGGTACTTCTGAGTCTCACATCGCGCATTCCGAGGTGGTATCCGTGATGGCAAGCACGGCAGGCGGATACAACAACGTTCCTGAAGCCGCGCTCCAAGCACGACTTGTACATGCGTGGTGTTCGGTCGCCGGTTGATGGGTGGGGGCCGGTTACGTGGCGGGCAGGTGTGCCGGGGCGACCTGGAGCTGTGCGCGGGTGGCGCCGTCGTGCAGGCGCCGGTCCCAGACGGCGACGATGAGGTCGGGGTCGGCGAGGGCCAGGGCGCTGGCCAGGTGCACGGCGTCGGCGCCACGCAGGGCGTGCGTGCGGGCCAGCTGCCCGGCGTGTTGTTCCACGGCTGCGGTGAGCTCGACCGGGCGTACGGAGGCCCAGTACTGCTCCCACGCCTGTTCGGCTGTGTCCAGGTCCTCCTCGGTCAGGTCGTGGTTGCGGCAGGCGGCGGCCAGGGCGGCCCGGACTTCGGGGTAGGCCAGCCGGCTGGCGAGGGCGGCGTCGCATGCGTCCCACAGCTCGGCGGCCAGGTCGCTGCCTTCTTCGTCGACGACCAGCTTGACCAGGGCGCTGGAGTCGAAGTAGACCAGCGCCACGGTCAGCGCCGCTGGTCGCTGACCAGGTCGGCGACGGGTCGCCGCGGCCGCGGCCGTTGCTGTCCGGATGCCCGGGGGCGCGCCGGGGCGGCGGCGCGTCCGATGACGCCGTCGGCGGCGAGCCGCTCCAAGGTGGCGGTGGTGGTGAGGCCGAGCAGCCGGGCGACGGGGATGCCGCGGTCGGTGATCACCACCTCGTCGCCGGCGCGGACCCGGTCGAGGTATTCGCTGAGATGTGCCCGGAGCTCGCTGACGGCTATGTCCATGTCCTTATCGTACACTTCAGCCTCCATCTACTTGTACAAAATGGCGCGGGTTCTGGGTGATGCACGATGCGCGGCGCAGGTCGGCTGGCGCCGCTGGCCTAGTGCCCGCTCCTGGGCCAGGCTAGGCGCTAGCCGAGAGACATCCTGCGGGCATGCGAGCCAGGAATGGTGATACGACAATGAATTCGTTCGGGATCGCGCGCCGTCGAGGGTTGCGCAAGAAGCCGACCCAGGGGAGCAAAACGGAGCAAGCGAGCAGCCATCTCAGGCCATGCGAGGCGACATCCAGCGATTAAAGCTGCTGGTAGGGCCACATCCAGCCACATTGCGAAACGATAAATTCTTATATGGCATGCAGAAGGTCAGGGGTTCGAATCCCCCTTAGCTCCACGCTTTTACCAGTTCAGAGACGTATTCCGATCGTGAAGATGATCTTTTACCTCTTGCATACAGGCAAGCGCATGACACACTGCGCCCTGGTTCCTGGCACGGAAATCCTCGCAGCTCAGCCCGTGCCGAAGGTCGTGGCCGCAAGAAGTCACGCTGAAATGCCCTCCCCGGGGAGCAGGATGGGGAGCAAACCGGAAGCAACCAAACGATCTGCCCGTCCTCCGCGACCGCCTCGCGTGAGCCCGAATTGCCCGGCGTCCTGCGACCCTCGGCGACTCGATGCCGCGGTTGCGGCCTGTACCTGAGTTGTAACGTAATGACAGACAGATCGCGAGTATTCACGGCGATCTCCAGGCGGCTGTGGGCGCACCTATCGCCCAGGTCTGCGTCTCTCGCGGCCCGCTTACCCTGATCGGCTGGCTTGCTATGGTGCAAAGATGCTTTGACCGCTCACAGGAAAGGCGGGCGGTACCCGCCCGCTCAAGTGCGCTGGAGGCTATGTGACAGCACAGGATGAGATCGCCTTTCCCGCTGGTGCCGCCGTCTTGGACCTTGACGTCGCATGGATACACGGATCGGAGGCCGCCAAGTACAACACCGATCCCGACATCCAGGTTCACGCGTGCGACGAACACACCTACATCCTGCGCCAGAACATGGCGGTCAGCTATGAAGCGCCCTTCATGTTTCTCCTGTTCGGAGCCTCCCGGGCCCTTCTGCTCGACACCGGTGCTACCGCGAACCCGGAGTTTTTCCCGCTGCGCCAGATCGTCGATTCGATCATGGATGCCTGGCTGGCCCGGCATCCACACCCGGACCATTACGGGCTGCTCGTCCTGCACACCCATTCGCATACGGACCACACCGCGGCCGATGACCAGTTCGCCGGGCGGCCCGGCACCGTCGTGATCGGCGCGAACCGCGATGTGGCATGGCCGTATTTCGGCTTCGCCGACGAACCCGATGTGGTGGCCGAGATTGATCTCGGCGGCCGCGTTCTGGACTGCCTGGCGACGCCCGGGCACCACCACGCGGCGGTCACCTATTACGACCGTTACAGCGGGATCCTGTTTACCGGCGACACCGTCTACCCGGGGCGCCTGTACGTCTTCGACTGGCCGGCCTTTGTACGTTCGATCGGCCGGCTCGCCGACTGGTGCGCCCGGCGGCCGGTGACATACTTAATCGGCTGCCATATCGAGATGACCACAACGCCAGGAGTTGACTACCCGGTCGGCTGGAGCTACCAGCCGGACGAACCGCCCCTCGAGCTCACGACGGACCATCTCACGCAGATCCAGGACACGCTCAAGTCCCACGACCTTCAACCGGATCGCTATGTCCTGCCACAGCTCATCATCACACCAGTCGGCTGAGTCGTCCGCGTGCCCTCGGCGCGGGGGATTGCCCTCCAGTCGCCGGTCACGTCGAACATCCGCCTGCCGATGATCCCCGCGCCGATCGAGCCGATCGCCTGCTCCAGCAGGCGGCGGTCGACATCGCCCGGAACGAACCGCCTGCCTTCGTCGTCATAACGCCACGGTCCTCAGGTGTAGTTCTTAGGCTCTGTCGATGCGTTTGGCTAGATGGCTGGCATGGTCGACGAGGAGTTGCGGGAAGATTGCGCTGGTGGCAGGTGGCGCTCGCGGCACCGGCCTGATGAGAGCCTGCGGGTTCGTGACCTAGGGGCAAGGGATGTCGATGGGATCGCAATCGCGCTGGGGTCTGACGTTGCCGCTTAGCGGGCTGCCGCTTGCCGCCCACAAAGACCTGGTGGCGGGCCTGCCCGAGCTCGGCTATACCGATGTCTGGTCGGCGGAGCTGAACGGGATGGACGGCTTCACACCGTTGACCCTTGCCTCCCAGTGGGCGCCTGAGCTGCGTCTGGGCACCGCGATCGTTGGCATCTATACCCGCGCGCCCGTCGCGCTCGCCGTGCAGGCCGGCACGCTGGCCGCCCTGGCTCCCGGCAAGTTCGTGATGGGCATCGGCACCTCGTCCCAGGTCGCCGTCGAGCAGTGGAACGGCATCCCGTTCGAGAAGCCGTACCAGCGCTCGCGGGACATGCTGCGGTTCCTGCGCGAGGCGCTGGCCGGCGGCAAGGTCACCCGTGAGTACGAGACGTTCTCGGTGAGTGGCTTCCGGCTCGATCCGGCCCCCGAAGTCCCGCCTGCTCTCGCCCTAGGGGCACTGCGGCCCGGCATGCTCAAGCTCGCCGCCGCCGAGGCCGGCATCGCGATCACCAACTGGCTCGCTCCGAAGGACGTGCCCAGGGTGCGTGATGTGACAGGCCCGGACTGCGAATTGGTCGCCCGGATCTTCGTCTGCCCGACCACCGACGTCGGCACCGCCCGTTTCATCGGCAGGCGGATGGTTGCCGCCTATCTCACCGTGCCGGTATATGCCGCCTTCCATCAGTGGCTCGGCCGCGGCGACATCATCGAGCCCATGCTGACGGCCTGGAACTCCGGCGACCGCAAGGGCGCTGTCGAGGCGATCCCCGACGCGCTCGTCGACGAACTGGTGATCCACGGACCCGCGGAGGAGTGCCGGGAGCGCGTGGCCGAGTACCAGGCGACCGGCCTGGACACTCCCGTCATCGCGATCACGCCGGTCCCCGGCCTCGACCTCGCCGACACCATCAGCAAGCTCGCGCAAGCCTGACGTTCCTGGTCCGGACGACGTCGGGCTGTGAGGTGCCCGCCACGCCGGATCTGTCCCGGCCACAGGGCCGCGAGGGGGTGATCAGGCGCCGGATGGCTCTTGTCCGGTCTGACCCGCGGGCGGTACAACCTGTCTATGCGCAAGGTGGAAGCCGCGGCCGGGCAGACCGCCCATGTGCCGCCCGAGGTCATCTGGCCCCTGCTCAGCGACATCACGGTGTACCCGCAGTGGGGACCATGGCGCAAGAGCGGCTACCGGAGCGAGGGCGACGCGGCCGCGCACGGCAAGGGCGCCGTCTACTGGCTTCAGGGGTCCAAGCGCTACGGGTTCCGGTACCCGGTCTCGGTTGAGGAAATCCTCGACGTCGAGCCGGGCCAGCGGCTGGCCTACACGGTGCTGCGCGGAATCCCGGTGCGCAATTACCGGGCCGAGGTCACGCTGACCCCGGCACCCGGCGGCACCCTCATCCGCTGGGGCGCATCGTGGGACCGGACCATCATGGGCCGCCTGGTCTACCCGTCGCTGCGTAACCTGTACCCGGTCATCGTGGCCGGCCTGGTGAAGGCCGCGGAGGCTTCCCAGAGCTAAACGCGGCACCCGTGCCACCCTGCCCTCGGGCAACAACAGCCTTGGATCCTGGGGAGTCCGAGGTCCGTCGCGACCTGCATGGCCTCATCGCATCGACATCGGCTGTGAGCCGCTCGGCGCCTTGGTGCCGCCGTCCCGCCTCGTGGAACGCCAGACGTGAATTACACCGCGGTCGAGGTTCACGTTGTCGCACGGGCGTCCCGATCTGTTGCCAGCCGAGTCAAGGTGGGCCATTGCGTGGGACGCCTCATCGATTCCCGCGGCCCGGGCGGCTAGAAAAGTACTCGACCTGCACGTAAGTAACTGACGGACCGGAAACGGGGACAGCTCGATGACTGTTGAGTCCGGCACCGGCAGCGGAACCAGAGCAACGGTCGTTGAGGACGCCAAGCCGCCGACGTTGGATGAAATCCACTACGGCGACTCGTTCGTGGAGATCACTGCATTTGGGATACCGCAGGAAACCGTCCCGTCGGCCGCCAGGCAGGATGCCGCCCAATGAAGGCAGCGGTCCTGTTCCAGAGCCCGGGCAAACTGCAGATCGAAGACGTCGTGGTGGACGACCCGCAACCGTACGAGGTTCGCGTCAAGGTGGCCGCGGCCGGTTTGTGCCACAGTGACCTGCATCGCCTCGACCGGGCCTTCCCGCTTGCCAGCCCATTGGTGCTGGGGCACGAGGGCGCCGGCGTGGTCGAGGCGGTCGGCTCGAGTGTGACCTACGTTCAGCCCGGTGACCATGTCATCGGTTTCTCGACCCCGGCGTGCGGGACGTGTGAGTTCTGCCGGGCGGATCGTCCGACTCTGTGTGATGGCGTCACGACACGGCGGTCCGCCGATCAGCCGCCGCGGCTGCGACTGCCTGACGGCCGCCCCTTGACTCAGATGACCGGGCTTGCCACATTCGCCGAAGAGATGCTGGTTCACGAGAATGCCCTCGTGAAAATCGATATGACCATTCCTCTCGAAGCGGCGGCGCTGGTTGGCTGTGCCGTGCCAACCGGCGTCGGTGGTGTCCTGCGGGCCGCGCAGGTCCCGGCGGGGGCAACCGTCGCCGTGATCGGATGCGGCGGCATCGGGCTGAACTGCCTTCAGGGGGCACGGCTCGCCGGAGCGTCGCGCATCGTCGCGATCGACATTAACGATGGCAAGCTCGATTTCGCGCGACGGTTCGGTGCGACCGACACCATCAACAATGCCGACGGCTCGGCGCTCGGCCAACTAGTCGCGTTGCTGCCCGGTAGCGGCGGCGTGGATTACTCCTTCGAATGCCTCGGCCGACCTGAAACCTACGAGCTGGCCTTCCGCGTGCTGCGCAAAGGCGGACTGGCCACAGGCATAGGGATCAGCCCGGGCTCCTTCCCGATCGTGGCCTCAGACTTGCTGTGGGGCCGCACATTCCAGGGATGCATCATGGGCTCCGTCCGGTACCGGGAGGATCTGCCGCATTACCTTGACCTTTACCGGCGCGGGGAACTCATGCTCGACGAACTCGTGTCGCGGCGGATCCCGCTGGACGAGATCAACGAAGGTTATGCGGCGATCAGCGACGGCTCGGTCGCTCGCTCGGTCGTGGTCTTCGACGGCGTCTGACTGTCTAAGGTTAGCCCCGGGGTTACCCTGGCGCCTGCCCTCTGGCGGCGATTAGCTCAGGCAGGGTCACGTCTGCGGGCGCCGGTCTTCACGGAGCAGTCCGTAGACCAGGACGCCGACGTACTCGCCTTGCAAGAATGACCTGCCGCGCATGAGCCCTTCCTGCCGGAATCCGAGGCGTTCGAGGGCTTTCTGCTCGCCGATATTGGCGTCATTTGTGCGCGCCTCGATCCGGTGCGCGGTCGTGTGGTCCAGGAGGTATTCCACGAGCAGGTCCTGCGCTGCCGTCCCGAACCCCTGCCTGCGGTGCTCGGGCGCTATGCCCACCCCGATCTCGTAGGTGACGCCGGAAGGAAAGCCGCAGGGCGTCCAGGTGACGAGACCAACCACGGTCCCGTCCCCGCGCACGACCGCCACCGCCGAGACGTCGGCGGAGATGTAGCCGTCCTGCTCCCATCGCCTGCGCTGCGCCCGCGGGTCGGTGAACCCTGGCCACTCGAACTCTCCGAGCATGTCAGGGTCGGTGTAGAGCCGGTCAAGAAAAGGGAGGTCGTCTTCGACGAAAGCCCGCAAGCGCACCGGGCCAACGGGACCTTCTGGGGTCATGGGCGCCATTATCGGCCCCACAATCTAGTTTCTGCCAGCGTCCCGTGCGGCAGCCATCTGACCGTCCGGCACAGACGAGGGCAAACCGCGTATAGCTCGGGTTGGATACCTAATTAAGTTCCGGTGCCCGAACGGCCAGTGGTACTTGCCTTCCCTTCGCGGTCGGCGTCGCCGCAGACTGCGAACGGTGGTTCGGGAGAAGGAGTACCGGGCTAGGGTCTGCGGTATGCGTTCGATCGACAGCATCGCCGAGGATTATGTGCAGCGGGCCGCCGCTTTGGACCCGGCCCTGGCCACCTACGCTGGGATCGCCGGACACGACGGTGAGCTGCCGGATCTGAGTACTGACGGGTTTGCCGAACGGGCCGGGCTGGATCGCGCGACCCTCGTGGCCCTCGGTGCGGCCGAGGCACCCGGGCTGCGCGAGCAGACCGCGCGGGCCGCGATGCAGGAGCGGCTGGCCCTGGCCGTGGAGCGTTATGACGCTGGGGACATCACCAGCGAACTCAACGTGATCGCCAGCTGGGTGCATGCCGTGCGCGAGCTCTTCGACCTGATGCCCGCCGAGGGCGAGGAGGCCGCCGCCACCGTCGCCGGGCGGATGGCCGCGGTGCCGGAGGCCTACCGTCAGTTCTCCCAGACCCTGCTCGGTGCGGCCCGCAACGGCCGGCCCCCGGCCCGGCTGCAGGTCGAGGAGGTCGCCAAGCAGTGCGCCGCCTGGGCCACGCCGGAGGATTCCTTCTACGGCGGACTGGTAAAGCGGCTGACCGGGGTCCCGGACTCGCTGCGCGGGGACCTGGACGCGGCCGCCCGCGAGGCGACGGCCGCTACGGCCGGGCTCGGCGAATTCCTGCGCCGCGAGCTGCTGCCGTTGGCCCGGGAGAAGGACGCCTGCGGACCGGAGGTCTACGCCCGGGCGTCAAGGTACTTCCTCGGCGCCGCCGTGGACCTGGCGGAGGCCTATGCCTGGAGCTGGGAGGAGATCGCCCGGCTGCGCGCCGAGCAAGCGCGCGTCAGCAGCCTGATCCGGCCGGGCGCCACCCGGGAGGAAGCCATCGCGATCCTGGACCAGGACCCGGCGCGGCGCATCGAGGGCCGGGAGAACTTCCGCGCCTGGATGCAGGAACTGGCTGAGCGCACCATCTCGCAGTTGCACGGAAAGCACTTCGACATCCCGGAGCCCGCGCGGCGGATCGAGGCCATGATCGCTCCCGTCGACGATGGAGGGATCTCCTACTCCGAGCCGTCGGAGGACTGGTCCCGGCC
>PLIQ01000366.1 GCA_003140115.1 Actinomycetota bacterium | reverse complement strand
CTAGCGGACACCCGGCGCTAACCGTTGAGGATCTGCTCCCTCAGGATGTCTGCGTGCCCGCCGTGCTGGGCGAGTTCGCGGGGGACGTGGAGGTACACCCAGCGCAGCGGGAGCGGGCCGCGTCAGTAGCCGTAGACGGTGTCGTCCAGCCCCAGGGATGACGTCGCACGCCATGATGACTCGCATGCCTCGCGGTGTGCCTGCTGGACGCTGGCGATGGTGTCGTCGTCAGGCCCAGCAATGTGGTCCGCGAAGGCACCAGCGACCGGCGTGCCTGCTCCTCGGTCAGCCCGTCCAGGCAGCGATTGAGTCCACTGCGGTGCTCGTCGAGGAACGCCTCGAACTAACCGAAGCATTTCAAGAGCGCCGCCCACGAGCAAACTACCGCTCACCGGCACAATCGGGCGTCCGCGGCGGCGGGCCGCGGTTCAATGCCACGTCCGCGGTCCTGTCCTGCCCTGCCGGCGGCGGGGACCGCGACACGTAGTGTGGGCAGGTGGAAGAACGCGTTCTGGGCAAGACCGGCTGCGCCGTCTCGGTGATCGGGCTGGGAACCTGGCAGCTGGGCGCCGACTGGGGCGAGGTGGCCGACGCTGACGCGCTAGCAACGCTGGAGGCGGCCGCGCAGGCCGGGGTCACGTTCTTCGACACGGCAGACGTGTACGGTGACGGCCGCAGCGAGCGGCTGATCGGCCGGTTCCTGGCCGCCCATCCGGGGCTGAGGGTGACGGTGGCCACCAAGATGGGCCGCCGCGTTGCCCTGGACCCCGCGCTGTACACGCTCGCCAACTTCCGGGCATGGACGGACCGGTCCCGGGCCAACCTGGGTACCAGCACGCTGGACCTCGTCCAACTGCACTGCCCGCCTGACCCGGTCTACTCCCTGGACGCGGTCTGGGACGCCTTGGACACGCTGGTCGCCGAGCGGCGCATCGCCGCGTACGGGGTCAGCGTGGAAACCTGCGACCAGGCGCTGACCGCGATCGCCCGGCCTGGCGTGGCCAGCGTGCAGATCATCCTCAACGCGTTCCGCCGCAAGCCGCTGGACCAGGTGCTGCCCGCCGCCCTGGCCGCCGGGGTCGGGATCATCGCCCGTGTCCCGCTGGCCTCTGGGCTGCTATCGGGCCGGTACACCCACGACACGACATTTGGCGCGGGCGATCACCGCAGCTACAACCGGCGCGGCGAGGCGTTCGACGCCGGCGAGACGTTCTCCGGCGTCGACTTCGATACCGGAGTCGACGCGGCCCGCGAGTTCGCCGCGCTGGCACCGCCCGGAGCGACCCCCGCTCAGGCCGCCCTGGCCTGGGTCATCCAGCAGCCGGGCGTGAGCACCGTCATCCCCGGGGCGCGCAACCCAGACCAAGCCCGCCAGAACGCGGCCGCCGCGGCACTGCCACCGTTCACCGGCGACCAGCTCAGCGCCATCAAGGCCATCTACGACCAGCGCTTCCGCGCCCAGGTCCACCATCGGTGGTAAACCGCAGCCACGTCCCGGTTACCCATCCCTGAGGCCACAGCAGGACCCCGCGTTCCACCGGACGCTGGCACGAGCCGATACTCCAGCTTCCTGGTCCGGCCCAGCGGACGTGAAGCACCAGTGAAGCACCATGCGCAGATGCGGACGAGTCTGGTGGCCCGTTACAGGCTGACGCTGAGCTGATTTGATGCCGGTATGCCACCATCCAATGGTGGAGATGACACTGCGGTTCGAGATCTTCCCGGACGATCTTGACGCCACCGTTGATTTCTATATGCGCGTCCTGGGTTTCCGCCTCACCGCCGATCGGCGCGGCCAGCGGGATGAGTATGTCTCGCTGCAGCGGGGTAGCGTGCGTGTCGGGGCCGCCAGGCGGGTAGTTCCGGATGTCCGTGCCGCGCGGCTGCCGCCTGCCGGGGTGGAGCTGGTGCTCGAAGTTGACGACGTCGTTGCTGAGCGCGACCGGGTGGCGGCGGCGGGATGGCCGCTGGCGGAGGATCTGCAGGACCGGCCGTGGGGCATGAAGGACTTCCGGATCCTCGATCCGGCCGGGTACTACTTGCGGATTACGGACCGGGCCCGGTAATCGCGTCCGCAGGCTCGGGCCAGCCGGACCAGTCATCCTCGCGGCACGTGAGAGCGTCTCCGCGGAAACGGCTTGTAAAATACCGCACAAGGCGTAGCGGAAACGCCGGGATGTGGCCGCCAGCGCCATAACCGGGCCTGGTCGGCGCTCTGTCCGCGGCATGTGAGTGTGTGGCGGAGGTCCGTCGACCGGCTGGTGTTAACTCGTTCAGCCTATTCCGGTCGCTGACTCCTTACAGCGTGGCAAGGTGATGGTCATGGCGCACAAGCTGGCGATCGAGCTACCGGATGGCAGTTGGCAGCTGCTTGAGCAGGTACCCGCGGAGCATGAGCTTCAGCTGCAGGAACAGCTCAAGCGGCAGCCTGAGCTGTTGCCTCTTGAAGAGCTCGGACTGGTAGGTCCCGCCCTGGTTGTGGGGCGCGAGTCGAGCCTGGATTCCGGTCGTGTCGATCTGGTTCTGCTAGGTAACGGTGGCGATCTGGCAGTGGTGGAATTCAAGACCGGTCCGCAGAATCCTGACTTCCGGGAGTGCCTGGCTCAGCTGCTCGACTACGGGTCGGACCTATGGGGAATGACCCTGGAGGAATTCGAGACGAGGGTCGCTCAGCGGTACTTTCACGGTCCGCATTGTCCGCCTGGAACGGTGTTGCCAGGGGCTTCACTCGACGAGGCGGTAACCACTTTGTGGGGCTCGGCGGTAGATGATGCTGTGGACTGGCGGGAACGTCTGCAGGCACAGCTTCGTGACGGCAGCTTTCATTACGTCGCGGTAGCACAGCACTTCACGCTGTCCGTTTTGCGCACGCTCCGGTACCTGAACGCGACCATGAAGTCAGCGCGTTTTTCTGCCGTCGAACTGGTCCGCTTCAGCGGCGGGGATCACGGGGCGTTCGAGGCGCGGGTAATCGCTGCGGCGGAGTTCCGGCCAGGCGACAAAGGATCGGCGAAGACTGCCCTTGCGGGCGCCGATGACCTTTGCGCGACCATCACCGATGATGAGTACCGCCATCACCTGCAAGACCTCTTCGAAGCACTGGCAAGAGTCGATGGCCTGACCGTTTTCTGGGGCACTACCGGCTGCTCACTTCGGGTAGCGGTGCCAGGCAGGGGGCCTCTGTCTATCGGCTGGATATTTCCGCCGGGACCGCCCCGGTGGATGGGCCTCACTGATGTCACCCTGGGCTGGTACGAAGACGCCAACGGGGTCGCCGTCTCAGACTCAGGGAGGGCGGGACTTGACGTCTACCTCCAGACGCTGGGCGTGCTCGCCGGCACCGCCAAGCCGAGGACAGGCGCGATCCGGGGCTGGACGTTCCCGCCTGCAGCTGTAATAAGCAATTCCGATGCACTGGAGGAAGCCATCCGAACAGTCGCCTCCTCACTGCTGGGAGACTAAACATGCGGTAAGCCCGCAAAGCGGCATGAGAGTGCGGGCTGACGACGTCGCCCTAGCGATTCTCATCGAAGTAATACCCGGTTATACTGAGGGTATGAAGACAGCGATCTCGCTCCCCGACGACACCTACGAGCAAGCCACCAGGCAAGCACAGGAACTGGGTATCAGCAGGTCCGAGTTCTTCGCCCGCGCTGCCCGCAGCTACCTGGACCAGCTGGCCTCGCGTTCGCTCACCCAGCAGATCGACGAGGCGCTGCGAACCGGCGATGACGACTCCAACGCCGCCGCTGCCGCCGCTGGCCGCAGTTACCTGGCCGGCCAAGACGACTGGTGACCGAGCGCAGCGCCATCTGCTGGGCCGATCTCGGCGAGGCGCGCGGCAGTAAGCCCGCCAAGCGACGCCCAGTCCTGATCATCCAGTCCGACCCCTTCAACGCCAGTCGGCTCAACACCACCATCGCGGCCGTCATCACGTCTAATACGGCGCTGGCCGCCATGCCCGGCAACGTTTTCCTGCCCGCGGCCGTCTCCGGCCTCCCCAAGGACTCAGTCATCAACGTCACCGCCCTCATCACCCTCGATAAGACCGACCTTGAGGAACCTGTCGGCTACGCGTCTGCATCCCTCATGGACGACGTCGACCGGGGACTTCGCCGCGTACTAGGGCTCTGACCGGTGACGCGCTCGCGGCGGCATGATAGTGGGCGTTACGAGGGCCGGGAGGCCAGAGCCATCTGACGCCCACGCCGCCCGTGAACATTGGTGCCGGCCCCACTGCCGACCTCGAAAACTTACCGGCATAAGTGCTGTTCCAGACTAAGAGCCTACCAGCTTCACATAGACATTCCCGCTGGCGGATGCAATGGCCAAGTAACTGTCATCGGGGCTGTAGGCAACAGACAGTGCAGCGTCGTTGGTGGGATACTGGAATTGTCCCGGGGTGGGGTTGTATAGCCACAAGTACACTCGCCCGTTTCCATCGGCTGCCGCGATAGTAGTACTTCTGGCATTGAATGAAATCGACTCGATTCCTTTAGTATCAGGATCGTGCAGAGTTTCGGCGACCTCGTAGTGGCTGGGCGAAAGCGTCGTCAGCCATGCCTCGCCGTTGCCCACGTGCCATACATAGACATAGCCAGCACTATTGCCGCTGACCAGTGCCCTGTTGTCCGCGGCGAAGACGACTGACCGCACAGCGGCCCCAAACGGGTCATTCAGAACGGTCGCGTGGCCATTAGCCCAAAGGTAGATGCGCCCGTTAGCGTCGCCCACGGCAAGTAGCGAGTTAGTGGGATTGAAGGCCACTGAGTTGACACCTGAACTACCTGGGTCGGTCATTGAACTGACCAGCCTCCACGTACTCGTCTGCCAGACGTTGATCGTTCCGCTCGTATCGCCAGCTGCCAGGTATTTATTGTTTTGACTGAATGCGACTGATCGGATGGGTGCGTCAGACGGATCGCTTAGAACAGTGGCGTGGCCGCTGGCCCAGACATAGACGTGTCCGTTAGCGTCGCCCGCGGCTAGCAGCGAGCTAGCGCGATTAAAGGCTATCGAGGTGACACCTTTGCTATTCGGGTTAGTCATTGAGTCAGCAACCTGCCAATTGCTCGTCTGCCACACACGGACGATCCCATTCGCATTCCCAGCCGCTAGGTACTTGCCGTCGAAGCTGTACGCGACGGTGTCCACCCCCGGGCTCACCAGCGTGACTAGGTTGCCGACCGTACTAGACGACGGGCTAGTTGTGGCTGCGGAGACCGACACTGCGGGAGAGGACAGGCTCGTCGTTGGGGTTGGCGGGCCTCCTCCTCGTGCAGCGAGAAGAGCAAAAATGCCGCCGACGACAGCGGCCACAATAAGCCCTCCTGCTCCTATCCAAGCACCTGTGTTGGGGTCGCCTCGGCCGCCCTTGCCAGCCTCTGGTTTATCCTCCGACATAGTCGTTCCTCACGAACGAAGTTGAGTCAATTGGCCGATAAAGCTAGTGGCCGGAGACATATCAATCCTGCTATAAGCCAGCCTGAGAGTTCATGCTGTAACAGGCTGATCGAGTAGTCTACCTCTTTCCGGATCCGTTTCGACTGCACGACAGCTCCTGCACATTTACGCCCGCTCATCGGCAGAAGAGTGAGGTCTTATAGCACGGACCCGGGGCCACCTGCGCATCCTCTAATACGCGTAGAGCTGATCCAGGCCGACCAGACGGATGTCGGGGCGTTGGTCGGCTAGCAGTTGGCGGTCGAAGCCTGCGCCGGAGTAGCAGGCGAGTACCGCGTGCTGGGTGTCGAATCCCTTGACCGCGAGCAGGTCCCGGGCACGCCGCAGGCGCTCGACGTGGCGCAGGTCCATAACCCGGTCCCACTTCACCTCGCCGAGGGAAAGAACCTTGCGCGGCCGCCCGTGCTCGGCGGGCGCGAGCACCGCGACGTCGATCTGGATCTGGGTCCGGTTGGCTGGGTCTGCGACTACCCCGGACCCCACCTCGCCTGGCGGCCCGCCGAAGACGGCGGGATCAGCAGCGGCCGCGTAGTCGCGGCAGATCGCTTCGAAATGCGGCCCCGTTACCTGGGACAGGAAACGGGCGCGGGCTCCGGACCAGACGGCTGATCCGCCGCCGAGTTCCAGGCGTGCCCATTCCCGGCTCATGACGGCCTGGTAGAAGGTAATGAGCGGCTCGGCGATGCGGTACCTCGCCCGTCCCGATCTGAACAGATCGGGCTCCTTGATCAGCAGCCGGGAATCCTCCAGGACACGGAGGGGATGCGCGACCTCGTTGGACTTCCGGCCGATATAGCTGGCGATTCCGCCGGAGGTGTTATTTCCCTCGGCGACGGCCGCGAGCACAGAATGATAGAGCGACGGGTCGCGGATCTCGGTCTCCTCGGCGAGCAGGTAGCGGGCTTCCCGGAAGAGCGGGGTCTGCGGGTTCAGCACGGTCCGGATCACCCAGGGGTCAAAGTCAGCGAGGTCCGCGGGGGTGTCTTCGCGCAGGAGCTCCCGCCGGTAAGCGGGAGTTCCGCCTGCCACTGAATGCACCAGCACGGCCAGCTTGGGGTCGGTGATGTCCCAGAACCGTGCGGCGTCTCGGTAGCCAAAGGGGTGGACAATCAGCTCGAAGCCCGCCCGCCCCCGCAGCGGCGCCGACCCGGAAAGCAGCCCGCCCATCACTGACATGGCGGAGCCGCACAGGAGGAGCCGCGTGCGGCTCGTTGATCCGCTTCCCCCCGGGCCAAGCTCTCGCTGGATGATCGACGGCAGGCTGGGTGACGCCTTGACCAGGAAGGGGAACTCATCAATGACCACTGGAACGACACGATCCCCGGCCAGCCGGAACAGGTACGCAATGGCGTCAAGCCAGTCCCGGAACGGCGGGACCGGCGACCTGCTGAAGCGGATGAGCTCGTCGGCGAACAACCGGAGTGAGACCGTCTCGGTCAGCTCCAAGGCCGGGAAGTAGATCCCGCCCAGGGCCGTCGCCAGCCCCTGGAGGAGATAGCTCTTGCCCTGTCGGCGCCGTCCGCTGACCACGCCCAGCGTGGCGCCAGGCCGGGCATCGGTGGCGAAGGCGACCAGCCCGGTCCACTCGGTATCTCGGCCGAACAGGTGAGGCGGCTTAGGTGGCGTCCCAGCCTGTGAAGCGTGCATGACCGAAGTATACTTGACCGAAGTACATTTCACCCAATCCTCCGCAGGGAAATCCTTGACTGCCTATCGCTGATAGGATAATGTCCTATCAGCGATAGGAAAGCGTGAGGGAGGGTCAGATGACACGGATCTACCTGGCTCACGCCCCGGCCGTCGACAATCTGATCAGTCCGTGATGGCGGGCTCGGTCGCGAAGCGCCGTGAGGCGAGGATGGCGGGGATCGTGGCGTGTGCCTGGACGCTAGCCCGGGAACACGGGATCGCCGGGGTGTCGCTGCACGCCCTGGCCCGGGAGGTCGGAATCCGTCAGCCGTCGCTGTATGAGTACTTCGACTCGAAGCACGCCTTGTACGACGCGATGTTCGCCGACGGCAACCGGCGGCTGGTCGAACGCCTGGACACTACGACGTTCTCCCGAGAGCCCCGTGACGCGCTCAAGCAGTGGCTGGCCGTCTTCACGGCGTTCGCGGGTGAGGACCCCGCCCGCTACCAGCTGCTGTTCCAGCGGCCGATCCCCGGCTTCACACCCTCGCGGGAATCGTATGCGCCGGCCGAGGAGGTACTGGACCGCGCGGTCACGCTGATGCGGGCCGCAGGGGTGACCGGGCCGGGCGACATCGACTGCATCGTCGCCATGACCGCCGGTCTCACCGAGGCTCAGCTCAGCAACGATCCTGGCGGCAACCGCTGGCTCCGCCATCTCGACCGTCTCGTCGACCTCCTGGTCGACGACGCCATTGCCAGGGGAGGACCAAATGGAACCTGATCGCATCGACCGCCCGGAAGCTCGCCGCCTCGCCGAGGAGGAGTTCCAGCGCTTCGCGAAGCTAGCCGCCGGACTCACGCCAGATGAGTGGACGCTGCCCACCGACTGCAGCGCATGGGACGTCCGTAAGATCGCCCTGCACGTGCTCGGATCGGCTGACGCGCAGGCCTCGGTGCGGGAGTTCGCGCACCAGTTGCGCGGGGGGCTGCCGCTGAACAAGCAGATCGATTCGCATCATTGGGTAGACGGCCTGAACGAGCTGCAGATCCGCGAGCGCGCCCACCTCTCCGACGAGGACCTGGTCGGCCAGCTCCAGGAGGTAGGCCCGAAGGCGGTCCGGGGCCGGTGGCACACGCCGCCCCCGATGCGGTACCTGCCGCTCCCGTTCGGCCCGCCGATTGGCTGGCAGCCGCTTAAGTACCTCCTCGACGTAGGATTCACCCGCGACATCTGGTGCCACCGCATCGACATCGCTCACGCGACCGGCAGGCCGATGGACCTCACGCCGGGCCACGACGGCCGCCTGGTCGCCGACATCGTTGCCGAATGGGCCTCGATTCACCGTCAGCCGTTCGACCTCGTGCTGGAAGGCCCGGCGGGCGGAACCTTCCGCCAGGGCCACGACGGCGAACACGTCGAGATCGACGCCATCGAGTACATCCGCACGCTCACCGGCCGCCGGCCGGGGCGCGGCGTGCTCAGCCACTCGCTGCCCCTCTGAGCCCGTTTCACCACCACATCCACCACCAGGAGGANNCTTGCACGTCGCCTCATTCGGCGACGGCGTGCTGAGCATGACCGACGTATGGGACAGCGAAGAGCTGTTCGGCACGTTCGTCCAGACCCGGATCCTGCCCGGACTTCGCCAACTTGGCATCCCCGGTCAGCCCGACATGATCACCCAGGCCGCACACGAGGTCACCGCCGCAGGAGATCGCTAGGATCCCGATGTGATCGTGCGGGCGGCCAGGCCAGAAGACGAGGCCGGTCTGGCCGCGCTGGCCGGGGCGAGCCCCGACGGCGGGGCGGTCGCGTTCACGGCGGAGCAGCACGTCCCTGCCCGCGAGGTGACCCGGGAGCACGACATCTCGGAGTGCGTCGTCGCTGAGGTCGACGGGGCGGTCGCCGCATCGGGTCAGCTTGACCTCGGCACCTGCCGGTTCGAGGGCGAAGACGTCCGCTACGCGCTGCTAAGCACGCTGCGGGTACACCCGGACTACCGCAGGCGCGGGATTGCCGCCCGGCTGACGGACTGGCGGCTGCAGCGGGCCGCCGAGCTCGCCGGACATGACGCGATCGTTGTCGCCTATATCCAGGCCGGAAACGCCGCCTCGGCGGGCAACGCGCGCCGGTGGGCCACGCAGGTCGGCGGCCGGCTTATCGTCACTCCGGTGCCGATGCGCCGGCGCCCGCCCCGGCCGCGGGCCAGCCTGACGGTCAGGCCGGCCGTCGACGCCGAGCTGGGCGAGATCGCGGCGGCGATCGACGCGCACTACGCCGGGCACGACTTTGCGCGGCGATGGAACCAGACGCGGCTGGCCGGCTGGCTCGCGGCCAGCCCCTTCCCCGACCCGGTGAACCACTACCTGGTGGTGACCGACCAATCCGGGCGGCTGCTCGCCGGCCTCGGACTGCATGAGGAAGGACGGCTTTCGTCGCTGGTGATCACGCACCTCCCGGCCCACCTGAGGGCCGCCAACGCGGTGCTGCACGTCGTGCCGCGCGAGGGCCGGATGCGTAACCTCATCGCGGACAAGGCCTGGTTCGTGCCTGGCCAGCTCGGCGCGGCCCGTTACCTCTGGGAGGTGACCCGCTGGGAGTGGCGCAACGCGGGCACGAGTCTGCTGCTGACGCATGACCCCCGCAGCCCAGTCCACGACGTCATCGCCGCCCGGCCCTGGCTGCCGACCACCAGCGCAACGGTCGCCGTGCGCTCACGCACGCCGATGCGCGAAGAGACCATCGTCGAACAGCTCTAAGCGGGCCCGGGCGTCGCGCGCTTGACGTGCTCGGTGAACTCGGCCCATGCCCTCGGGCTCACGTCGATCACCGGTCCGTCAGGGTCCATGGAGTCCCGGACGGCGACCAGCGCCTGGCCGGTCCCGACTTCGACGCAGTTGCCGTTGGAGCGGCTGTAGGTGGACTTCCGCCAGTTTGTCTCAGTCATGTCACCTATTGTGATAGCTCAGTCACTTTTAGGGAACAGCTGGCGGCCTGGCGGGCGCAATCTGTGATCAACTCGTTACAATCAGCACATGCGGGACATGATGTGCATTGCGCATCCGGATAGCGGAGTTCACCAGCGCGGCTGCGCTGTCACCTCAAGACCGGAAAGGCGTCAGGCGGGCGGTCGCCGGCTGCTGACGTACCGGATGAGGTAATCGCCGGCCAGGACGGCGGCACCGACGCCGCCGACGAAGAGGATCAGCACCCCGACGGTGTACAGGTCGGCCGCGACCAGCCCGAGCGTGCCGACGACCAGCCCGAGCAGGATGACCAGGNNCGATGGTGGCAGTGGTGCACGTTCTGGCCGTGAATCCGGTGCCGGCCCGGTCGCAGATGGGGTCGTCACTGGGGTTCCACATCATCCTGGCGTGCTTCGGCGTGGCGTTCGCGGCCGTCACCATGACCGCGGAATGGATCGGTATCAGGCGCGGCGATGCCGCGGCGCTGCTGCTGGCGCGCCGCTGGTCGAAGGTCATGGCGGTGCTGGTCGCGGTCGGCGCGGTGTCGGGGACCGTGCTGTCGTATGAGATGGGCCTGCTGTGGCCGGGCCTGATGGGCCGGTTCGGCGCGGCGATCGGCTTCCCGTTCTCGCTGGAGGGGATCTTCTTCTTCCTGGAAGCGATCTTCGTCGGGGTGTACCTGTACGGGTGGGAGCGGCTGCCGCCCTGGGCGCACTGGTGGAGCGGGGTGCCGATCGTGGTGTCCGGGGTGCTGGGCGCCATGTCGGTGGTCGCGGCGAACTCGTGGATGAACTCACCGGCCGGCTACACGCTCAGCCACGGGAAGCTCACCAGCGTGAACCCGGTGTCGGTGTTTTTCAACGCCTCGACCCCGTATGAGACCGCGCACATGGTGCTCGCCGCGTACATGGTGACGGGATTCCTTGTCGCCGGCGTCTACGCGGTGGGGCTGCTGCGCGGTCGCCGGGACCGCTACCACCGGCTGGGCTTCGCCATCCCGTTCACGATAGGCGGGATCTGCGCCCCGCTGCAGGTGATGATGGGGGACATCATCGCCCGGTTCATCGCGACCAACCAGCCGGTCAAGTTCGCCGCGATGGAATACGTCACCACCACCACGCGCGACGCTCCCGAATGGGTCGGCGGGATCTTTATCAACGGCAAGGTCTACTTCGGCGCCGCCATCCCGGCGTTCGACTCGATCTTGGTCGGATTCAGCCCGCACACCAAGGTCATCGGCTGGGACAGCGTGCCCGCGTCGCAGCGGCCGCCGCTCGTCACGCTCATCCACCTGAGCTTCGACCTGATGGTGGGCATCGGCTTCTTCCTGTTGGCGCTGGCGGCGTGGCAGGCCTGGTGGTGGTGGTTCCACCGCCGGCTGCTGCTGACCCCGTGGTTCCTGGTGCCGTCTGCCGTCAGCGGCGTGGCCGCGGTCGCCGCGATGGAGGCGGGGTGGGTCGTCACCGAGGTCGGCCGCCAGCCGTGGATCGTCTACCGCGTCTTGCTGGTGAGCCAGGCGGTCACCCCGTCCACCGGTGTCCCGATCACACTCGGAGTGATCCTCGTCCTGTACGCCATCTTGACCGTGGTCTCGATCGGCGTTCCGATGGCCATGTCACGGCGGTGGCGGCGGGGGACGGCCGCCGAAGAGGAGTCCGAGCAGGTGCCGTACGGCCCCTCGCCGGCCGGGGCGCCATGAGCCCTACGCCGGAGGACATCGCGGCCGCCGCGATCCTGGTGGTGGTCCTCGCCGCGTACGCGCTGTTCGGCGGGGCGGACTTCGGCGGCGGGATCTGGGACCTGCTAGCGGGCGGCCCCGAACGCGGCGCGGCCGCTCGGGAACTCATCGACGAGTCCATCACGCCGGTCTGGGAAGGCAACCACGTCTGGCTGGTCTTCGTCCTGGTGGTGCTGTGGACCTCGTTCCCGCCCGCCTTCGCCGCCGTCATGACCGCGCTGTTCGTCCCGCTCAGCCTGTCCCTGCTGGGAATCGTCCTGCGCGGGGTCGGATTCGCCTTCCGGCATACCGCGCAGCGGCTACGGATGCAGCAGTTCACCGGCGCGACGTTCGCCGCCGCCTCGTTGATCACACCGTTCTTCATGGGCACCGTCGTCGGGGCCGTCGCCACCGGGCAGGTGCCGGTACACCCCGCTGGTAACGTGCTGGCCGCCTGGACCTCGCCCACCGCCATCCTTACCGGGTTCCTGTTCGTCGCCGCCTGCGCCTACCTCAGCGCGGTGTTCCTCGTCCTGGAGGCCCGCCAGCGCGGGCACCAGGACCTGGTGCGCTACTTCTCGCTGCGCGCCACCGCGGCCGGGGTGGTCACCGGTGCGCTCGCCGGCGGCACGTTCGCAGAACTGTCGGCCAGCTCGCCCTACGTCTACGCCCGCCTGACCGGCATCGCCCTGCCGCTGGTGGCGGTCTCCATCGCCGCGGGGATTGCCGTGCTGGGCATGCTCTGGCTGCGCTGGTACCACGCCCTGTTCCTGCGGGTGACGGCCGCGATCGCCGTGGCGACCGTGGTGGGGGGCTGGGGACTGGCCCAGTACCCCTACCTGGTCCCCACCTCGCTGCCGCTGGCCGCGGGCAGCGCGCCCACCGGGTCCCTGGTGGGGGTATTCGTCGTCGCGGGCCTCGCGCTGCTGCTCGTGGCGCCCGCGTTCGCCCTGCTCTACCTCCTGCAGCAGCGGCGCGTGCTGACGGAAGCCGATACGGACGCGGACCTGCGGCTCGCCGCTCAGGTCGATCGAGCCCCTCGCGGCCGGCCCGCGGCCGCCCCGGCGCCGGCCGGGACCTCGATCACGAGGGCGCTGGTGCTGGCCGTGCTGGCCGTCAGGGTGATCAGGGATGTCTTCTCACGCTCTCGCCGCCGGTGACGCCCGTCGCTGAATCCGGGCCCGCGCTCGGTAGCGTGGAGGAATGCTGCTCGCTGAGAACCTGCTGCTCCTAGTCACCGATGATGCCAGCGGCCGGCTGTATGTTCGCACGGACCCGCTGGATCCAGCACTGGCCGGCGCGAACCTGATCGAGCTCACCATGATGGGCAAAGTGGACCTGTCGGGTGAGGGAAGTGCGGGCAAGCCGGGCCGCCTCATCGTCTGTGAAACCTCCCCGGCCGGTGATGAAGTCCTCGACGCGGCGTTGCGGATCGTGCTGGCGCGTACCGGGCACAGGCCATCTGCGGTGATGAGGCCGTTGGGCAGGGACCTGCGGCGGACGCTGTATGAACGGCTGGCCGCCGCCGGGGCGGTCCGCGCTGAGCCGGCCAGGGTCCTGGGAGTGTTCCCGGTCCGCCGGCTGGTGACCCAGGCCCTGGTGCAGCAGGCAGCGCCGGATCTGGGCAGCGCGGTACTCATCGCCCTGGTGCACGCCCTCAAGTGCGAGCACAAGATTGTCGATCCGCGGCTATCGGGCCTGTCCAGGCGGGAGCTCAGGGCCCGGGCTGAGCAGATCGCCCAGAGCAGCTGGACCTCGCAAGCCCTGCGCCAGATGATCGATGCGACAACCGCCGCGGTCAAGTCGGCTGCGGCCGCGGCCGCCAGCGCGGGTTAGCATCGCGACCGCCGGCACGGACGTCAGGTCCCGGTCACCGAGACCAGCGGTCCGGCCGGAGAGGGCACGAGCAGGCGTCGCGTCGCCTCCAGACCCCAGTCGTCCAGCTCAGCCAGGCCGTCCCCTGACGAGCGCAGGCCGCCGAATCGCCGGATGGTCTCGGCCCAGGCCTCCCGCCGCTGCACACCGGGCCTGGCCAAGAGGCAGTCGGGGTCGTTGACCCAGAGCCTGCCGTGCTGCCAGGCCCGGGCGACGACGTTCCTGGTGGCGTTGCGCCCCGACGGCTTCGTCGGGTGGCCGTCCGGCGGCTCGTAGCGGGCGTCGATGTCCGGGCCGACCCGCATCGCGTCGACCAGGCCGACCGAGGGCAGGATCGGCGCCCCGCAGCCGACCAGCACTGCCGTGGGACCGATCGTGTCCCGGATCAGGCGCAGACCGCGCCGGTAGGCTTCCACCCCGCTCACGTCCTCATGGCGCAGGCCCTCGCAGGCGCCCGCGTAGGCGAAGTCGACCTTGAAGTAGTCGATGCCCCACTCCCGCATGGTGCTCAGCACGTCGATGAGGTAGCGCGCGGCACCCGGATGGGTGACGTCTAGGGCCGTGCACTCCTCCCGCACCACGTTCCCCGCGGACACCGGCTCCGAGGTCTGCGGGCTGCGCACCGCCCACTCCGGGTGCCGGGCGAGCAGCTCGCTGCTCCTGCCGATCAGCGCGGGCGCGATCCATATCCCGGCCCGGCGGCCGGCGCCGCGGATCCGGCGCACCAGGTCGGGCAGGCCGGCGAACCGGCCCGACGGGACCAGCCAGTCGCCCGGTGCGGCCTGGTAGCCGTCGTCGATCTGCACCACGCGCACCGGCAGCCGCAGGTCGTCCATGGCCGCGAGGTTCGCCGTGATGTCCGCCTCGGTCACGTTGGCGTAGTACTGGTACCACGAGCACCAGACCGGCGGGATCTGCCGCAGGCTGCCGCGCGCTACGCCCGCCCGCGCAGCGAACCCCTCGCCCCACCGGCACAGCGCGCCCGTCAGCCCGCCCGGTTCCTGGTCCGTTATCTGGCTGACCGGTCCGTCGGCCGTGACTTGGACGTACCCGTTCAGGACCCGCGCCTGTATGACCGGAACAGAACGTGACGCGTCCTGCCCCGCGAACAGTGCCACCGGCCCTCCAGTGCCGGGGTCCAGGGCGAGCAGCCCGGAGCCCTGGTGCACGCCGGGCGGCGGCGATGCGCCGTACTGGCAGTCGATCGCGAGGGAGTCCGGTGGCGGGACGGCGGGCGCCGCGGTCACCGGCAGGATCTCGGTGGCGCTCCATGACTGCCAGCCCTCGGCGTAGACCGCGGCCCGGTCCGGGTCGACGGGCACCCGAGCAATCTCGCGCTGCGGAGGCCGCGTCATTCGTCCGGGCTCGCGAGGGGCAGCAGCGGGCCGCTGCCGTTAGCGATGGCGTAGAGCCAGCACCGCGCCTGGTGACCGGGGGACACGTCCATGTCCTCCGGGTGACGCGTGCAGATGTCCGTCGCGAACGGGCACCGGGTGCGGAACCTGCAGCCGGTACCCAGGTCGGCCTCGCGCTCCTCCGCGGCCCGCGCGGCCCGCGCCGACTGGCGCTTGGCGCGAGCGGCGGCCAGCACCGCACGGGAGGCCGTGGGGTCCGGCGCGGCCCGGGAAAGGATCTGGGTATAGGGGTGCGACGGGTGCAGGATCACCTCGTCGCTCGGGCCTCGCTCGACGATCTCGCCCCGGTACATCACGACGATCTCGGACGAGAAGTGCCGCGCGGTCGCCAGATCGTGCGTGACGTAGAGCAGGGCGAGGTTGCGGTCCGCCTTCAGCCGGTCGAGCAGGTTGAGGATCTCCAGCCGGATCGAGACGTCGAGCATGGACACCGGCTCGTCGGCGAGCAGCACGTCGGGGTCGGTCGCCAGCGCCCGCGCGATCGCCACCCGCTGCCGCTGCCCGCCGGACAGCTCGTGCGGGTGCTTCGCGGCGATCTCATCGGGTGGCGTCAGGTTGACCGAGCGCAGCAGATCCGCCGTCGCCGTATCCAGGGCGGCGCCGCGCAGATGACGCTGGCGGAGCTGCAGCGGCCGGCGCAGATGGTGCGCGACGGTGTGCATCGGGTTCAGCGAGGCGAACGGATCCTGGAAGATCATCTGAACCCGGTGCCGGTAGGCCCGCAGGGCCGCACCGTGCCGGGCCGCGGGCTGGCCGTCGAGCAGGATCTCACCCGCCGTAGGCTTCACGAGCTGCCCGATCGCACGAACGACCGTCGACTTGCCGCTGCCGCTCTCGCCGACCAGTGCGAGCGTCTGGCCCTCCTGGAGCGCGAACGAGAGCCCGTCGACCGCCCTGAACCTCGCGCCGCCACGCTGCCGGTACTCGACCGTCAAATCCCGGACCTCGAGCACGCTCACCGCTCGCCTCCGCCGCTCTCCGCGCCGATCGCATCGTCCGCGGTCACCGGGGTCGCGGTGCCGGGTGCTGCCCCGCCGAGCTCGGCCGGCGGGCCGTCCGGCCGGGCATCGGGGTCGTGCAGGTGGCAGGCCACGGTCCAGCGGTCCGCTTCGGCTCCGCCGCGCCGCGCCGCGACCGGCCGCAGCACTGGCGGCACGCTGCGGCACGGGCCGAACGCGTAGGAGCATCGGGGACCGAACGGGCACCCGGCGAAGTGCTCGCGCAGGTCCGGCGGCGTGCCGGGCACGCCGCGCAGCTCGCGCCGGGCCCCGCGGATGTCGGGAAACGAGCGCAGCAAGCCCAGCGTGTAAGGATGCGCTGGAGCCGAGCCGACCCTCTCGGACGGGGCATACTCGATGATCTCGCCCGCGTACATCACCGCGAGCCGGTCGCTGATCTCCAGCAGCAGCGACAGGTCATGGGTGATGAAGATGACGCTGAAGCCGAGTTCCTCGCGCAACCGCTCGATCTCATCGAGGATCTCCCGCTGCACCACCACGTCGAGCGCGGTCGTGGGCTCGTCCATGATGACGACCTCAGGCTGCAGGGCCAGCGCCATCGCGATCATGACCCGCTGCCGCATGCCACCGGAGAGCTCGTGGGCGAAGCCGCGGATTCTCGCCGGGTCGATCCCGACCATCTCGAGCAGTTCGCGGGCGCGCCGGTGGCGGGCGGCCCGGTCCATGGCCGGGCGGTGGGCTTCGAAGATGTCGTCAAACTGCCTGCCCAGGCTGGTGACCGGGTTGAGCGCGTTCATTGCGCTCTGGAAGACCATCGAGACCTTGTTCCACCGGTATCCGCGCAGGCTCTCGCTGTCCAGCGTCATGAGGTCGACCGGGGTGCCGCCGTCCGGGAAGTAGGTGATGCTGCCGCGGGTGAGCTCGGCGGGCGGCCGCAGCATCCGGGTCAGCGCATAGGCGAGCGTGGACTTGCCGCATCCGCTCTCTCCGGCGATGCCGAGCACCTCACCGCGGCGCAACTCCACCGTCACATCACGAACGGCCCGGATCGGCCGCGGCCCGGCATACTCCACGCACACGTGTTCCGCGCGCAGCACCAGATCGCCTGCGGTCATCGCGACTTTCCCGGCCGGTAAACCCGCAGCCGCGGGTTGAGGACCTCATCAAGCCCGAAGTTGATCAGCGCGAGGCCCATGCCGAGCAGCGCGATGCAGGCGCCCGGCGGGATGAACCACCACCACGCGCCGAACGAGAGCGCCTCGTCGTTGTAGGCGATGTTGAGCATGTTGCCCCAGGTGAGCGTCGTCGGGTCGCCGAGCCCGATGAACGCGAGCCCGGCCTGGGTGAGGATCGCGAAGATCATCGCGAAGATCAGGTTGGACACGATCACCGGGAGTTCGTTCGGCAGGATCTCCACGAGAATTATCCGGAACGTTCGCTCGCCGGACGCCCTGGCTGCCAGCACGTACTCGCGGTTGCGGACCGACAGCGTCTGCGCCCGCAGGACCCGCGCCGATGCGGCCCAGCTGGTGAGCGCGATGATCAGGATCAGCGGCAGCAGGCTGTTCGACTTCACGTAGGCCAAGACCAGGATGACCAGCGGCAGCGTGGGGATCACGAGGATCACGTTGGTCAGCAGCGACAGTGCTTCGTCGACGATCCCGCCCGCATACCCGCCGCTGATACCGATCAGGATCGAGATGGCCGTGGCGATCAGGCCGGCCCCCGCGCCGATCTCCAGCGAGGCCCGTGCGCTGACCACGAGCTGCGCGAAGACGTCCTGCCCGATCTCGTTGGTGCCGAGCAAGTGGCTGAGCGACGGCGAGGCCCAGTCGTGAGTGCTGAGGGCGTTCGCGTTATGGACCAGAAACGGGCCGACGATTCCGACTCCGGCGAACACGCCGACGATGCACGCGCCAGCGAGCAGCCTGCGCGACCTGAAGATCTCGCGCAACCGCCCGCCGAGCCGGTGCGCACCCGCGTCGGCGACCCCGGGATCGATCTGGACGACACCCGTGACGCTGCTCATCGGGACAGCCTCGTCCGCGGATCGATAAAGCCGTACAGCAGGTCGACGATGAGGTTCGCGCCGAGCACGGCGAGCGTGATCACCAGGAAGATGCCCTGCATCAGGGGGTAGTCATCGTTTGACACCGCGTCCACGAGCTTGAAGCCGATTCCCGGATAGGAGAAGACGTATTCGACCACGATGGCCCCGCTGACCACGAAGCCCAGCGAGATGGCGAACCCGGCGACGCTGGGCAGCACGGCATTACGGGCCGCGTAGCTGATCATGATCCGGCGCGGCGGCAGCCCCCTGGCCTCGGCCGCGACGACGTAGTCGTCCGACAGCGTAGAGACCATCAGGTTGCGCATGCCGAGCAGCCAGCCGCCGACCGAACTGATCACGATGGTGAGCGCGGGCAGCAGCGCGTGCTGTACGGCCGACCCGAGGAACGCCAGGTTCCAGCCGGGAACAATGTCGGAGTTCGTGTTGTAGCCCTGGCCGGCCGGGAAGATGTGCCAGACGTTGGTCGCGAACAGATAGATCAAGATCAGCGCGAGCCAGAAGTAGGGCATCGCGGTCAGCAGGGTGGTGGACGGGATGATCGCGTCTAGCTTGGAGCCCCGCTTCCAGCCCGCCAGCGTCCCGAGCACGATGCCAAGTACCCAGCTGATCACCGTCGCGGTGCCCACCAGGATGAGCGTCCAGTAGATAGACGAGGCGATCTCGGTGCTGACCGGCGTGGGGAAATCGGTAATCGAGAGGCCGAGCTGCAGGTGGACGAGGCCGTCCAGGTACTGCCAGTACTTCTGGAAGATGTTCCCGGTGCCCAGGCCGAGCAGCCTGGTCAGCACCTGGTCCTCGTCGGTCGGGATGGTGCCGGACTGCGACATCCGCGAGATCAGGATCTCGACCGGGTTCCCCGGGATGAGCCGCGGCAGCAGGAAGTTGATCGTAATCGCTACCCACGCCGCGATCAGGTAGAAACCGAGCTTGCGGAACGCATAACGCACCTGGGCCTCATCCTCCTTAGCGGACTTCGCGGACGGACCGTAACCGGTGGCGCCGCGAGGGGGGGACGCGGCGCCACCGGTCGCTGGTCAGGCTGGCTCACCTGCTCAGCGCCTGCTGCTTTACTACTTCACGGGGACGAGTCGCGCCGCCACCCAGCCAAGGTCCGGCTGGATGTAAACGGCGGTCGCGCCGTAGGGGTTGGATACCGACGGGTAGTTGCCGACCACGTTCCCGTTGAACTCGATCTCGTCCTGCTGGTTGAACAGCGGGATGTCGGGGAGTTGAGCGGCGAAGATCTGCTCGATCTTGTAGAAGTCGGGGTCCTGCACCGCGGTATTCGTCGTGCTGGCGATCTGGTTGAGCAGGCTGTCCACCTGAGCGTTGCGGAAGCGCCCGTAGTTGCCGACCGTGTCGACCTGTCCGATCGCGGGTGCTATCGAGCTGTCCAGAATCGAGTAGTAGTACGCCCACGGGCTCGGCGTATAGCCGAAGTTGTCCATCAGCAGCTGGAACTTCCCGGTGTCCTGGAGCGAGGTGAACGTGGCGTAGGCGGGTTGGTCGATGGTCAGGTTGATGCCGGCCGGCTTGAGTTGCGCCTGGATGATCTGCAGGTCGCTGAGGTAGTCGGTGTAACCGGAGACCATGTCGACGGTGAGGTTCAGCGGCGTCTTGATGCCGGCCTTGGTCAGGATGTTCTTGGCCGCGGCTGCGTTCGGGCTACCGAACGAAGCGCCGGACAGCGACGGGGACAGGACCGACGAGTAGTTCGGCAGGATCAGCGCCTCGGGGTTCGTCGGCGACGCGTACCCGTTGTAGACCGTGTTGCTGATGTCGGCCCGGTTGAGCGCGGTGCTGATCGCCTGCCGGACCGCCAGGTTCGCGGTCGGGCCGCTGGTCATGTTCGGCACCAGGAACGCCGTGGACAGCGGGATGTCGCTGACCACGAAGTTCTTGTTCTTGGCCAGGTAGAGCTTCTGGATACCGGGGATGTAGCTGCCGGCCCAGTCCACCTCGCCCGACTCGATCGCCGCGTCCGATGTGGTGTTCCCGCTGAAGGCCAGGAACCGGATGGTCTTGAACTTCGGCAGGCCCGGGAGGTAGTAGTGCGGGTTCGCGGTCATCGTGAACACCTGGCCGGAGAAGCTGCCGAGCTCGTAGGCCCCGGTGCCCACCGGCTTGGTGTTCAGGAACGTGGCCGGGTCCGTGATCGATGCCCAGATGTGCTGGGGCAAGATCTCGACCCTGCCGAGTGCGTAGTAAGCATCCGTGTAAGCGGGCTGGGTGAAGTTGATGGTGACCGCATAGGGCCCGTTAGCCGCCACGCTCGCCAGCGGCAGGCCGAACTTGTTCAGCGCCGTGCTGTGAATCGCCTGGTTGAACGTGAATACCACGTCCGCGCTGGTAAATGGCTTGCCGTCGGTCCACGTCACGCCGTGCCTGAGTTGCACGGCCAGGGTCCTGCCCCCGTTGGACCACGTGTAGCTGGTGCCGAGCCAGGGCTCGACCACGCCGTCCTTCGCCGTGTCGAAGAAGAACAGCGGCTCGTAGATCATCCCGTTCGTTGCGTCCTCGGCATTGGGGGAGTACAGGTTGAAGTCGTCGGCGAACGTGCCGGCCGCCCCGGTGGTGATCGTCAGCACGCCGGTCGGCCCCGTGGACGGACTGTTAGTGCTCGGGCTGCTGCTGCTGCACGCGGCCAGCAGGCCGCCGGCCAGGACCGCGGCGGCCACGGCCGCCGCTCGTACCCGCCAGGGTCTTGTCGATATCACTGAAACCCTTCTTTCTTTCGGCCCGGGTAACCGTGGTCATGGAAAGACAATGCGCGTCATGGAATGGCGCGCGAAACACCCGGCCGTAGCGCACGCGAACTAAGAGCGTCATGGCCACCGCCAGGTCGGGCGTCCTGTTCTGGTTTTCGCGTCCGCGCCGCGCGGAATAGCGTCCCGAACCGGGCGTCCCGCGCGGCCGAACACGAGCTATACCGGTTAAGTGTTAACCCTCTACTACCCTTAGGTAAAGGATTATGTCGGTATCGTTCAGATCTCGATCAGATACCGGAACGGCTAAGGAGCGGCAGCCGGGTGCGGCGGCCGCCCGGCCGGCCGGGACGGCGTGCCGGTGCTGCCGCGCCTGACGAGCACCGGCGGCGGTTCCTGGAAATCTCCGACTTCGGACCCGCCGACCAGCTCGATCATGCGCCGCGCCCCCTCCGCGCCGGCGGCGGCGATGTCCCGCCGGAGCGCGGTCAGCGACGGGTGGACCAGCTCGCACAGCACGGAATCGTCCCAGGCCACGATCGACAGCTCGCCGGGTACCCGCACTCCCATGTGCTGAGCGACGCCGAGCCCGGACATCGCCATCAGGTCGTTGTCGTAGAGGATCGCGGTCGGCGGGCGAGCCGACCGGAGCAGCTCACGGGTCGCCTCGGCGCCGTGCTCGCTGGTGTAGTCGCCTTCGACGGACATCGCCTCGAGCCCGGCGGCGTGCGCGGCCTCGCGCAGCGCATCAGCGCGCAGCTTGGTGTGCCAGTACCTAGGGATGCCGCTCACCCGGGCCAGCCGCCGGTGGCCGAGGCCGGCCAGGTACTCCACCACGGTCCTGGTCGCGGCGACGTCGTCCTGCCAGACGGCCGGCAGCGAGCCTGACCCTTTGGGGGTGCCGAATACGATCGCTGGCATCCTGAGTTCCTGCAGCGTGTTCACCCGCTGATCGCTGAGCTGGAGGTCGAGCAGGAACACCCCGTCCACCCGCCGCTGGGCCCACCACGTCCGGTACAGGTCGATCTCCGCCGCCTGATCCTCCGCCGTCGTGAACAGCAGCGCGATGTGATCCCGGGACAGCTCAGCCTGGATACCGGAGATCAGCTGCATGAAGAAGGACTCCGTCCCGAGCGTTCGCGCCGGGCGGTCGACGACCAGCCCGAATGCGCCCGCCCGACCGTCGGCCAGGGCCCTGGCCGCGCTGCTGGGCTGGAAGCCGATCTCGCTCGCGATCGCGAGGATGCGCTCTCGCGTGGCCGCGGAGACGCCGGGCTGGCCGTTGAGGGCGAACGACACCGCCGCCTTGGTCACTCCCGCCCGGCTTGCGATGTCGGCGATGGTCGGACGCTTCACTTCTGTCCCCTCTCGACGGCTACCCGCCATCGGGCACGGCACCGCCTAGCCGCGTGACACTCGGGCCGTATCCCGAAAGAGATCGCCGGGCCCAGCATAAATAACTTTCCAGGCGGCGTTCCCGTCGGCAACACTTAACCGGTATAGTACTTTGCGCGTCCTGGCGCGAGCCGCCAGTCGACTCTCGCAGCATCGGGCTCGAAGAAGGGAGCCATCCCGTATGCACCGGAATTCCGCGCGGATCGTCGTAGCCGGGCAGCCGGTCAACTGGCTGGGCGCCAACTTCTGGTCCCGGACCGGCGGCCCGCTGATGTGGCGGAATTACGATCCGGACACGGTCCGCAAGGAGCTGGCCGTGCTGCGGGAGCACGGCCTGGGCATGACCCGCTCGTTCTTCTACTGGCCGGACTTCATGCCTGAGCCCGATCGCATCGATGACGCGATGACTGAACGCTTTGCCGACTTCCTTGAGCGGCACGCCGAGGCGGACATGTCCACCGTGCCGACGTTCATCGTCGGCCACATGTCCGGCGAGAACTGGGACCCGCCCTGGCGCGACGGGCGCGACCTCTACACCGACGTCTGGATGGTCGCCCGGCAGGCCTGGTTCGCCGGCGAGATGGTGCGCCGCTTCGGTGCCCATCCGGCGGTGTGCGGCTGGCTGGTCTCCAACGAGATGCCGATCTACAGCGGGGGAAGCGCGCCGCGGGAAGTCGTCGCCGCCTGGGCCCAGATCATCAGGGACGCGGTGCGCGCGGCGGGCGGCCAGCAGCCGTTCTCACTCGGAGACGGCGCGTGGGGGACCCAGGCCAGCAGCCAGCACGCCGGGTTCTCGCTCGCCAACGCGGCGCGGCTCTGCGACTTCCTGGGACCGCACGTCTACCCCGTGGGTGACGACGAGGTACGCCAGCATTACACGGCGGCGTGGGAATGCGAGCTGGCGGGCACGTTCGGCCGTCCGGTCGTGCTTGAGGAGTTCGGCGTCAGCTCGGACTTCGTGTCCGGCGCGAACGCCGCCCGCTACTACCGCCAGGTCCTGCACAACAGCCTGCTGGCCGGCGCGACCGGCTGGATCGGCTGGTGCAACTCCGACTACGACGACCTGGCGGGCCAGGATCCCTACCGGCATCATGCCTTCGAGCTCCACTTCGGGCTCACCGACAGTCACGGCCGCCCCAAGCCGCAGCTGACCGAGATGAAGGCCTTCGCCGACACGCTCCGTGCCGTCGACATCGGCCGGTGCCAGCGTGCCCCCGCCGACACCGCGCTGGTGGTGTCGTCATACCTGGACACCAGCTACCCGTTCACCGCGCCATCTGACCCCGGATACATCTACGACACGCTGCGCCAGGCGTATGTGTCCGCCCGGCTGGCAGACCTGCCGGTCGCGCTGACCAGGGAGAGCGAAGGCGTCGGCGGCGACGCCATGCTCTACCTCGTGCCCTCGGTCAAGCAGCTGCTCGCGCCCACCTGGCACCAGCTCGAACGGCTAGCGAGGGCAGGCGCGACGGTCTACGTCTCATACTCACCGGGATCGGCCGGCTGGCACCGTGGCCCCTCGTATGGCCACCTCAACGCGATGTTCGGGGTCGAGCATCAGCTCAGGGCCGGGCTGGTCGACGCGATCGAAGACGACCAGGTGGCCTTCACCTTTGTCAAGGACTTCGGCACGTTGGCGGCCGGCACCCGGCTGACCTTCCGCGCTGGTGGCAACGAGCACAGCCGTGCCTACCTGCCGGTCCGCCCGGACGGGGCAGAAGTGCTCGCCGCCGACGGCCACGGCAGGCCGGCCCTGCTGCTGCGCCGCGTGGGCGCCGGCTCGGTGGTGCTGTGCACCTATCCCGTCGAGCACATGGCGGCCGCGACGCCCCGGGCCAACCCGGAGGCAACAAGCGCGATCTACGAAGCCCTCGGGGCGCACGCCGGAGTTCGCAAGCTGGTGACGGCCGACGATCGCCGGGTCGCCTGCGACGTGCTGGTCCGCTCCGACGGAGCCCGTTTCGCCTGGCTAGTGAGTCAGGCGAGCGAACCGGTGACGGTCAAGCCGGAACTCGCCCCGGGGCTCTGGCTGGCCCGCCTGGACGGTTCGGCCACCGACGGCGCCGCCACTCTGGATCCGTTCGGCGTCGGCGTCTTCCGGCTCGAGAACGCCCCGGCTGCCACCCCGTCAACCCCATGATCGTCGTCGATCCGTGTTGCGAACCAGCCGCGCTGCCGACAGTGCGCGCCGTCGCCCTCGGCGGACCTGACGCGCCGCACGCGCAGCTCATCTCAGGACCGGCTCTTCGCCGGAATCGGCCGCGGCAGTCAACGACGCAGCATGGCGCGCTCGCGATCACAAGTACCAAGCAATACATCGAACGACCCTGAAGTTGGCGAGCTCCCGGCCTGGCGGACCGCGGTCGCCAGCCCGAGCTGGCGTTAATCAGTTTTCGCGTTTCAATTTGCGCCAGCCGCCAGCGCGGTTGTTGGCGATAATTTGCCGGAACATGGTGCTGAGGGCAGCCGCGTTGATGGTTTCGCCCTGGCAGATGCCCACCGTGCGGGCGGTCTTATTGCCGTGCCCGGCGGTGATGATTCCTTCGGGATCGGGGACGATAGCACCGTCGTAGAGGAACACATTGACGTGGTCCTTCGCCGCCAGAAGCGCGCAGATGTTGCCGTGCAATACGAAATACGGCCGGATAGTCCGCTTGACGGTTTCGATCACCTCTGGGTCAGCGGCGTGGACGAGGTCGCGGACCTCGCGGCAGATGACCTGCTGCCAGCCAGGCAGGGTATCGATGTAGGCGTCGACGCGCGGGTCGGCGGTATATCGCACAGCGAACTCCTCCCTCGGCTTGCCGCGCATTCACCAGCCAACACTAGACCGGCATCCCCCGAATCCTCAGCTTGCTCACCGCGGCGCTGGCCTTGCGGTGGACTCGCGGGACGCGGTGGTTTTACGCAGCGCGGCTGGCGTGAGCTCCGGTGCGCCGGGCGAGCGTCCGGGCACCGGCTGATGCCGGTCCCGGTTCACCGAACGCTATGCCGACCACCTGGCGAGCCCAGCGCATCCGGGTGACCGCCGTCTCGGGATGATCGCCGAACTCCTGCGCTACCCGTCCGGCGCAGCCACGCTGGCCGAATGCCCCGACCGCCGCGGCAACGGCTTGCCGGACTTCCCTCGCCCCGGGATGGTCACCGCGCTGCAGCGCCGACACGAACAGGGCATCGGCCCGGGTGGCGCTAATACTGAGGTGGTCCATCGCTGGCCGCATCACGAGCCTCCTCGACTTCTGGTTCGCCCTGACCGCATCCACGGGCCCGACACTGTTGACCTCTATCTGGCGGAGCATCCCGGCAGGCTGGTGATACCGGCTCGCCGCATTGTGACCTACGGGATAGTACCGACGTGCGCGGGTTCCACGGCGGTAGCGGTCAGGCCGGACCCGCCTTTCCGAGAGCCAGATCGAGGGCCTTCTCCAGGCTGAGCGCCACGCCCTGGGCGTAGGCCCCCCGAACGGGCGCCCTGTCTCCGGCTCGCGCCGGCCCGTGACACCGAAGGTGCCCTGGTGACCGCAGCGGGTGCGCTACTGGATCTGGGAAACATAGGTGAACTGGTCGGCGCTGGTGATGGCCGAGGTGCCGCCCGCGGTGGTCACCGTGATGTTCACCGTGCCCTTGCCCTCCGGGGCGGTGACGACGACCTCCGTGCTGGAGTCCGAGCTGATCGTCACGCCCACGCCGCCGAAGCTGACGCTGGTGGCGCCGGACAGGTTCGTCCCGAGGATGTCGACGGTGGTTCCGTAGCTCCCGCTGTCCGGGCGGATCCCGGTAACCGTCGGCGCCGGGACGACGTAGGTGAACTTGTCGGCGGAGGTAATTTCTGAGGTGCCGCCGGAGGTGGTCACCGTGATGTTCACCGTCCCGGAGCCGGCCGGGCTGGTCGCGGTGATGTTCGTGCCGGAATCAGCGGTGATCGAGCCGTCCGCGCCGCCGAAGCTGACCCCGGTGGCTCCCGACAGGTTCGTCCCGGTGATGGACACCGAGGTGCCGCCCGCCGTAGGGCCGCTGGCCGGGGAGACCTCCAGGACCACCGGCGCCGGGGTGGCGTAGGTGAACTTGTCTGCGCTGGTGGTGGCCGAGGTGCCGCCCTTGGTGGTCACCGTGATGTTCACCGTGCCGGAGCCTGCCGGGCTGGTCGCGGTGATCTTCGTGCCGGAATCAGCGGTGATCGAGCCGCCCGCGCCGCCGAAGCTGACCCCGGTCGCACGCGACAGGTTCGTCCCGGTGATGGACACGGAGGTGCCACCCGCCGTAGGGCCGCTGGCCGGGGAGATCCCGGTGACCACCGGACGCGGCGTGGGCGGGGGCGGAGACGAGGCGGCCTTGTAGCTGAACTTGCCGGCGGTCACATTGCCGCCCGGAGCGGTCACCGTGACGGTCACCGTGCCCTTGCCGGGCGGGCTCTTGGCCGTGATCCGGGTGTCGGAATCACCGGTGATCGTCCCGGCCGCGCCGCCGAAGCTGACCCCGCTGGCGCCGGACAGGCCGGTCCCGGTGATCGTGACCGAGGTGCCGCCCGCAGCCGCGCCGCTGGCCGGGGAGATCCCGGTGACCACCGGATGCGGCGGGCGCGGTGCGGTGGCGGAGTAGGTGAACATGCCCGCGGTCGAGGTGCCGCCCGGGGTGGTCACCATGACGTCCACCGTGCCCTTGCCCGGCGGGCTGCTGACCGCAATCTGCTTGCCGGAGTCAGAGCTGATCATCCCGGCGACGCCGCCGAAGCTGACCATGGTGGCGTCGGCCAGGTTAGTCCCGTTGATCGTGACCAGGGTGCCGCCCGCGGTCGGCCCAGTGGCCGGCGAGACCCCGGTGACCGCCGGGGCCGCCATCTGAGCCGACGGGGAGTGGTAGCTGAACTCGCCCGCCGTGCCGGTGCCGGCCGGGGTGGTCACGGTGATCTCCACCGTGCCCTGGCCGGGCGGGCTCTTGACCACGATCTTCGCGTTGAGGTCAACGGTGATCGTCCCGGCCTTGGCGCCGAACTTGACCGTGACGGGACCGTCGAGGCGGGTTCCGGTGATCGTGACCAGGGTGCCGCCGCCGGTCGTCCCGCTCGCTGGGGAGGTTCCGGTGACCGCCGGGAGCGTGGCGGACGGCGAGGACGGGCCCGGCGAGCCGGACGTCGGACCTGATTGCGCGGTCAGGTGACCATGGCCGCCGTTGGATCCGGTCAGGCCAACCGCCAGCGCGGCGCCTGCCGCCACGACCACGATCGCCGCCGCGGCCGCGATGACCGCCTTGACCGGGCGCCGCATGTCTCGCAGATGCTCCAGGTGCAGGAGATGCCGGAGGTGCCGGAGGTGCCAGATGTGCCGGGATTCCGCGGATGGCTGGGGTGCCTGAGAATGCACGCCGTGTCGGGACAGGTTGATCCGCTCTAC
>PLIQ01000328.1 GCA_003140115.1 Actinomycetota bacterium | reverse complement strand
CCCACTACGGCCGGATGATCCACGAGGACGACCGGACGATCATGTTCGCCAACCCCGAGGAGGCGGCCGAGTACATCGGCTTCGATCTGACAGCCCGATAGGTCTTGCGGTAGCCGGGCCCAGCGGTTCTGCTAGTACCAGTGGGTTTGCTGGGACCAGCGACCCGCCGGGTCCGCAGCCGGTTCCGCCGGCGGCCGGTCCCGGCCGGCCGCCGGCTCCGGCTGGCAGCCGCACCCGTTAGGACGCACAGCAGTATATTTCGGCCTATAAGGAGGCATTCATGTACGAGAAGGATGGCGAGAAGTACTTCATTGTCGACAGCCATATGCACTACTGGAACGCCGCACCGGACAACTGGGTGCCGGGCGCCGAGAAGTACGCCGACGGCTGGATCAACTGCTTCCACGCCTACCAGGGCCTCGGCCCGGCGGACACGCACTGGTCGATCGAGCACTTCCAGAAGTACTCCGAGGACGACCTGATGAAGGACGTCTTCGAGGACGGCCACGTGGACATGGCCATCTTCCAGCCGACCTACCTCAAGGAGTGGTACAAGGAGGGCTTCAACACCACCGAGCGCAACGCGCTGATGGGTGAGAAGCACCCCGGCAAGTTCATCTACAACACCCGATTCGACCCACGCGACGGCGACGAGGGCCTGGCCGAGCTCAAGCGCAACGTCGAGCGGTTCGGGTCCATCGGCTGCAAGCTGTACACCGCGGAGTGGAACAACGGGTCACGCGGGTACAAGCTGAGCGACCCCGCGGCGTACCGGTTCCTGGAGGCCGCGCAGAACCTCGGCATCAAGAACGTCCACGTGCACAAGGGCCCGACGATCTGGCCGCTGGACAAGGACGCCTTCGACGTGGCCGACGTGGACCACGCCGCGACCGACTTCCCCGACCTCAACTTCATCGTCGAGCACGTGGGCCTGCCGCGGATCGAGGACTTCTGCTTCATGGCCACTCAGGAGCCGAACGTCTACGCCGGGCTGGCGGTCGTCATCGGCGGCCTGATGCACGCGCGGCCCAAGTTCTTCGCCAAGGTCATGGGCGAGCTGCTGTTCTGGGTCGGCGAGGACAAGATCCTGTTCGGCAGCGACTACGGCATCTGGGAGCCCAAGTGGCAGGTCGAGGGGTTCGTCAACTGGGAGATGCCAGATGACTCCGAGCTCGCCGACTACCCGCGGCTCGGCGTGGCCGGCAAGAAGAAGATCATGGGCCTGAACGCGGCCAGCCTCTACGACATCAAGGTGCCGGACGAGTTCCAGCTTCCCGCGTCAGCAGGCGTGCCGGGCGCGCAAGAGGTCCTGGGCGAGCCGGTCGCCGGGGCATGAGCGCTCCGGCTTTTGCTGCCTCGCAGGAACGCCTGCTGGCGGCGCTGGAGACGGTGCGCGATCCCGAGCTCGACGAGCCGATCACCTCGCTCGGGTTCGTGGCGTCGTGCACCGTCTCCGCGGACGGCGACGCCGAGGTCCGGCTGCGGCTGCCCACGTACTTCTGCGCGCCCAACTTCGCCTACCTGATGGTGGCGGACGCCTACGACGTGGTGTCCGCCCTGCCGGGCGTGCGGCTGACCACGGTGGTGCTGGAGGACCACTTCGCTTCGGACGTGATCAACGACGGCGTGGCGGCCCACGCCGGCTTCGTCCAGTCCTTCGACGGCGAGGCCGTCGCTGAACTGGACGGGCTGCGCGCCGACTTCCTGCGCAAGGCGGTGATGGCGGGCACCGATCAGGTGTGCCGGCCGCTGCTGGCGGCGGGTAAGGACTCGGCGGCACTACTCGCTATGACCCTGGGCGAGGTGCCGCCGTCTCGCGGTCTGTCCCGGTTGCGGGAGCGCCGGGCCGAGCTGGGCCTGCCCGCCGGTGACGATGCCCCGCTGCTGATCGATCCGCTGACCGGACTCGCGGTCGCTGCTGACGCGTTGCCTTTGCATATGCGTCGAGCCCAGGTCACGCGGATCAGCATCGAGGCGAACGGCGGGATCTGCCGTGGCATGCTACGGCACAGGTACGACACACCAGGACAAGGAGAGACGCCGCTCTCTCGGACCCCGGAGGAGGACCAATGAAGGCCGTCCGCTTGCACGAATTCAACCAGATGCCGGTGGTCGACGACGTACCCGAGCCGAAGATCAGCGGGCCGTTCGACGTGATCGTGAAGGTCGGCGGCGCCGGGGTCTGCCGCACCGACCTGCACATCATGCTGGGCCAGTGGGACGAGCGGATGCACACGCCGCTGCCGTACATCCTGGGCCACGAGAACGCGGGCTGGGTGCACGAGGTCGGCTCCGGCGTGACCAACGTGCAGCCCGGTGACACCGTGATCCTGCACCCCCTGGTCACCGAGGGGTTCTGCCACGCCTGCCGGGCGGGCGACGACATGCACTGCGACAACGCCGCGTTCCCCGGGCTGTCGCGAGACGGCGGCATGGCCGAGTACCTGCTCACGTCGGCGCGGGCCTGCGTCAAGCTGAGCCCCTCGACGCGCCCCCAGGACGTGGCGGCGCTGGCCGACGCCGGCATTACGGCCTACCACGCGGTACGCAAGGCCATCCCGCTGCTTTATCCCGGCACGACCGCGGTGGTGATCGGCGCGGGCGGCCTCGGCCACATCGGCATCCAGGCCCTGGCCACGCTGACGGCCACGTCGATAATCGTCGTGGACGCCAATCCCGACGCGCTCAAGCTGGCGTCAGAGCTGGGGGCGAACCACACCGTGGTGGCCGACGGCACCCAGCGCGAGGCGGTCATGGACCTGACCGGCGGCCGCGGCGCACACGTCGTGCTCGACTTCGTGGCCGAGCAGGGCGCCGAGATGGACGGCTGGAACATGACCGGCGAGGCCGGCTCGTACTACGTCATCGGCTACGGCGGCACGCTGGAGATCCCGACGCTGGACGTCATCTCCACCGAGCGCAACGTGGTCGGCAACATCGTCGGCACCTACAACGACCTGGTCGAGCTGATGGCCCTGGCTGAGGGCGGGAAGGTGACGCTGCACACCAAGATCTATCCGCTGGCCGACGCCCCCGAGGCCCTCGCCGACCTGGACGCCGGCCGGGTTCGCGGGCGCGCCATCCTCGTCCCCTAGCTCCCTTAGAAAGCTGCGTGCACGTTCGGCCGTTCCCTCCTGTATTTATTGTCTTTCGCGTGTTATCTCCCCTGAAATGGAGCACTGATGGCCAAGGAACTGCGCTTCGGCGCTGAAGCTCGCGGCCTGCTGCTGGCTGGCGTCGACCAGCTGGCCGAGGCCGTCAAGTCGACTCTCGGCCCCAAGGGGCGCAACGTCATCCTGGAGAAGATCACCGGCTCGCCGGTCGTGACCAACGACGGCGTGACGATCGCGCGCGAGATCCACCTCAAGAACCAGTTCGAGAACATGGGCGCGCAGCTGGTCAAGGAAGCGGCGATCAAGACCAACGACATCGTGGGCGACGGCACCACCACCGCCACGGTGATCGCCCAGGCCATCATCCGGGAAGGCATGGCGGCCATCGGCGACGGCGCCAACCCGGTGCTGGTCAAGCGCGGCATCGACCTGGCCGTCGGCCAGCTGGTCGAGCACCTGCAGAAGGTGGCGCACCCGATTTCGACCGAAGACGATTACGCCCGGGTCGCGGCGATCTCGGCCAACGACGACGAGACGGTCGGCCGGGTCATCGCCAAGGCGCTGTACACGGTGGGCGACGGCGGCATCGTCACGGTGGAGGACGCCCCGGTGCCGGGCATGGGCGTGGACTTCGTGGAGGGCTTCGAGTTCAACAACGGCTACCTGTCGCCCTACATGGTGACCAGGCCGGCCAGCCTGGAGGCCGTCGTCGACGACCCGTACATCCTGCTGTGCAGCGAGAAGATCACCAAGGTCCAGCAGCTGATGCCGTTGCTGGACAAGGTGATGCGGGCGCCACGGCCGCTGGTCATCATCGCCGAGACCGTCGAGGGCACCGCCCTGTCCATGCTGGTGCACAACCACGCGAACGGCATCTTCCAGTGCGTCGCGGTGCGGGCCCCCGGGTTCGGCGACCGCCGGCTGGCCAAGCTGGACGATATCGCCACGCTGACCGGCGGCGCCGTCTACAGCAAACACTCCGGGTTCACCCTGGAGACGATGACCGCCGAGCAGCTCGGCCGGGCCCGGCAGGTGCGGGTGAACGCGGACAGCACGACGATCATCGGCGGCGACGGTTCGGCCGAGGCGATCGCGTTCCGGCTCGACCAGTTGCGGGCCGAGCTGGGCCGGGCCACCTTCGGCGCGGACGAGGACGTGCTGACCGAGCGGATCGGCGCCCTGTCCGGCAAGGTCGCGGTGGTCAGGGTCGGCGCCGCCACCCCCGCCGAGCTGAGGGAACTCCGGCACCGGGTCGAGGACGCCCTGTCCGCGACCCGGGCGGCGATGGCCGAGGGCATCGTGGCCGGCGGCGGCGCCGCGCTGCTGCACTCGCTCGGCGCGCTGGATGACCTTTCGGTGACTGGCGATTACGCGATCGGCGCCGGGATCGTCCGCCGCGCGCTGAGCGAGCCCGCCTACCTCATCGCGGCCAACGCCGGCTACCCGGCCGCGGAGATCGTGGCCCAGACGGCCGGCATGGGTATCGATGAGGGCTTCGACGCGCTGGAGGGCCGGCACGGGAACATGATCGAGATGGGCATCATCGATCCGCTCCGGGTGGTCCGCTCCGCGCTGCAGAACGGCGCCTCGGTGGCGGGCCTGCTGCTCACCACCAACACGCTGGTGGCCGAGGAGCAGACGCCGTGGGGCGGCAGCGCGGCGCTGATGACGGAGTTCGGCTCGCTGGACGAGGGCTTGCACCAGCCGTCGCCCGACGCCAGCACCCCGCAATCCCTGGGACTCGGTCCTTCCGTTGGCTAGGGGCCCGCGTTCGGTGGGCCTCGACGTCGGCCTGCTGGTCAGGGCGGCGTAATCTGCCCTTTATGAGTCCGATCTCGCGCGGCTTCCACCGTCGGCATCAGGAGGCTGAGCCAGCCGGGCGGGTCCCGCCCGGCCAGTACGTGACCAGCGACTTCCCGGTCCTGTCGGCCGGGCCCACGCCGCACACGGCGCTGACCAACTGGACGTTCTCGATCGAGGGCGGCCAATCGCCCGCGAGCTGGACCTGGACGGAATTCCAGGCGCTGCCAAGCGAGACCGTCACGGTTGACATCCACTGCGTGACCCGGTGGTCCAAGCTGGACACGAGGTGGAAGGGGGTGTCGCTAGACGTGCTGCTCGGCGCGGTGTCGTACGACGCCCCCTACGTGCTCGCCTTCTGCGACGGCGGCTACACGACGAACCTGCCGGTAGCCGACCTGACCGGCGGGAAGGCCTGGGTCGCGTTTTCCTACGACGGCTCGCCGCTGCCGGCCGAGCACGGCGGCCCGGCCCGGCTGCTGGTCCCGCACCTGTACTTCTGGAAGAGCGCCAAGTGGGTGCGCGGGCTGCGGCTGCGGGATACCGACACGCCGGGCTTCTGGGAAATGTACGGCTACAACATGTACGGAGACCCATGGCGGGAACAGCGGTACGCGGGCGACTGACCTGGGTGACCGCCACGGTCGACGCGATGATGGACGAGACGGCTCACGTGCGGACCCTGGTCCTGTCCGTTCCCGGCTGGGGCGGCCACCAGGCCGGGCAGCACCTGGACATCAGGCTTACCGGCGATGACGGTTACCGGGCCGAGCGGTCCTACTCGATCGCCTCGGCGCCCGGCGAGCCGGTGGCGATCACCGTCGAGCGGCTGGACGACGGCGAGGTCTCCCCGTACCTAACCCAGGACGTGCAACTGGGTGACGAGATCGAGGTCCGCGGGCCGATCGGCGGGTACTTCGTGTGGGAGCCGGTCCTTGATGGCGACGCCCCGCTGCTGCTGGCGGCGGGGGGCTCGGGGGTGGTGCCGCTGCGGGCCATGCTCCGGCACCGGATGCAGCTGGGGAGTTCGGTGCCGGTGCGGTTGCTGTACTCGGTGCGCAGCCTGGCCGAGGTGATCTACCGGTCCGAGCTCGACGAGGCGTCGGACGGCGTGGCGGTAATCTACACGCTGACCCGGCAGCAGCCGCCGGGCTGGACCGGTTACGCACGGCGGGTGGACCAGCAGATGATGGCCGAGGTGGCCTGGCCCGTGGCGCGGGAGCCGCTGGCCTACGTGTGCGGCCCGACGAACTTCGTGGAGGCCGTGGCCGGCGATCTGGTCGCGCTCGGCTACCCGCCACAGCGGGTCAAGACCGAGAGGTTCGGCGCTACTGGAACCCCGTAAACGGTCCTTTGCTCGCTGGGGGGTCCTTTGGTTGGAGGTCCTTTGATGGAAGCGCTGGAAGATGGCGTGCTGGACGGCAACGCGATCGGCGGGCTGCTGATCGAGCTGTTCGGCACCGAGATGACCAC
>PLIQ01000013.1 GCA_003140115.1 Actinomycetota bacterium | reverse complement strand
TCAAATCCAGTACGGCCCACCAGTTCAGAGAGCTAAATAGAACACCTCGAACAGCCTCTGGGGGCCATTCCGGGGGCCAAGATATTCGAGGCGAGTAGTCGCTCGTTCCGCCGGGCCACTGTCCTGTCCCATCTGATCTGAGTCAGCCGTCGTGAATCTGAGTCATTAGCTTGTTGGTCTCGCTGACCTAAGTTATCGGCGATTTGTCCCGAGGTTCTGGGTCCTCGATGTGGCATCGCGGCGTTCTGAGTAGAGGTGCTTACGGTTGCCGTATCGGCGAGGCGGCATGGGCGCAGACCCGTGACATCCTCGCCCGCTGCGGCACCGATCATGCCACCGAGTCCGAGATCGCCGGCGCAGTGGAGGTCCTGCGTGACAAGGCCGGACACGGCGCGGCCAGGCCCAGGCCGGCCAGACGTAGACCAGCCTGGGCCTGCACCCGCGCCACGGCTCAGCCGGACGGGCTGCCCACGACTGAGAACCTCGACCCGCTGCCGCCGGAGACGAGCAGGACGGGCTCGCGGCGGTGATCCCGCTGGCCACATTAACCACCTGCCGGGAGAACACGCGGCCACCAGCCTGGAAAACTGGCGGCCGCCAGCCCGGAGAAACCAGGGCACCCAACCGGAATTCCTAGGCTCTGGCCGTTGACACCGCCGGCGAGGTGCCCGCGCGTAGCCGTCCGTTCGGCGCGGCTGTTGAGGCGTGATCGAGCCACCTGTGGTGTTTGCAGAAGTGGCTGATTGGGGTATGCGCGGTCGGCTGCCAGCATCCGCTCATGCATGAGCCGATGCCTGGGCGTCAGCGTTTGACAGCGCGCGCAGCTGCCAGCGCGTGGGCGACGCCGTCTGGCTGGGTAAGACGGAAGGCAACGTAGCTCTCCGGCGTCGTGTCGGCGCCCGGCAAGCCGCTGACCACCCGCCGGTCCGTTGCGAGCCCGAAGGACACCGTCCCCGGCTCCAGGTACAGCGTAAACTTCGCCCTGGCATCGTAGGCCCTTGCAGGATCGGACCAGCCCAAGTAGGCCTGACGCTGGCCACCCTTTCGAACGTCCGGCACATCTGGCACATATCCCATCTGTATGAGACCGTCCGCGGCTTCCCGGATCCTCCCACCGCCGCGCCGGACCAGCTCCCCGAGCATGCCGTCCACCGTACTGATGTTGAGGCTGGTGGCAGGCGGGACAAGGCGGATCCGGATCTCAGTACCCGGCACAGCCTCGATGGTGATGGTCTGAGTAGTAGACATAACAACGACCTTCCGTATCTTCTATGGATATTACATGGAAGATATGCGGTCGGACCGTGACTGTAAAGTCACAGTGCGCACGCGGCAGGCGACCGCGGCATGACCGCGACGAATGGGCGGCCCAGATCACCGACGCCGCCGCGATCCGCAGTCCGTCGCCCTGCCCGGCTGCTCGCCAGCCCGTACTGGCGCGAACGGGTCCTCGGCTGGGCCGGGCACGACGAATTCACCGCTGAACAGCAGCGCACCATCGCCCCCGGCTACGCCTGGGGTTACCGCCCGCGCGCCCGCTGGCGCCACGGCAGCGACGATCCGCTGCTCGAATGGCGACTGCCTACCCGCCGCCTCACGTTCGAGCCGCTACCACCCGGCCATGCCTGGAACCTGCCCGAAACGTCCAATCGCCAGCCGCAAGCCCAATCACCGGCAGGAACGCAGAAACTCTGCGTGACTCAGATCGGCGGGACGATCCGGTCCGGCAAACGCCCAGGCGCGCACGCTCATGATGCCGCTGGCTGCGGTCCGCGATTTCGGCGCAGCCCGGTGGCGCGACGCCGTCGTGCCGCGCCGCAACGACGAGGACCGGGAGCGGGTGCGTGATCTCCTCCGGGAGATCGAGTACGCGTGCATCGACCCCCTGGTGAAGTACGCATTCCCGGTCACCGTGCTCCCCGAGGGAACGCCGCTCGAAGCGGTGTGCACCATCTTCGAGACCCTGAACCGCACCGGCAGGCCGCTAACTCCGTTCGAACTCATCAGCGCGCGGGCATTCGCTGGCGGCCACAGCCTGTACGACCTGTGGAACAGCGCGCTTGAGGGGCACCCCATCCTCGGCGACTTCGGGGTCAAGCCCTACTACCTGCTGCAGTGCATCGCTCTGCGGCTCGGCGTCTCCTGCAAGCGGCGATCCGTCATCAGCCTGCCCGCCGATGACATCGCCCGTGGCTGGGACTCCGCCGTGGCCAGCATTGCTGCCGTCCTCGCGCTGCTTCGCGACGAATGTGGCGTGCTAGCGCCCAAGTGGCTTCCCTACGAGCCGATGCTTATCCCGCTGGCAACCGTCTGGGATGAGGTCAAGACGACGGCCGGGCCGGCGCAGGGCGCCATGCGCTCGAAGCTCAAGCGGTGGTTTTGGTCCGCGTCGTTCACCGGTGAATACGAGAGCTCGTCAGCGACCCTCGCCGAACGAGATGCGCCAGCACTCAAGAGCTGGCTTGCAGGCGGGGACGAACCAGAGGTGGTCCGAGCATTCGGGTGGAACCGGGAGCGGTGGCGCACGGTCACCACCCGGCAGCAGGGCCTGTACCGTGCCACGATGGCCCTGAGCCTGCTGCAAAGGCCACGCGACTTCCACACCGGCGCGCCGCTCACTCCCGAGCTCATCGAGGCGGGCAAGATCGACGACCACCACGTCTTCCCGCGTGCATACCTGAGAAGCATCGGGAAGGGCGACGCGGTGGATTCCGTCCTCAATCACTGCCTCATCGACCGGGTGACGAACATCCGCATCAGCAACCAGGCACCATCGGCCTACCTCGACGAGATGCGCACCGAACTCGGCCCCACCCTCAACGAGGTGCTACGCAGCCACCAGCTGCCGACCGGGCCGAACAGTCCGCTCAACACCAACGACTTCGAGGCCTTCCTCGACTGGCGAGAGCAAACCCTAGAGGACGCGCTGGCGGCAGCGACCGGCAAAGGCACCCCCGCCGGAGCCATCCGGTCCCCCGAGCGATCCTCACTCGACTTGCAGGTGGAAGGCGTGGAACTGGAGCTACGCCGGATCATCACCGATACCCTCACCGGAGAGCCAGACGCACTGCCATCCCATGTGAGCGACAAGATCAACGAGCGCATCACCAGCGCACGACGCCGGAGTCCGGGCATGGGAAACGGCCACTACGACTCACTGTCCGGCAAGCTGGAGTATTGCGACCTCCGCGAACTCCAGGACGTGCTCACCTCCAAGACGCTCTGGCCGCGATTTGCAGAGCGGTTCGGGAGCAAAGAGATGCTCAACGTGCGGTTCGCACAACTAGCCGAGCTACGCAATCGCCTTCGCCATAGCAGGACGGTCGATGACGTGACCCGCAAGGACGGCGAAGCCGCTCTCCTCTGGTTCCGGCAGGTGCTCGCTCACGGATAGCGCCTTGGTGATTCCGTGCACCGTCAGACGTCGTGCACACGGCATCGGCCAGATGACAGGGCGGCGCCTTCAACCCGGTATTCTGATGGATCTGGCGGCGACCTCCTCGACGTGAAGTAGGCCTCGAGCCGGTCTGGGCGAGTCTAGAAGCTTCGCGAAGTCCTGTTTCCCAGGGCGAATGACCGTCCAGACTCCGCCAGAGGCTGGCGGCTCTTCACCGGATGGCTCCCCAACTTGACCCCCAGGCGACGACAAGATCGCGAAGGTTTGGCGCGTTAGAACAAAAGTTGAACGGAGTGTCCGAGGCGCTCGCCGACGCCGTAAGGTGCCGGCGGGTGATACAGCGGGTACCAGTCCCGGCCCTCAACTCGTCGTTGCTGTCAGGGCAAAGTCTCTGTGCGAGCTTTGATGCCCTCTCTGCAGTTATGGGTTATCTAGCGCCCGCCGCAAAATCTCCGCCGGGGCATTGCCGCCTCAGCAAGCCCAGACCCTTTCTCGGCTGCGAGTCTCCGAATGCGAGACAGCAGCACGACTGCCTCGGATTCGCTGTCAGCTGAGGCAGCCGCCCAGAGCATCTGGTTGATCTCCCCGTGTACGGCTGGTACCACCTGCACAATCACGCCGTGAGCTTCAAGGGTCCACGGCGTTGATGAAGACCGGCAAGTGGGTGGCACAGGATGTATGCGTGTTCAGGGTGATCGCGGAGGAACCGGACCAGTCGGCGCTCGGCACCGGGATGCAGGTCCATCCGGCGACGTGGCTGTCCTTAAGAACCACGCCGCTCGTGACTGGAACTCTGACTGGGAACTGAGCTGGACCTCTCGGTACCGAGACAACGCGGACAGTGTCCCTCGCGAGCCGGACTGACTGGCGCCTCTATCAGGTGACCTAGCCGCCTGTCCGGCCCCTGGTTGCGCGCAAAGTTTCGATAGTTCTGGCTCTACAAGGGCATAATGCGTTCGGTTTCGATGCTGTAACTGTTAGTAACGCCAGTCCGGCCGGTGGTTTCGCCTGTTCTATCGGCTGGGCTCCAAAACAGGCTCAGCCAGGCAGGGGTGTGCTTGACATGCGGTTCACTAAGTCGGCAGCGGTGCTGGTCCCGGCCCTGGCGTTGGCGGCCGCTACCCTCTCTGCCAAGCTGTCGTGAGGCACCCGCCCCTCAGTAACCACTGACCACCCCGAGGGCGGGGATGGAGATTTCCCTGAGATGACCGTGACCGTGCTCGACCGTGCGCTGGTGGCCGGCGATGCTGGAGGGGTGACCGGCGAGCGGCAGGAGCGCCCGGATCCGGAGGTGCCCGAGAAGGCCCGCCGGCGGACGTTCACCGCGCAGTACAAGCTGGACGTGGTGGCCGAGTATGACGCGGCGCCGACCGGCGAGAAGGGCGCGGTGCTGCGCCGGGAAGGGCTGTACTCCAGCCACGTGATCGAGTGGCGGCGGGCCCGGGACGCCGGGGCGCTGGCGGGCCCGGCGCGGCGGCGCGGCCGGCCGGCGGCTGATCCGCGGGATGCGCAGATCGCCCGGCTGCGGCAAGAGAAGGCCAAGCTGGAGCAGGAGCTGGCTAAGGCCCGCTTCGTGGTGGATGTCCAGTCAAAACTGCAGGCGCTCTTGGAGACGATCTCCGAGGGCGCGGACACCGAGCCCGGGTCGAGTTCGTGACCGACGAGGCGATCGCCGTGATGGCGCCGCGGATCGGCACCAGGGCGGCGTGCGCGGCGGCCGGCGTGCCGCAGGCCACCTGGTACCGGCGGCACCGGATCAGCCCGGCTGCGCCGAAGGCAGCCCCGGTCCCGCACGCCGAGCGGGTCCAGCCGCGGGCCCTGGCCGCGGCCGAGCGGACGGCGATCCTGGACGTGCTGCACACCGGGCGGTTCGCTGACCTGGCGCCCGGCGAAGTCTGGGCGACGCTGCTGGACGAGGGCACCTACCTGGGATCGGTGTCCACCTATTACCGGGTGCTGCGCGAGGCCGGCGAAAGCCGGGAGCGGCGCGCGCAGGCCACCCACCCCGCCGCCGTCAAGCCCGAACTGGCAGCGGACGGACCGAACCAGGTGTACTCCTGGGACATCACCAAGCTGCACGGCCCCGCGAAATGGACCTACTACTACCTGTACGTGATCCTGGACATCTACAGCCGCTACGTCGTGGGCTGGATGGTCGCCACCTGCGAATCTGCCGCCCTGGCCGAGAAGCTGATCGCGGCGACCTGCGACAAGCAGGGCATCACCCGCGGCCAGCTGAGCATCCACGCCGACCGCGGCTCCTCGATGACGTCCAAGCCGGTCGCGCTGCTGCTGGCTGACCTCGGCGTCACCCAGTCCCATTCCCGCCCGCACGTCTCCAACGACAACCCCTACTCCGAGGCGCAGTTCAAGACGCTGAAGTACCGGCCGGGGTTCCCCGCCCGGTTCGGTTCGATCCAAGCCGCCCGGGCGCACTGCCAGGAATTCTTCCCCTGGTACAACAACGAGCATCATCACGGCGGGCTCGGCCTGCACACCGCCGGTGACGTCCACTACGGCCGCGCCGCAGCCGTCCAGGCCGGGCGCGCCCAGGTCCTGACCGCCGCCTACCACGCCCACCCCGAGCGCTTCGTCCGCAAACCGCCCGCCCCGCCGAAACTGCCAGGCACATCCTGGATCAACCCGCCCCAGGAGAAGGAAGCCGCTACTCAGTAAAAGCCACCCAATGGCGCCCCGGACAGGTTGACAGATTCCGCTATGGCGGCCTGCGGAAGCTCGGCTCCGGCTAGCCAGAGCAGCGTCGGCTGCACGTTTGGTGAGCAGTCATGAGGTTTTCAGCTAAGTACCCCGCAGGTCTGGCTGCTCTAGCCGTTGCAGCTCTGGCCGGGTGCGGAGGCGCAGCCGCTAGCAGTCACCAGACTCCCAAGACAAGTGTGTCTGCTGAGTCTGTTCCGACCGGCGACCTGCAGGCCGACCAGACGATCAAGGCCCAGGGCCTCGCGGTCACGTGGGACATGACCACTGCTGATATGGCCGGAACGCAGATCACGGGCGCGGCTCTGTCGAACACGACCGCAGGCCCGGACATGTACGTCCTTTTTCTAGCGACCCCGGCCGCGGCTACTGAGTTGGCGGGCACGATGCAGGGCTACGTAGGTCCGTACACCGACGCTCAGGGCAACGACGTTGGCAGCGTCTCGATTCAGGTCAACGGCTTTGAGGTCATCGTGTCGACGGATTCCACGCCCGCGATGTCGTCGTTCATCAACGCGCTTAAGCACTGACCAAGTTCTACACGGTAGAGGGTCTGGGACATCAGCCCTCAAGTCGGCAAGGAAGTAGTCATGAGGTTTTCAGTCAGGTCGGTAGTGGTGGCCACGGGTTCGGCTCTAGCTCTGGCGGGAGTGCTGGCTGCGTGCAGCTCGAGCAGCTCCAGTTCCACGGGCTCGGCTACCACAGCTGGCTCATCCGCCCCGAGGCCGTCGGCAGTCACGTCGCAGGCCGCGCCTGCTAATCCGCTGACCATTGTTCGTGAAGCTGGCGCTACGGTGCAGCCTGGTGAGGTGTACGGGAGTTCGACCGTGCAGGGTTGGCTGGGGGGAGACGGTTCTTTCAGCAAGAGCGGTCAGCCCGACGACACCTACGAGAGGGTGACCGTCTACACAATCCCGCCGGGTGAGACCGGAGCGCAGGCGTTTGCCAGCACTGGGTTTTCGTCGTCCGACAGCCAGATCGTAGTCACTGGCCCTACGTTTTACATGTACGTGTATCCGCTCCAGAACGACGAGGGCGACAGCGTATTCTCTGTGTCGCCCGCGACGATCGCCGCTCGGGTGCACGGCACGGTGCTGCAGCCGACTAGCTAGGCTCACAAGGTCTTGGATATCTGCGTCCGGTGTGAGCCGTAGTGGACTCCGCCAATCTCTCGCTAACTGTTTCGAGTCCTGGTTCCTACGGGCATAAAACGTAACTGCTTGGTGCTCTTCTAGGTAGAGGGACCGTAGGTTCCGCCGTACCCTCCCGTAGGGAGGCGAAGGGAAGAGTTCAAGTGAGAAGTTCAGACAGCAAGATGGCTGCGCTGCAACAGGCGTACGACGCCGGCCATCCGGAGGTAGCCCTGAGGATTCTGGGCGGGTCAGTTCGCGTTTACACCAGGTCCCCGAAGTCGAAGCCCGGCTGGCAGGTGGCCGACTATCGCAACCCGTATCCGGAGGGTACTGAGTTCGTGGTCCTGGTGGACTCCTACCGCACCGGAAGGCCTGAGGGGTTCTATGTCGTCCCTGTCGCAGACGTTGAGCAGATCCTCGCGGATCACTTCCGCGCCTCGTTTCCGAGCGGCGTGCGCCCGGTTAGCCCCGAGTCAACTCACTCGGTCGTCACGGTGGCCTCCGTGAGCCAGTACCGCGACGCCTGGAACGCGGCTGAGTAGGAAGATCTCCGGCCGGAACTGGGTGCTCAGGAATGGGTGGCCATGTACTCGATGACTGCGTCGGCGTCGCGGCTCGTGGCGTACAGGTCGGAGTCGGGGTCGTCCTGGGAGACGCGCCACAGCCCGTCCCGCTTGTCCCAGTAGGCGGTCCAGGACAGATGCTCGGCAAGGAACGCGGCGATCTTCGCGGCCGCGTGGGGGGTGTTGCGCGGCGCTGAAGATGCCGACATAGGAGGCGTTCGCGATGCCGATGTGGGCGGCGTTTTAAGGCCCCGCAGCCGGGTTGCTGCGGGGCCTTGATGGTGATGGCACCGGTGGCCGTGGGCAAGGTGCCGGTCAGGTGTCGGTGACTTCGGTGACGGCTGCGCGGGCGGCTTGCTCGTCGACGATGGATTTGCCGGCGGCGTAGGTGGCGACCAGGGCCTGGATGGCGAGGTTGTTGACCGCGCGGGGGTAGCCGCGGGAGGTGGTGTGGATCAAGGTGGCTGCGTCATCGCTGAAAAGGGGGTCCGACCGGCCCGCGAGCTTGAGGTGGTGGCTGATGTAGCTGCTGGTTTCCTGGCCGGTCATGGGGGGCATCGCGTATCTCAGGGCGGTGCGCTGCTCCAGGGCGGCGAGCACGGCGAGCTTCATGGTGCGCCGCAGGGTGGGCTGGCCGATGAGCAGGCAGGCGAGCGGGGAGTCGGCGTCGAGGTTGTGGTTGGTCAGCATCCTTATCGTCTCAAGCTGCTCATACCGCAGCAGATGGGCCTCGTCGATGACCAGGACGGGGGTTTTACCGCGCTCGTCGCGCTCGGCGGCGAGCATGGCGCTGGCCTGGGCAGTGAGCCGGGAGTAGCTGCGGTCGGGCTGGCCGCCGAAGGTCGCGACGATCATCTCGTGCAGCCCCCGGATGCCGATCATCGGGTTGGGCAGGTAGATGATGGTGTGCCGGGAGGCATCCAGGCCGGCCAGGACGGTGCGGACCGAGACAGTCTTGCCTGCCCCGACTTCACCTGTTACTACTCCGATCGCGCGTTCGGCGATGCACCAGGTGATCCGGGCGCAGGCCTCGTTGTGGGCGGCGTGCCGGTGCAGCATGCCGGGGGCCAGGTCCCGGCCGAACGGCATGCGGGTGAACCCGTAGTGGGCCTGGAGCTTGTCGATCATGATTGTTCCTTGTTGTCGTGGGTGCGGGGGCGGCCGTTGATGAGGGCGAGCTGCTGCTGGGCCTGGTTCAGGTCCTGGGCCAGGGCGGCGGCTGACATCGAGGCGTCGCCGAGGAAGATCCCGGCGGCGTCGATGGCGCCGGCGGGGTCCTCGCCGTGGTCGTGGCCGAGCCGTCCGGCTGCCAGTGCCTGGTCGAGCCAGCGGGTGATCTGGGTGAATGCCTGCCCGAGGCGGGAGGCTGCCAGGGCCAGGGCACCGATGACGTCGTAGGCCGCGGACGGCTGGGCCAGTCCGGCCTCGCGGCCGGTGAGCCAGTTCAGGCCGCGGATCGCCTCGGCGGCGGTGCGGGCCAAGGTGATGGTGTCGTGGCTGGTGGCCTGGTCCAGGTCGATGAGCTGCCGGAAGTCATCCACGGCCGTCCTCCTGGCCTGCTCCGTGCCCGTCCCGCCCCTGCTGTTCCTGCTCGCGCGCGGGCGCGCCGCCGTGACCGGCAGCGGGCATGAGGGCCCTGTAGTTGACCGGGCGCGCTGTTTGCCGGTCGTGCTGCTCGCCGATCAGGGCGATGTAGTCGATGCCGGTGGCGCGGGGGGCGTCGTCGCCGCTGCCGGGGTCTTCCGGGCGGGCCTTGGGGTGGGAGTGCCGGGTGATGTGGTGCGGGGTCGCGGTCCCGGCGTCCTTTCCGTTGCGCCGGACGAACAGGACGGTCAGGTCGAATGGGTCGAAGACGAGCTCCACGCGCCTGCGGGCCAGCGCCGGGTCGACCTGGTACTGGTTTCCGTGCAGGGAAACCAGGGCCGTCTTGGAGACGGTCCGCCATTCGGACCAGCGGAACGCCTCGGCCAGGTCCGCGCCGGCGGGGAGCGGGAACGGGCCGCCGGCTTCCCAGCGGGCCAGCGGCGGCTGCCCGGTCTCCGAATGCTCCCGGACGTGGTAGACCGTCTCGGTCCAGGCGGTGAACAGCTTGTTCAGCTCGGCCAGGTCCTGGATCCGGGAGGCGCGCTCCTCGGTCAGCTCGACCAGGAACTGATCCCGCACGGTCCTGAAGAACCTTTCTATTTTCCCCCTCCCTTCTGG
>PLIQ01000447.1:39321-39456 GCA_003140115.1 Actinomycetota bacterium | reverse complement strand
GAGCGTGCCGCCGTGGGCGACGATCGCGATGTCCCCGGCCGGCGCCGCAAGGTCGTCAGTGAACTCGGCGACGCGCCGGTAGAAGTCACGCAGGGACTCCCCGCCCGGCGGGCGCGCGTCGGGATCGACCACGCG
>PLIQ01000447.1:9321-39310 GCA_003140115.1 Actinomycetota bacterium | reverse complement strand
GGCCTGCCGCAGGCCGCGGCGGGTCAGCCGCGCCTGGTCACAGTGCCCCTGAGCCAGGCCGAGCCGGTTCCAAGTGCTCTCCCCGTGCCGGACGAGCCAGAGGACGTGGCCGGAGCCGGCCGCCGCGGCGATGCCGATCTGCGGGCCGGAGGATGCGCTGTGGACCATGAACCGCAGACTGCGGCGGGTTTGTGAAAGATCAATGAAAATAGGCCGACCTGCAGGAACCTTGCAGCAACCTCTCAGTCCTGGCTGATTCGATAAAACATGAGATCCGAACGGGCAGCTGTCCGGCCGGCTCCCGCGCCAGGCCGGGAACGGCTGCTAGTCGTGGACGACGATCCCGATGTCCGGGACTCCCTGCGGCGCGCGCTGGGCCATGCCGGGTACGAGGTGACCACGGCCGTTCACGGTGCGGACGCACTCGATTCGGTGGCGCGATCACCGGTGGACCTGATTGTCCTGGACGTCCTGATGCCGATGGTGGACGGGTTCGACGCGTGCCGGAAGCTCCGCGAGCGAGGCGACCCGACCCCGATCCTCGTCCTCACCGCCCGGGACGCCATCGACGACCGGGTGACCGGGCTGGAGGTGGGAGCGGATGACTACCTGGTCAAGCCGTTCGCCCTGCGCGAGCTGATGGCCAGGGTCCGGGCCCTGCTGCGCCGGTCCCAGTCGCGTCGCGACGTGCTCGGCTACGCCGACCTGACCCTCGACGTCACGGCCAGGACAGTGACCCGGGACGGTCAGGCGATCGTGCTAACCAGGATCGAGTTCGGCCTGCTCGAACTGCTGCTGCGCAACGCCGAGCAGGTGCTCAGCTACGAGGTGATCCTGGAGCGGGTCTGGGGCTACGAGGAGGCTCCCGCTTCCAACGCCCTCCAGGTCTTCGTGGGCTTCGTGCGGCGCAAGCTCGAAGACGGCGGGCGGCCGCGGCTGCTGCACAACGTGCGCGGCGTCGGCTACGTCCTGCGGACGGTCCCGTGACCAGGCCGCCGCGCCGCGGTCGGCTCATGCTGCGGACCCGGTTCACCGTGGCCGTGGCGGCCGCGGTCGCCGCGGTTACGTTGGTGATCACCGCCGTGGCCTTCATCCTGGTTCGCTCTGACCTGCAGAATCAGGTGCGGCAGGAGCTGAGGGCCGAGGCGGTGGCGGTGGACCGGCAGGCCCGGCATTACCACGGGCACATCCCGGCTGGATGGGTTCCGCCCCATTCGGACCGGTTCGGCGCGTCCAGCCCGTACACGCAGGTGGTGACGGCCCAGGGTGGCGTCTGGGCCGCCGCGGGAGACGCCGGGCTGCTGCCCGCGGACGCCGCCGCGATCGCGGTCGCCGACGGGCAGCGCGGCTCCTCTTACAGCGACACCACGCTGGACGGAGTGCCGGCCATGGTCCTCACCACGCCGCTCGCGGCGGGCCTGGCCTTGCAGGTGGCCGCGCCGCTCAACACGGTGGACACGGAGGTGGCCAGCGTGGGCGCCACCCTGGCCGTGCTGAGCGCCATCGGAATCGCGCTGGCGGCCCTGGCCGGCTGGGGCGTGGCGCGGGCAGGCCTGGCCCCGGTCGCCCGGCTGGCCGCCGTGGCCGAGCAGGTGACCGCGACGGGAGACCCAGCCAACCGAGTCGAGGTAGATCGTGCGGACGAGCTCGGGCGGCTGGCCGCGTCGTTCAACACGATGCTGCACGCCCTGCAGCGGTCGCTGGCCGCCCAGCGGCGGCTGGTCAGCGACGCCAGCCACGAGCTGCGTACCCCGCTGACCAGCCTGCGCATCAACGTCGAGCTGCTGGCCGACGATCCGGGCCTGTCCGGGCCAGAACGCCAGGAGGTGCTGGACCGGGTCGTCGCCCAGGTCGCGGAGCTCGGCGAACTGGTGGCCAACCTCACCGAGCTAGCCCGCGGCGAGCCGGCCGCCAGCGCGCCCGGCGACGTCAGGCTGGACGAGGTCGTGGCGGCCGGCCTGGACCGCGCCCGGCGGGACTGGCCGCGGACCCCCTTCATCGCCGACCTGGAGCCGTGCGCCGTGTTCGGCAGCGCGGAGCGGCTGCAGATCGCCGTCCGTAACCTGCTGGACAACGCGGCCAAGTTCGGTCCGCCGGGGGCCGCGGTAGAAGTGCGGCTGCGCGCCGGCGAGCTCACGGTGCGTGACCGCGGGCCCGGTATCGCACCCGCCGACCTGCCGCATGTCTTCGACCGCTTCTACCGGGCCGTTTCGGCTCGGGGCGTGCCTGGCTCGGGCCTCGGGCTCGCCATCGTCCGCCAGGTGGCCGAAAGCCACGGCGGGACGGTCCGGGCCGAGTCTGCCCCCGGCGGCAGGACCGCCGAGTCTGCCCCCGGCGATGGGACGGCCGAATCTGCCCCCGGCGGCGGGACCCTGATCCGGCTCCGCCTGCCGGACGCTGACGCGGCCGTCCGGGCCAGCCCGGATCCCGGGCGTTCAGCCGAGCGGGGCAGCGCCGCTACGGTCGGTTTGCCGGAGCCGGAATATCTGCATCGCAGATGAGCGCGCCGGACGCGTCGAGCCGCGGCGACGCGGGACGCACGCCGTGCCCTCGCAGGACCCCCGCCACNNGTGCGGGCGATCCAGGCGCTGCCCTGTGCGGTGGGGTGAAGGCCGTCACGCGAGCGCGGGAACTTCCACCCCGCCGCCAGCGGATCCATGATGATCACGTGGGGATCCGCGCCCCGGCCGGCCGTCACGATCGCATGGTCGGTCCGGTAGGCGGCGGCCGAGGGCGAGCGCCCGGCGAACACGGTGAGGAGCCCGATGCGGGCCCGGGGCGCCTCGGCGCGGATCAAGGCGACGGCCTGCTCGACCCGCCGCTGCTCGAGCCGCGGCGGGACCCCGATATCGTCGTGGCCGGCCTGCACGATGACGAGCGCGGGGCCGAGCGCGCGAAGGTCAACTCGCGCGATCTCGGCGGCGACGGGTCCTTTGCGTCCAGCGCCGGCTCGCACGTAGCCCGCGCCCGGATCCCCGTATATGACCGCGTCCCAGTGCAGCAGGCGGGCCAGGACGACGGCCCACGACTTGCCCGGGTTACCTGACCCGACCCCCGCGGTGAAGGAGGCGCCAACGATCACGATGGTCGGCGCCCTGTGCCCGTCGCGCTCGAGCTTCTGCTCGCAGCCGGCGAGGCGTCCCTGGGGACGCCCTGACTCTCCAGCCAGCGCAGGAAGGCGGAAGGCGGAAGAATACGTCGATCCGGGACGCGGCATGACCCAAGGGGCCCCGGGTCCCTGGACCGCTCCCTGCGCCGGGGTGACCGGCGCCAGCGCGAGACAGCTGACTGCGGCAACAGCAGCAGCAGCGATCGCCACGGAACATCGCCGGATCACGGCTCAGTGTCAGCTCTGCCGCAGATCATGTCAAACAAACCACCGGCCGGGCCAGGACTCAGCCGGCGTTCAGCTCATGACCTGACCACCCGAGGCGAGCCTCCAGCAACGAACGGACCTGCGTTAAGCCTGTCTGGGCCATTATTTCTCGCGCGGCGGGCCGGGGCGGGCCGGGGCGGGGGGCTGGGCTGGTGAGGGTGAGCTCGGCGAGCAGGATGGCGATGTCGTCATCGAGGTGGCGGGTGTGGGTGCGGAGCCGGCTGAGCAGGTCGTCGGCGGCTGTTTGCAGGTCCGGTTGGCGCAGCGCGGCGGTCTGCTGGTCCAGGCGGAAGAACCGGCCGGCCCGGTCGCGGGCCTCGAGCAGCCCGTCGGTGTAGAACAGCAGCCGGTCGCCGTTGTGCACCGTGAAGGTGGTGGGGTGCAGGTCGGGGTTCAGGCCGAGTGGCGCGGCGAACGCGGCCGGGGTGAGCGGCTGGAGCTGCCCGTCGGCGGCCAGCCGCAGAGGCGGGGGGTGCCCGCAGTTGACCAGCTGGATCCAGCCGGCGGGGTCCAGCTCGGCGAACACGGCGGTAACGAAGTCCTCTTCGCCTGCGGCCCTGGTCACTGACAGGTCGACCGCCCGGGCGACCTCGGCCAGCGGCAGGCCCGGCCGGGCGCAGGCGTCCCGGAAGCTGGTCGCGGCGACGGCGGCCAGCCGGACCGCGGGCAGTCCCTTGCCCCGGGTGTCACCGATCATCCACCGCGGGCGCGCGCCTTCGGCGATCACCTCGATGACGTCCCCGCCGACCTGCGCCTCGGCCGAGGCTGACAGGTACCGCGAGGCCAGCCTGGCCGCGGCCACAGACCGTGGGACCTCGCGCAGCAGCGCGCTTTGCGCGACCCGGGCCACCGCGCGGGCCTGGCTCAGGCGCCGTTGCGCCGCGCGGCGAAGCGCGGAGTTGGCCACCGCGAACCCGCACAGCAGCACCAGCACGGCCAGTCTTGAGGCCACCGGGCCGACCGAACCGGGCCCGTCCAGGGCAAGACCCAGTCCGACCAGTGCCGTCCAGCCCGCCAGCAGCCCGGTGCGCAGCGGGCCCAGCACCAGCGAGCCCGCCAGCGGGGCGATCGCCAGCCAGCCCTCCGCGACGGGCCGGCCAGTAGCAAAGTGCGCCGCCGCCAGCGCGGCCACCGCCACGGCTAGCACCGGCCCGGCTACCCAGCCGCCCCGCAGCTGACCCTGAACCGGGCCCGCCGGCCCCAGCCAGATGCCACCTCGGCGCGCTGTCATGAGCCCAGCGTNNACGTACAGAACCAGCTCAGCTGCCCCGCTCGCTCCGCGCGGCGGGCAAACGGCTTTCCCTGGAGCCCGCGCGCCATCAGAGGTCGGCTGAGGGCGGTTAATGTTCGGGTTATGACACGGATTCCGTATGTGCGGCGTGAGGAGCTCGGGCCCGAGGGCCAGCAGCTGTGGGATGGCATCGTCGATGGCCGGGGCGACCTGGTGGTGACGGCCGAGGGCGGCCTGGCCGGGCCGTTCAACGCGTTTGTCACGGCACCGGGCGCCGGGCGGCGGATGTCCTCGCTCGGCGCGACGCTCCGGTTCGGCACGTCGATCGAGCGGCGGCTGTCCGAGATCGCCATCATCACGACCGGCGCGCGGTGGCAGGCGGAGTTCGAGTGGTGGGCGCACGCGCCAATGGCGCGTGAGCACGGCGTCGCCGGCGCGGTGGTGGACGCGATCGGGCGCGGCGAGGATCCGCCGTTCGAGGCGGACGATGAACGGGCCGTCTACACGGTGGCCCGCCAGCTCGCTCACTCCGGCCGCCTCGACAAAGAGGCCTACGATGCCGCGCACGCCTTTCTCGGCGACGCCGGGATGGTGGAGCTGGTATCGCTGTGCGGCTACTACACGCTGATCTCGTTCCTGCTGAACGCGTTCGCCGCGCCGCTGCCGCCGGACGCGGCGCCGATGTGGGCCGGATCATGACGCTGCCGGCCGAGGCCGCGGGCTCCGCGCCCGGACGCGGCCGGCTGGCGGGCCGGCGGGTACTGGTGGTCGGCGCGGGGACGCGGCCGTCGCCCGAACCGGATCCGCCGATCGGCAACGGCCGGGCCATCTCGGTGCTCGCGGCCAGGGAAGGCGCGGCGGTGGCTTGCGCGGACCGCGATGCGGGCGCCGCGGAAGCGACCGCGGCCCTGGTCCGCGGCGAAGGGCAGATCGCCGCGGTCGTGCTGGCCGATGTGGCCTCACCGGAGGAGTGCGCGTCGGTAGTCGCCGAGTCGGCGGCGGCATTGGGCGGTCTTGACGGCCTCGTCCTGAACGTCGGCATCGGGCTCGGGCGAGGGATGGCCGGAACGACCGTCGCCCAGTGGGATCAGACGTTCGCGGTCAATACCAGAGCGCACTTCCTGGTGGCCGCGGCCGCGTTGACGGTGCTGGATCCCGGTTCGGCGATCGTGTTCGTCAGCTCGGCGGCGAGCCTGCGCGCGGCCACTGGGATCCCGGCCTATGACGCGTCGAAGGCGGCGCTGCCCGGTATCTGCCGGCAGGTCGCACGGGAGGGAATGGCCCGCGGAATCCGGGCCAACCTCGTGGTCCCGAGCCTGGTGGACACCCCGCTCGGACGGGAGGCGTCGCGGCTCAACCCGGGCCGCACCGCGCGGAGCCTGCCGTTCGGCAGGCAAGCCACCGCCTGGGAAGTGGCCTACGCCACAGTATGGCTGTTGTCCGGAGAATCCAGCTACGTCAACGCGCACCCGCTGGTCCTAGACGGCGGCGCGACCAGCTTCGTCTGAGCGATGATGGATTATGCGACCTGACCCAGACGACCAGCCGGTGGTGCCGGAGCAAAGCGAGGAAGAAGCCGGCGTTGGCTGGGGCGAGGCTCCGGAACCGGACGACGAGGAGCGCCTGCGCCGGGACCGCCCGCCGCACTGGGACCAGTGAGCCCGCGTGGCCCCAAACTTGTTCCGTTGTGAGACGAGAGTGGGCCGCCGCTGTGCCAGGATCGGGGCACGAAGGCGATGGAACGAGGTGTTGTGGCCGGGACGGACCGCGGGTCGGTGCGCGTACCTGCGCTGACGGTTGCGCTTGATACGCCGGCCGCGCGGATTCTCGCCGACCAGGCGTCGATCATCAACGATCTTCAATTCGTCATGGATTGCTGTAAGCGGCTGCTCACGGAGCTGGACAAACCCCAGGAAGATCGGGACGGGGTGGTCCCGCAGGCGCTGTGGTCCTCCGCGCTGGTCGCCTACGGCCGCTGCTTCAGCGAGGACAGGCGTTCCGGGCTGACGATTGACGACATACAGAACCTGCCCTTGCAGGGCGCGGTCATGAAGTTCCACACCTGGGTCATCGAGGAACACGGCAAGCTCATCGCGCCCTCAGCCGACCCGTTCGAGGCAGCCACGATCGGGGCGGCGCTGTCCCCGCCCGGGCAGGGCAAGCGCCGGGTGCAAGGCATCGCGATCTTCTCCGCGAGCCGGGTCCTGATCGACGTCATCGGCGTCCGGCAGCTCGGCGGCCTGGCGTCGGAGCTGGCCAAGCAGACCGCACAGAAAGCGGAGAAGCAGCAGGACTCGGTGCTCAAGGACGCACAGCGACTAGACCTAGACACCCTGTATGATTTGCCGCCGCTGAGTAGTGGGGTTTCATGATCGCGAAGGCTTCAGTACTCCATGGAGTACTAGACCCTTCATGATCATGGGCGTCCCGAGTCCGGGCGAGCAGCGGGTGCCCGGGCCGCGAGCCGGGTCCCGCACGACTGGCGGGTCCGCGTTCACGAGGCCGGTCGCGGGTGAAATACCTAGGGGCTACGTGGGGTTTTATAAGTGTGAATCTGTACCCGCAGCCAACGGGTAACACCTTCGGCGAAGGAGCCGACATGTCTGACAACTACCACAAGGACCCCGACGCCATCGCGCGGCTGACCCCGAAGCAGTACCGGGTCACCCAGCAGGACAGCACCGAGCCGGCGTTCAACAACGAGTACTGGGACAACAAGGAGCCCGGCATCTACGTCGACGTCGTGTCCGGTGAGCCGCTGTTCGCATCGGTCGACAAGTACGACAGCCACTCTGGCTGGCCGAGCTTCACGGTGCCGATCGAGCCGCAGAACGTGGTCGAGCGCCAGGACACCGACCTCGGGATGATCAGGACCGAGGTCCGCTCGACCCATGGCGACAGCCACCTGGGCCACGTGTTCCCCGACGGGCCCGCCGAAGAGGGGGGCCTGCGCTACTGCATCAACTCTGCCGCCCTGCGGTTCATACCGCTCGATGACCTGGAACGCGAGGGTTACGGCGACTACCGCAAGCTTTTCGAGCCCGCACACGATACCGGGAGTGAATCATGACGACCGAGAAGGCCATTCTCGCCGGCGGCTGTTTCTGGGGCATGCAGGATCTCATCCGCAAGCTCCCCGGCGTGATCTCGACCAGGGTCGGCTATACGGGCGGTGACGTGCCCAACGCGACCTACCGGAACCACCGCGGCCACGCCGAGGCGATCGAGGTCGTCTTCGACCCGGACAAGATCTCCTACCGGGACCTGCTGGAGTTCTTCTTCCAGGTCCACGACCCGACGACCAAGAACCGCCAGGGCAACGACATCGGGACCAGCTACCGGTCGGCCATCTTCTACCTCAGCGACGAGCAGAAGCAGATCGCCGAGGACACGATCGCCGACGTCGAGGCCTCGGGCCTGTGGCCGGGCAAGGTGGTCACCGAGGTGACGCCCGCCGGCCCGTTCTGGGAGGCCGAGCCCGAGCACCAGGACTACCTGGAGCGGTACCCCGACGGGTACACGTGCCACTTCGTCCGCCCGGGCTGGAAGCTGCCGCACCGCAGCGACAAGGTCACATCTTGAGGTAATACGACCGTCCGGCCGGGAGGGGTTTCCCGGCCGGGCTACCATGGCGCATGGCTGATTCAACTGAGGCAGCGGCTGAGCTGCGCATATCCCGGGTCAAGGCGCTTGACGAGCAGAATCTGGTCGCGGTCGTGACCTACATGCTGGCGCGTTATCCCGATACCTTCCCGGCGATGCTCGACGACGCGCTGAGCACGATCAGCCCCAAGGCCAGCTAAGCCGATAATCGCGGCGAAGGTCGCGCCGAGGCAGGCCAGGCCGATGACGATCCAGGTCACGTAGTCGTTCACCACGCCGCTCTGAAAGCGGCGGGCGGCCGCGGCGAGCGAGGCGNNGCGACCGTCACGCTGGTGGACCCGGCGGCGAACAGGGCCACCGGGTGGGTCAGGCGCGCGCCGTGAAGCACGGTCGCGTTATAGCCGGCCTGGTCCTCGAAACGGACCGCCGCCGCCTGGACCGCGGGGCCGAGCTGGCCGATGAGGCCCACGACGATGGCGGCGACCACGAGAACCGCGGGCGGGACGAGCATCGTGAGCGGGGTGCGGTTCTTGCCGCCGGTCGTTTCGCTGGTCTCCTCGGCGGCCTCCTTGGCCATCTGCGGGTCTTCGCCCGGCCGGTCACCGAGGCCGTAGAAGACGCCGCCGGCCACCCGCAGCACGGCGCCGCCCACCACGCTCGAGCACCCGATCAGGATGGGGACGAGCCACGGGCCCGCGCTGGCCTCGATCCAGCCCTTGCCGAGAAACGTGGCGAACGGCGGCAGGTCGGCCAGCCCGAGCCCGGCCAGGGTGAACACCACCCCGGTGACCCGCAACGGGCGGCCGCGGCCGTGCAGCCACGACTCGTTGACCGAGCCGAGCCGGTGCAGCACGATCCCGGTACACAGGAACAGCGCCGCCTTGACCAGCCCGTGCCCGAGGACGTAGACGGCGGCGCCGGCCAGTCCCAGCGGGGTGAGCAGCGCGATGCCGATCAGGAACATGCCCGCATGGCTGATGGTGGAGAACGCGAGCATCCGCTTGATGTGCCGCTCGCGGAAGCAGNNTCCACCATCACGCCGGAGAACAGCACGCAGACCGGGGTCGGCGCGACCGCGTGAGCATCCGCGAGCCAGAAGTGAAACGGCACGATCGCGCTCTTGATCAGCAGCCCGGCGATGACCAGCAGGAAGGCGACGACCACCAGCCGGTCCGCCGGGTGCCTGGCGATGGAGGCCCCGATCTGCGCCATGTTCAGCGCCCCGGTCCGCCCGTAGATCAGCGCGATGCCGGACAGCGACAGGTACGCGCCCACGCTGTTGGTGATGGCGAAGTTGAGCGCGCCCTGGATCGGCCCGCGCTCCTCCGGACGGTAGGCGGTCAGCGTGTAGGCCGACACGCCCATCAGCTCGAACCACACGAACAGGTCGAACAGGTCCCCGGTCAGGCAGAATCCGACGATGCCCGCCAGGAAGGTCAGCATCAGGGCGTGGTAGTAGGTCGCGACCCGGTCGAAGTACCGCCAGGAAAACGTCATCGCCGCGGTCACCAGCACCGCCGCCAGGCAGGCCAGCCCCGCGCTGAGCGGCTGGACCTCGAAGTCGATGCCGATGGACACCCCGTGCGCGGGCCGGAACCCGGCGAACCAGTAGACCTGGTCGACGCTCCTGGTCCGGATCATGATCACGAAGAGCATGACCGCTACCGCGGCGGCGGCCAGGATCGCCACGACGTCCAGGACCCGGCGCCTGCTGCGGAACAGCGGACCGCACGCCGTGACCGCGGCGGCCGTGAGCAGCGGCACGACGACGGCGAGGGCGAGTAGCTGGTCCACGGCGCGGTGCTATCCCTTCAGGGCTATCCCTTCAGCGCGGCTAGTTCCTGCGGATCCAGCGTGCCGAACCGCTTGTAGGCCTGGATCGCGAACGACAGGAGCAGCGCGGTCACCGCCGCCTCGACCACCACGTCGGTGAGGGCACACGCCTGCACCACGGGGTCGACCGCGGGGGTGTGGTTCGGCACGTCGAAGAAGTAGGGCGCGACGCCTCCGGTCACGTAGCCGACCCCGAGCAGTAGCACGTAGGTCGATGACTGGACCACGATCAGGCAGACGATCTGGTGCACCAGGTGACGGCTGGTGACCACGCCGTACAGCCCGACGCCCAGGATCCAGGCCACCACGACGAACGGGAAAACCTGCATCACGAACCCCCATGCCTGATGAGCAGCGTCTGCTCCAGCAGTTCGCCGACGATGAGGATGAACGCCGCGGCCACCTCGATCCCGACGAAGAAGCTGATCAGCGCGATCGTCCCGGACGAGCTCACCGCACCGGGGACCTGGCCGAGCGGCAGGAAGTTCTTCAGGTACGGCAGGCCCATCGCGACCGCGGCGAGTCCGATGGCGACGAAGCCGCCTGCGCCCACCGCCTCCACCACGTCGGTGAGGTCGGCCGGGTTGAACCGCTTGACCATCAGGAACTCCCCGGACAGGTAGATCAGGACGAACGCGGTGGCCAGCATGACCCCGCCCTGGAAGCCGCCGGACGGGTTAGTCTGCGCGTGCGAGGCCAGCCACCAGCCGGCCAGCACGACCGGCCCGGTGAACAGCAGCGCCACCATCCGTACCGCGCTGCTGGTGGCCGGCACATCCCGGTCGGCGGCCTCGTCGACCGCAGGGCGCTCCCGTTCGCCGCGCAGCCTGCGCAGCACGGTCGCGACCCCGGTCGCCGCGACGAACAAGATGAACTCCTCGCCCACGGTGTCGAAGCCGCGGTAGTCGAAGTTGATCGCGGACACCACGCCGGTGGCGTTCGTCTGCGCGACGGCGACGCGCAGGATCACGAACCCGTACGGCCCGGGATAGTTGCCGAAACCCGGCAGGCCGGACAGCCCCCACAGGTAGAAGGCCACCAGGCCCGCCCCCGCGACCAGGAAGATCCAGCGCCGCTGCGGCGGCGTCATTGCTCCGGCTTCCTGACCTTGGCCAGGGTCAGCAAGATCACGACGGGCAGCAGCACCGCGCCGATGGTCAGCTCGGACAGCGTGACATCGGGGGCCTGGAAGGCGAGGAACAGCACGGCCAGCAGAACCCCGTAGATGCTCAGCATCAGGACCTGCCGGACCGGGGCCCTGATCAGCACCACCGCGGTGGCGCCGACGGCCACCAGGACCAGCAGCGTGATCTGCAGCGCCGCCATCATGCCGACGGGCACCGTGTACGCGGTGTGCACGGCCAGGGTGTTCACTGTTCCGGCTCCGCACGCGGGGCTTTGCCGGGGCGCCAGTCGCCCTGATCGCGGACCCGGATGGCGCGCATGGTCGCGTGCGACAGGTACGGCCCGGCGATCACCATGAAGAACAGGGCCAGGCAGGTCTCCCCGGTGTTCTCGACCAGACCCATCTGCACCAGCACCGCGAGCGCGACCAACACCGGTGCGACCAGCGCGGCCGGCGTCACGAAGTGCAGCTTCTGGTAGGCGTCCCGCATGAGCAGGACGCCCAGCGACGCGCTGGCCACGGTCAGCACCGCCAGGCCCAGCAGGACGTCGGCGCAGACGTCCCGGACCATCACAGCCAGCGCTCCATGGCCCGGACGAACACCATTCCGCCGCCGAACATCAGCAGGGCCAGCAGCACCGGCAGCTCGAACAGGCTGGACCGCTGGAACGCCTGGGCCAGCAGCGCGAGCACCATGACCATTACCGCGGTGATGAACTGGTAGGCCACGACCGCCGAGGGCAGGTCACCGCGAGCGATCACGATCCCGGCCGGGATGAGGGAGATCAGCATCGCGATCGCGGCCGCGGTGAACCCCAGGACCATGTCAGTCGCCCCCCTTGGCTACCAGCTGGTGCAGGACCATCGTCTCGGTGCCGGGATCGATGCCGAGCGCGAACGAGTTCGGCGCGACGCTGCGCGCGCCGATCAGCAAGACCCGGCGGGTGACCCCGGCCGGCGTGTCATCGCCGAACCGGACCGGTTCGGTCACGAACACGCTGTCCGGCTGGTCCCCCCGGGCCAGCCTGCGCCACAGCGCCCCGTACACGATCACGGTGTCGCGGACCACCTGCCCCGGCAGCCGCAGGGCCGGGACCAGCCACCTGACCCGCATCCGGAACCGGGTCGCGGCCTGATAGCCGGCTAGCTCCGCGACCAGGGCGGCGAGCGCCGCCGCCCCCGCGCCGGCCAGCAGTTCATCGGTGGCCAGGGAATCGTCCAGCATGACCCACAGCGACATCAGCAGGACCCACCAGACCAGCCACACGCCGACCCGGGCGGCGGCCGGCTGGTGATACTTCCGCTCCCGCGGCTCCCCGGCGAGCGGGCCCAGATCCGACATGCCCGCCGACTACCCCGTCCGCCGACGGCAAACCCCCGTTTGCGCTGCGCCGATGCCCGGCAGCCCGGCAGCCCGGCGACGGCCCGGCCGGCTTACGTGAGCGCGTCCTCCAGGCTGGCGAAAACGGGGACGACCCGGTCCACTCCGGTGAGCGCGACTACCCGGGCGACGCCCGCGCCGACCACCAGCCGGACCTCCCCGCCGTTGGCCCGCGCCTGCCGGTCCGAGGTGACCAGGGCATTCAGCCCGGCCGAATCGCAGAACCGGGTCCGGGACATGTCGACCACGACCATGGTGTGCCCGGGACGGGCCGCTTCGAGCAGGGCCGCCCGCAGCCCGGCGGCGTTGGCGATGTCGATCTCCTCGGGCGCGGTCACGACCGCCACGCCCTCGACCACCTCGACCGGGAAACTAACCTCCGGCACTGCGACACCTCCTGGCCCAGAGCGTAACACTACGGCCGTTCGGATAAATGTTTGAGCTTTTAAGTCTTTTCCGAACGGCCGTGGTGCGTGTGTCCGCCTTTGCGTCACGCGCCCGGGGCGGCGGACAGGCGGACGGCGCACTCCAGCAGGCCGGCGTGCACGAACGCCTGGGGCAGGTTGCCCCGCGACTGGCGCTGGCGGACGTCGTACTCCTCGGTGTACAGGCCCGCCGGGCCGCAGGCCGCGCGGTTGCGCTCGAACCAGCGGGCCGCCTCGGTGGTGTCCCCGCACGCCTGGGCGACCTGCGCCATCCAGAACCCGCACAGCAGGAACGCGCCCTCGTTCTTGTGCATCGGCCGGGCGTCGTGGCGGAACCGGTACACGTACCCGTCCTCGGTGAGCTCGTCGGTGACGGCGCGGACGGTCGCGCGGTTCCGCGGGTCGTCGGCGGGCAGGGTACCGCGGATCACCGGCAGCAGCAGCGCGGCGTCGACGCGCGGGTCCTCGGGCGAGCGCTGCCAGCGGCCCGACGGGTGTACCGCGTCGCCCAGGCTGGCCAGCAGCGTGTCGGCCAGCCCGCTCCACCGGGCTGCCTGCCGGTGCCCGGGACCGCCCGGCGGCCCGGTCGCGGCGGCGGCCAGGGAGCGCAGGCCGGATACGCACGCGAGGCGGGAATGCGTCCAGTGCTGGTTCTCAAGCTCCCAGATGCCCGCGTCGGGCTCGGTCCAGCGCTTCTCGATGGCCTCGGCCGCGATCGCCGCCGCCTGCCAGTTCTCCTCGGCCAGCGTATCCAGGCGGGCGGCCGCGGCGAGCAGTTCCAGTGCTTCGCCCAGCCCATCCAGCTGGAACTGGCCGGTCACCCGGTTGCCGGTCCGGACCGTGCCGCCCGGGTACCCGGGCAGCCGCGGGGCGCGTTCACCGGGGATGGGCTCGCCCGCCACCGTGTAGGCCGGCATCAGGTCGGGGCCGTCGGCGAGCAGGCGTTCGGTGACGAAGCGGACCGTGCCTGCCAGCAGCGGGTGCGGGCCGTGCGCCGCGACGGCCAGGCCCGCGTAGCACTGGTCGCGGATCCAGGCGTACCGGTAGTCGTAGTTGCGGCCGCCCTCGAGCCGCTCGGGGAGCGACGTGGTGGCGGCCGCGACCATCGCGCCGGTGCTCGCGGTCAGCCCGCGCAGGACGGCATAGGCGTGCCGGGCATCACGTGCCGCGGTGAGGTCGTCGCACGCGGGCACCACCGCGGACCAGGTTTCCTCAGTGGCAGCCCAGGTCCGGTCCGGGTCGGGCGGCGGGGTATCGAGCGGCCGGTCGGAAACCTCGAGGACCAGGTCGTGCTGACCCCCGGCCGGGAGGGTCACGGTCAGGGTGAGCCCGTCGTCGCCGGGCCGCGCGCGGGCCGCGCCCGACCAGCGGAACCACAGGCGCCCGCTGCGGCCGGTCCAGTACCCGGCGGCCCGGGACAGGTCGGTCATCTGGCTCCGCCCGAACCCGGCGCGGACGTCGAGGGCCACGTTCACCCGGGCCGGGCCGTCGACGGCCAGGATGCGCCGCAGGATGACGACGCGATCCGGGTCGGCCGGCATGGCCAGGGCCTCCCGGCATTCGGTTCGCGATTCGGTTCGCGACGAGCCGACCCAGCGGCTCCGCCAGATCAGCGTCCCGGTCTCGTAGTAGCCGCCCCAGACGTACCAGGGATCGGCGGGCGTGACCGCGTAGCTGCCGCGGCCGCCGAGCAGTCCGCTGAACACCGCCGGGCTGTCCCATCGCGGCGCGCACAGCCACGAGATCGCCCCGTCGGGGCCGATCAGCGCGCCGCGCTCCCCGTCGGCGATCAGCGAGTACTCACGCAGGACGTGCGGGCGGAACGAAGCGGTCATGCCCTGCATCTGTCCGGCGCGGCCCGGCCGAAACGGGTTTAGCCAGCTGGTTGCCGGGCAGCCGGGGAACTTGCGCAAGGGGCCGTGCGTTCGGCCCGGTCCTTCGACAGGAAGGCTTTGGTGGCATGGAAACCCAGACCGTGGTCGTGACCGGAGCCAGCGCGGGAATCGGGCGCGCCACCGCGCGGCTGTTCGGGCAGCGCGGCGCTCGCGTCGCCCTGATCGCCCGCGGTCAGGCCGGCCTGGACGGCGCGGCCCGCGACGTGCGGGAGGCCGGCGGCGAGGCCCTGGCCATCAGCGCCGACGTGGCCGACTACGATCAGGTCGCCGCGGCCGCGCGCCAGGCCGAGGAGCACTTCGGGCCGATCGACGTGTGGGTGAACGTGGCGTTCACGTCGGTGTTCGCGCCGTTCAGCGACATCACCGCCGAGGAGTTCCGGCGCGTGACCGAGGTGAGCTACCTCGGGTTCGTGCACGGCACGATGGCGGCGCTGGCCCTGATGCGCCCCCGTGGCCGGGGCACCATCGTGCAGGTCGGATCGGCGCTCGGCGAACGCAGCATCCCGCTGCAGTCCGCCTACTGCGGGGCCAAGCACGCCATCAACGGATTCACCTCCTCGTTGCGGTGCGAGCTGCTGCACGAGAACTCCGGCGTGCAGGTGACCGTGGTGCAGATGCCAGCGGTCAACACGCCGCAGTTCTCCTGGGTCCGGTCCCGGCTGCCCAACCATCCCCAGCCGGTGCCGCCGATCTACCAGCCCGAGGTCGCCGCGCGCGGGGTGTTGTTCGCGGCCGATCATCCGGGCCGCAGGCAGTACTGGGTGGGGGCGAGCACCACGGCCACTCTCCTGGCCAACCGGGTGATGCCGGCCGTGCTGGACCGGTACCTGGCCCGCACCGGCTACCAATCCCAGCAGACCGCGCAGAAGGTGGAGGCGGACCGCCCCGATAACCTGCTCCACCCGGTCGACGGGGGCGACGGGCACGATCACGGCTCGCGCGGGATCTTCGACGACAAGGCCCACGACCGGAGCCCGCAGCTCTGGATCACCCAGCATGCCCGCGTATCTTCCGGGTTGCTCGCCGGAGCGGCCGTGGCCGGCGCGTTCGTAGCGGGATGGCGCGGACGCCACCGGTGACGGGTCCGGGTTTGACACCGGGACGCGGGCTCCAGGCGGTCCGTGCTCCGTACGGAGCGGGGCTGGGACGCGGGCTCCAGGTGGTCCGTGCTGGCTACGGAGCGGCGCTGGTCCTGGCGCCCGGTCCCGCGATCCGCATCGCCACCGGCCGTCTCCCCAGCCGGCGGGCGCGCCGGGTGGCGCGAGTGCTCGGCACCCGGCACCTGATCCAGGCCGCGCTGACCGCCGCGGCGCCGGGGCCGGCCGTGCTCGAGATAGGCGGGCAGCTCGATGCCGTGCACACCGCCTCGATGCTGCTGCTGGCCGCGGTCAGCCCGGCCGGGCGCCGGGCCGCCCTGACCGATGCGCTGACCGAGGCCGCCCTCGCCGCCGCCAGCTTCTCAGCGTCGAGGGCGACCGGGTCTTGTGCGGGCCGGGTGCTGGGCGCACAATGAGGCAGCCCGTGGGGTCTCATGGTCGCCGGTGAGGGAGGACCCGTGATCCATGACAGCCCGCTGCCGGACGTGGAGATCTCCGATCTCCCGCTCACCGAGTATGTCCTGGCGGGCGGCGCGGGCCAGCCGGACAGGCCCGCGCTGATCGATGGTGCCTCCGGGCGGGTGATGACCTATGGTGAGCTGGAGGACGCGATCCGGTCGCTGGCCGGCGGGCTGGCGGCGGGCGGGTTCGGCCGGGGGGACGTGCTGGCCCTGATGGCCCCGAACAGCCCGGAGTATGCCGTGGTGTTCCACGGGACGGCGATGACCGGCGGATCCGTCACGACGATCAACCCGGCCTACACCCAGGCCGAGTTGCACCAGCAGCTCGCCGATTCCGGCGCCCGGATCCTGGTGACCATCCCGCCGCTGGCCGCGACGGCCGTCGGTGCCTGCGCGGGGACGGCAGCCACCGAGGTCTACCTGCTCGGCGAGGCCGGAGAGCCTGACGCGCCCAACGGGGCTGACGGGGCTGACGGGACCGTGCCGGTCAGGCCGCTGAGCGCGCTGGCGGGGGCGCCGCTGGCCGCGCATGTCCCGGTCGGTCCGGACGACGTGGTGGCGCTGCCGTACTCCTCGGGGACCACCGGGCTGTGCAAGGGCGTCATGCTCACCCACCGGAACCTGGTGGCCAACGTGGCGCAGATGCTGGCGGCGTTTCCGACCGAGCCCGACGACGTCGCCATGGCGGTGCTGCCGTTCTTCCACATCTACGGCATGCAGGTCATGATGAACCTGCACCTGCGGGCCGGGGTGCCGGTCGTCACCTTGCCTCGGTTCGACCTGGAGCAGTTCCTGCGGGCCCACCAGGACTACCGGATCACCCGCTCGTTCGTCGCCCCGCCCATCGTGCTCGCCCTGGCCAAGCACCCGATGGTCGACAAGTTCGACCTCAGCCACATCAGGCTGCTTAACTCGGCCGCGGCGCCGCTGAAGGCGGAGTTGGCCGCCGAGGCCAGCCGGCGGCTGGGCTGCGAGGTGGTGCAGGGCTACGGGATGACCGAGCTGTCGCCCGCGTCGCACATGACCCCGCCCGGCGGGTTCAAGCCCGGATCGGTGGGCGTCACCGTGCCCGGCACGCAGACCAAGATCGCCGACCCGGTGACCGGCGCCGATCTCGGCGCCGGCCAGGAGGGGGAGGTCTGGGTGCGCGGGCCGCAGGTGATGAAGGGGTACCTGAACAACCCCGGGGCCACCGCGGCGACCGTCGACACGGATGGGTGGCTGCACACCGGGGACCTCGGCTATATGGACTCCGGCGGCTACCTGTACGTAGTGGACCGGCTCAAGGAGCTCATCAAGTACAAGGGGTTCCAGGTGCCCCCGGCCGAGCTGGAGGCAGTCCTGCTCCGCCACCCCGACGTGGCCGACGCCGCCGTGATCGGCGTGCCCGATGACGAGGCCGGCGAGATTCCGGCCGGGTACGTCGTCCTGCGGCCCGGCGCCGCCGCCTCCTCGGAGGAGATCATGCGGTTCGTCGCGGGCGAGGTGGCGCACTACAAGCAGATCCGGCGGCTCGACTTGATCGACGCCATCCCCAAGTCGGCGGCGGGCAAGATCCTGCGCCGGGTGCTCCGCGATTCGGCCCGCAGCGCATAACAGCCGTCACTCGCGGCGGTAGCGTTCGGCGTCGGATTCCCGGAGCGTCAGGCCGAGGCCTGGCTGGTCCGCGTCGGGCGTCAGGATCCCGCCGTCGGGGTCCAGGGCGCCGTCGAAGAGCATCCGCTCGATCCGCTGGTGATCGTGGAAATACTCGACGTGCCGCAGGTTGGGCACCGCGACGCCCACCCGCGCGTGCAGGTTGGGGGCGCAGTGCCCGGAGACCTGGAGGTTGTGCGCGGCCGCCAGCGCCGACCCGCGCAGGAACTCGGTGATGCCACCGCAGCGGGTCACGTCCAGCTGCAGGCAATCCACCGCGTCGGCGGCGATGAGCCGCGCCGAGTCGGCCAGTGACCAGCTGTACTCTCCCGCGGCCACGTCGGGCCGGACCTGGCGCCGGACCGCGGCGAGCCCCGCCAGATCCTGCGACGAGACCGGCTCCTCGAACCAGGTCACCCCGCACTCCGTGAGCCGGTCGGCGATCCGCACCGCCTGGCCGGCCGTGTAGCCGCCGTTGGCGTCGACGTAGAGCTCAGCGTCCGGCCCGATGACCTCGCGGGCCAGGGCGACCCGCTCGAGGTCCCGGTGCTCGTCCGTGCCCCAGCTCTCGCCGATCTTGATCTTCACCCGCGGGATATGAGCCTTCGCTACCCAGCCGGCCAGCTGCTCGCGGGTCTGGCCGTCGTCGTAGCTGGTGAAGCCGCCGCTGCCGTAGACGGGAACGCTCTCCCGGGCCTGGCCGAGCAGCTGGGTCACCGACGAACCGAGCAGCCGCGCCTTCAGATCCCACAGCGCGATGTCCACGGCGGAGATGGCGGTCGCCGCGATCCCTGGCCGGCCGATGTTCCGGACCGCACGGGCCATGGCCTCGGCCGCTCCGGGCACGTCCAGTGCGCTGCGGCCGATCACGACGCCGGCCAGCACGTCGGCGATGACGCTCTGCGCCGCGGCCGCCGCGTAGGTCCAGCCGATGCCGCGGGCCGTCCCGGCCCGGGCGGAGACGAGCACCATGATGGTCTGGTCCCAGGCGAGCGTCCCGTCTGCCTCGGGCGCGTCGGTCGGGATCACATAGACGGCGGCGGTGATCTCCCGCACGATCGGCCCGTCATCGCGCACGGCTGAACCCCCTTGCGGTCATGCTCCGTTGTTCCTGGCTGACTGCTACCTGCCCCGGCCAGGGTCAAACGCGGGCTGGCTTCGCGTCAGGCCTGCAGGCAGCCCCGGCCCTGGCGCCGGCCGGGCAGGTCAAACGCGATCGTGGCGCGGGTACCACGAGCGCCGGACAGAATCCGCATCCGGTCGGCTACCTGCCGGACGAGCCACAGGCCGTGGCCGGGCCTGCTGGGCAACGGGTGCTCTGCGGTCTGGCCGGAGGCATCCGTCGCGTCGGCCGCCTCGCTGCCCGCGTGCTCTGGCGGCTCAGCCGGATGCCCGGACGCCAGCGGTTCGCCATCCTCGACCTGGCAGTGCAAGACCCCGGCTAGCTTCCAGATACGCAGCCGTCCTGCGCCGGCGCCATGGCTGACCGCGTTGGCGGCCAGCTCGTGAACGGCCAGGACCACGTCATCGGCCCGGTCTTCGGGCAGGCCCGCCTGACAGGCATGAGCCTTAACTCCTGCTCGCAGTGCGTCCAGCGTGCCGGAATCGAACGCTAGATCCAGGACCGGGACGCCTGGTTCGCCTGCCGGGTGGTCATCGGCCATGCGATCGCCCTCCCCACCGGTTCCGGTTGCGCCGGACCGGTTATGCGCCGCTGTCCACCTCAGGCTCCGTAATCGATCTGCCTCAGGCTGTCACATCGACACCTACCCCCACTACCTGCCGTAGGTGCTGGTAAACCGGCCGGGCCGACAGGTTTGGCCGAGCGGTCCAGGGTAGTGCGGTGCGGAGCCGACAGAGGAGGACACCAGATGACGGCTCGGCGCGCACGCAAAGGTGCCACAGATCAGACAGCGCAGGGCATCGACAGGATGCTGCGCAACGTGGAGACCGGGCGTTTTGAGCGCAGCCTTTCGGCGCTCACCGCGGCCGGAGCGCTGGTGACCGCGGCGGAGATCTACTTCGAGCACGACAGCGCCAGCTTCGGCAACAAGATGATGTGGATCCCAGTCGCCCTCGGGCCGGTGGGAGCGGCGGCAGGCCTGGCCGGGTTCTTCAGTCGCCGGATGGCGAAAACGGCGCTCCCCATCACGTCCGCGGCGATCGTGGTCAACGGAGTGCAGGGCCTGTACCTGCACGCGCGCGGCATTTCCCAGAAGCCCGGGGGCTGGAGAAACGCCCGTTACAACATGGAGATGGGACCGCCGCTGCTGGCCCCGCTGCTGGTCACCATGGTGGGCGGGATGGGGCTGCTGGCGGCGATCCTGCGGCGGGAGAAGTGAGCGGCGCCACCCAGGGAACCCGCGGCTGGGCGGACCGGTTTCCCGGTTTCGATGTGCTGGGCCAGGCCCGGCACTGGGATCAGGTGACGGCCGAGGTCGTCCTGGCCAGAACCGGGCCCCCTGCGGCGGTCAAGTTCTTCACCGGATCAGAAGAACCGTGCGCGAGAGCCTTGCTCAACCTGCTCACGGGCCAGGACGAGCAGGACGGCGAGCAGGCCGTCCCGGTCCTGGAGATGGTCGACTCCCGGCTGGCAGCGGGAGAGACCGATGGCTGGCGGTACGCGGACATGCCCGAGGACGGCCAGGCCTGGCGGGACACGCTGGCGTATCTCGATGAGGACGCCAATCAGCGCTGCGGCACACCGTTCGCGGACGCCCCGGAGACCGACCAGGTAGCACTGGTCCAGGCGGTGCAGGACCTGAAGTCAGCGGACTGGCACGGGCTGCCCGCCGCCCACGTGTGGAGCCTGTGGACCCGGTACGCCTGCACCGCTTTCTACGCCCATCCGTTCGGGTGGGCCGAGATCGGCTTCCCCGGCCCGGCCTATCCGCGCGGCTACAAGAACGCCGGGGCGGGCAAGCTCGAGCCGTTCGAGGTGGGCGACGCGCAGCCATCCGACGACCCGGTCCGGGAGGGCACCTGATGGGTCCGCGAGACGGTGTCCGGGCGCGTAACGAGTCGGCCTGGCTGCTGCCCAACGACGGCACCCGGACCAACCATCGTCAGCGCCTGGACATGCGCCGCTTCGCCGACGAGGACGAGATCGACCTGGTGATCGTCGGCTGCGGGGCGGGCGGCTCGGTGCTGCTGCAACGCCTGGCCCGCGCCGGGTGGCGGGTGGCGGCCCTGGACGCCGGACCGTTCTGGGATCCGGACACCGACTGGGTGAGCGATGAGGCGGGCTCGCACCACCTGTACTGGACCGACCCGCGGGTGATCGCCGGGTCCGATCCGGTGCCGATGGGCTCGAACAACTCCGGGCGCGGCGTCGGCGGGTCGATGGTCCACTACGCGGGCTACACCCCGCGTTTTCACCCGAGCGACTTCGCCACGCGCACCCTGGACGGCGTGGGAGCCGACTGGCCGGTGAGCTACCCCGAGCTGCGCCCGTACTACGAGCAGATCGAGCAGGAACTCCCGGTAGCCGGCGAGCGCTGGCCGTGGGGAGATCCGCACGGCTACCCGCACCGGCCGCACCCGGTCGGCGGGAACGGCGAGATGTTCCTGCGCGGAGCGGACAAGCTCGGGATCATGGCCAAGGTCGGCCCGGTGGCGATCACCAACGGCCGGTTCGGGAACCGCCCGCACTGCATCTACCGCGGCTTCTGCCTGCAGGGCTGCAAGGTCAACGCCAAGGCATCGCCGCTGATCACGCACGTCCCCGACGCGCTGGCGCATGGCGCGGAGGTGCGCCCCGACGCGATGGTCACCCAGGTCGCCGTGGACGAGCGCACCGGCCGGGCGATCGGGGTGCGCTACGTCACCGGCGGCCGGGAGCGATTCCAGCGGGCCCGGATGGTGGCGGTGGCCGGGTACTCGATCGAAACGCCCCGGCTGCTGCTGAACTCGGCCTCCAGCCGGTTCCCCGAAGGCCTGTGCAACGACTTCGACCAGGTGGGCCGCTACCTCATGGTCCAGGGCGCGCCGCAGACCGCGGGCCGCTTCGACGCCGAAGTCCGGATGTACAAGGCGCCGCCGCCTGAGGTGAGCACCGAGGCGTTCTACGAGACCGATCCCGCCAAGGACTACAAGCGCGGGTTCTCGATCCAGACCGTCTCGCCGCTGCCGATCACCTGGGCCGAGCACGTCGCGGCGCAGGGGCACTGGGGTTCGGCGCTGCGCGAGTACATGAGCGACTACGTGCACTGGTCCTGCCTCGGCGGGCTGTGCGAGTTCCTGCCGCTGCCCGAGAACCGGGTGACGCTCGCCGAGGAGAAGGACTCCTACGGCCTGCCGGTGGCCCGTTTCTCCTATTCCCAGTGCGACAACGACCGCGCCCTGGCCCGCGCTGCGCAGTCGGTGATGGAGAGCATCCTGCACGCCGCCGGGGCGGACGAGGTCATCACCATCCAGCGCTACGCCCACCTGGTCGGCGGGGCCCGGATGGCCGCGGACGAACGGGACGGTGTGGTCGACCGGCACGGCCGGAGCTTCGCCGTGCCCAACCTCTACATCACCGACGGCAGTGTGCTCCCCACCCAGGGCAGCGCCAACCCGGCCCTGACCATCATGGCCGTGGCCGCGCGGACCGCCCAGCACCTTACCGCCGGCGCGGCCGGCGGCATCTCCTGACACACCAAGGTCACGGAACGGAAGGACAGAAAACATGGCACCGACAGTTGCCGACTACCTCCTCGAGCGGCTGCGCGCCTGGGACGTAGAGCACGTATTCGCCTACGCCGGAGACGGGATCAACGGCATCCTGGCCGCCTGGGGCCGGGCCGACAACAAGCCGCAGTTTGTCCAGGCCCGGCACGAGGAGATGGCCGCCTTCGAGGCCGTCGGGTACGCGAAGTTCACCGGACGGCTCGGCGTGTGCATGGCCACCTCGGGCCCGGGGGCGATCCACCTGCTCAACGGGCTGTATGACGCCAAGCTGGACCACGTGCCGGTGGTCGCGATCGTGGGCCAGACCAACCGCAGCGCCATGGGCGGCTCCTACCAGCAAGAAGTCGACCTGCTCTCGCTGTACAAGGACGTGGCCAGCGAGTACGTGCAGATGGTGACGGTCCCGGAGCAGCTGCCGAACGTCCTGGACCGGGCGATCCGCACCGCCCTGGCCGAGCGCGCGCCCGCCGCGATCATCATCCCGGCCGACGTCCAGGAGCTGGAGTACTCCGCGCCCAGCCACGCGTTCAAGATGGTGCCCTCGTCGCTCGGGGTCAGCTGGCCGACCGTCGCGCCGGACGATGAGGCCGTCGCCCGGGCCGCCGAGATCCTGAACGCCGGGAGCAAGGTGGCCATCCTGGCCGGCCAGGGCGCCCGCGGGGCACGGCACGAGCTTGAGCAGGTGGCCGAGCTGCTCGGCGCCGGCGTGGCCAAGCCGCTGCTCGGCAAGGACGTGCTCTCCGACGAGCTGCCGTACGTGACCGGGTCGATCGGGCTGCTGGGCACCCGGCCGAGCTACGAGCTGATGATGAACTGTGACACGCTGCTCACCGTCGGATCGAGCTTCCCGTACACCCAGTTCCTGCCGGCCTTCGACCAGGCCCGCGCCGTCCAGATCGACATCGACGGCAAGTTCATCGGGATGCGCTACCCCTACGAGGTCAACCTGGTCGGCGACGCGGCCGCGACGCTGCGCGCCCTGATCCCGCGGCTGCGGCGCAAGGAGGACCGGTCCTGGCGCGAGGGCGTCGAAGACCGCGTGGCCAAGTGGTGGCGGTCGATGGACGCCGAGGCCGAGGTCGAGGCCGATCCGGTCAACCCGATGCTGCTGTTCCGGGAGCTGTCCGGCCGGCTGCCGATGAACGCCATCGTCGCCGCGGATTCCGGCTCCTCGGCCAACTGGTATGCGCGGCAGCTGCGCTTCCGCGGCGACATGCGCGGCTCGCTGTCCGGGAACCTGGCCACCATGGGCCCCGGCGTCCCCTACGGCATCGGCGCGAAGTTCGGCCACCCGGACCGGCCGGTCATCGTCTTCGCCGGGGACGGCGCGATGCAGATGAACGGCCTGGCCGAGCTGATCACGATCAAGCATTACTGGCAGGAATGGGCCGATCCGCGGCTGATCGTCGCGGTGCTGCACAACAACGACCTCAACCAGGTCACCTGGGAGATGCGCGCCATGGAAGGCGCGCCGAAGTTCACCGAATCCCAGCGGCTGCCCGACGTCTCCTACGAGGGCTTCGCCCGCAGCCTGGGCCTGCACGGGATCGCAGTGGATAAGCCCGACCAGGTCGGTGCGGCCTGGGATCAGGCGCTGGCCGCCGACCGGCCCACCGTGCTGGACGTGCGGACCGACCCGGACATTCCGCCCATCCCGCCGCACGCCACCTTCGAGCAGGCCAAGGACGCCGCCCTGGCACTGCTGAAGGGCGACCCGGACCGGTGGGGCGTGCTCAAGGAAGGCCTGCTGACCAAGGCCCGGGAGATCCTGCCGAACCGCAGCGAGTAACGAAGACGACGCGCCCGGCTCCCGGGTACGGTCGTGGCGTGCCCGACGCGATCTTTGCCGACGCTCGCCTGGCGCGCCTCTACGACAGCTTCGACGGGCCGCGCGATGATCTGGCCGCTTACCTGAGCATCGCGGCGGAACTGGACGCGGACCGCGTGCTGGACGTGGGCTGCGGGACCGGATGCCTGGCCATCCTGCTGGCCGGGACCGGCCGGACGGTGGTGGGCGTCGACCCGGCCGCGGCCTCCCTCGACGTGGCCAGGTCCAAGGATGACAAGGCCGTCGTCACCTGGGTCCACGGCGATGCCGCCGCGGTATCCGCGGCCCGTGCCGATCTCGCGGTGATGACCGGGAACGTGGCCCAGGTCTTCCTCACCGACGAGGAGTGGGCGCGGGCGCTGCAGGTAATCGGTGCCGCACTTCGCCCGCGCGGGTACCTGGTGTTCGAAACCCGGCGTCCCGGACGCCGGGCCTGGGAGGAATGGGCGGCGGAGACCGGCCCGGTCCGCCGTGACGTTGCGGGCAGCGGCCTGGTCGAGCGGCGCCTCGAGGTCACCGCCGTGGACCTTCCGTTCGTCTCGTTCCGCTACACCTACACGTTCTGGGCCGACGGCACGGTGATCACGTCGGACTCCACGCTGCGGTTCCGCGGACGCGACGAGGTGGAATCGAGCCTGGCGGCCCAGGGCTACCGGGTCCTGGACGTGCGGGACGCTCCGGATCGCCCGGGCCGCGAGTTCGTGTTCCTCACCGAGCGCACAACCTAAAGGGGTCCCCCGGTGGGGGGGTGACCGGGAGACCCCAGCTTTTGGGTGAAAAGAGCGGGCCGGGCCCTTTTCCAACCACCATTATTCTTCCACATAAGGGACACCGGCGGTTACCGCCACGCGGGCCGAATTCGAGCAGTCCAGCGGCGCCCTGGTATCAGACGTTGACTTGGATGGATGCGTGCGGAGGCGATACCGGGCCTCCGTTGGCCCAGACCAGGATGTTGTACGTCCAGCCAGGAACGAGGCCGGTCAGCACCACCGAATTGGTGGTCGGGGTCTCGTGGACGTACACCTCGCCGTTCAGGCCGACCGCCTCGACGGTGTAGCTCGCCACGGCCGTGCCGTTGACGGTCACCGCGTCCCAGTTGACGGCCAGGCTTACCGAGCCGACCGCCAGCGCGGTCGGCGCCGGATACGGCACACCGCCGCTGGGATTCTCGTTGAGCGCGGACCACGTGGCCGGGCCGACGATTCCGTCGACGGTGAGCTTTTCCTTGGTCTGGAACGCCTTGACCGCGGCCAGGGTGGCGGCACCGAAGTCGCCGTCGACGGTGAGCGACGCACCCCAGACGTTCAGCCGGGTCTGCAGCGTCCGGACCGCTGCGCCGGTATCGCCTTCGGTGAGTGTCGGGTTGCCGCCGTTCCCAGCGCCGGTTGAGACCTGTGACTGGAACTGGCCCAGCGTGCCCAGGTAAGCGTTGAAATCCACGTTGGTGACTCCATTCAGCGTCGCGGACGAGGTGTACTGCCAGATGATTGGGGTCATTCCGCCATACGCAGCCCAGCCGGGCCCGGTATCGCTGTAGCCGGTGTAATCGGAGGACACGAGCAGCATCCCGAGGCCGATGAGGGAGGCCAGCGAAGCCGAGCCGAGGTCGCCCTGCCAGTACCAGTGCGGGAGGTACACCAGGTAGACCGTGCCGCCGAGCGCCCGGTATTCGTTGATGAAGTCCACCGCGTCGGAAATCTGCGGTGCCGAGGCGATCGTGCCGTTAGCGTTGTACGCCGGTTCGAAGTCAATCATCAACGGCACTCCGCTGCCAACCCGACCATAGGCGAATGACGCCTGGCCGGCGCCATTGCCCGCGTGCAGGAAGTGATAGGCGCAGAAATAAGCGCCGGCGTTGGCGGCGCGCACCTTGGCCGCGGTGTAGTCCGGGTTGGTGTAGTCGTTATTTTCCGTCGCTTTGACCATGGCAATAGCGCAGCCGGCGAAACTGATGCCAGCCTGGTAACCGGAAACATCAGGGTAGAAGATGGTCATCTTTGCCTCTCAATCCGCACGCAACGTGACCAGCAATGTCAGCCCTTATCATGACATCACCCGACGGCCGAGCGTAGCGTCCCGGAACATGCGAGGTCCAGGCGGGGCAGGCGGTGGCCTCCGCCGGTAAACGCGCGGCGGTCCCGGCCCCGATCAGCCGGGCCAGCACCCAGAACGTGGCGCCGGTGCCCGCGCCGTAGGCCAGGTGCGCGCTCAGGTCCCAGGCCAGGGTTTTCGCGTCGTACTCCAAGATCGGCTTGTACAGTCCGGCTTCGGGGAGCACGGCGTAGCCGGACGCCCAGACGGCCGCGCCGAAGGGCACGCCGTACGCGGGGTGCGGCCGGCGCGCCGATCCGGCTACGACACCGTAAATCGCCGCGTTCGCCGATCCGAAGGCCCAGTGCGCGGCCGTGCTGATCGGCCAGGCCGCGCGGTCGGGCAGCTTGCTCTGGGTGAAGCCCTCGATCAGGCGCTTGGCGACCTGCCCCGGGTCCGGGGCCGTCTCCCAGGTGCTAACCGGCGCGAATTCCCAGGCCAGCGGGCTCTCGGTGCCGCCCTCGCGGCGGTACTTCAGGTAGTGAACCGCGTCCAGGCAGACGGTCCCCACGGCGCCGGCCAGCAGGCCGGCGGCGACGGCCGCCAGGGGGGTCAGCGGGTGCTTTCGGGTGCGCATTACCGCATTATCGCTCCTGCCCGCCGGAGAAGATCTCCAGGAAGAACAGGAACACGTTCAGTATGTCCAGGAAGATCGACGCGGCCAGCAACGGCGCGGTGGCGGCGTCGGTGTTGGTACGCAGCCGCTGGAAGTCGAACATGGTGAACCCGGCGAAGATGACCAGGCCGAGCACGGAGTAGGCCAGATCGGCGCCCGGGATGTGCACGAAGATCAGCACGATGCCGACCACGATCAGGGCCAGCAGCGCCCAGAAACTGATCCTGGCGATCGCGGTCAGGTCCCGCCGGGTAGCGTAGCCCGCCGCGCCGAACCCAGCGATGAACAGCGCGGTCGCCCCGCCCGCTTCCCACAGCGCACGCGGGTCCATGCTGCCGTAGTACGCCACGGTGGGCGCCACGGCCACGCCGATCAGCAGGCCGAACGCGCCGAGCAGCCCGACGGTGAGCTGCTGGGACCGCTTGGAGGCGAACCGCATGCCGATCAGGCAGGCAAAGGCGGCGATGAACGCCACGATGCCCGCGCCGCCGGTCAGGTTATGGCCCACCCAGGCACCGAGCGCGAACAGCGCGGCGGTGATCGCGACGTAGCCCATGGTCTGGGAAAACAGGGCATGCGTCTGGCCGCGGGCCGCCGTCCCCATCTGGTGGTAGGTGAGTGTGTCGCTCATGGCGTCCGGCTCCTTCACTAAATCTCAATGGTCCTGACCTCAACGATGCCGTACCGGGCCGGCCGGGCGCACCCGGGCCTATCCCTGGCTATGCCCTGGTCTTATCACCGGCGGCCGACGCGAGATAGTGGTACCAGTCGCCACGGCAGGAAGGAGCCGAACCGTGACCGAGGATCCCGACCGCGCCGCGACGCTGCGGCAGGCGCGCGCTTACCTGCACGACTCCGACCCGGTGCTGGCGCGATTGATCGACGAACGGCCCGGCTTCGACCCGCAGGCCTGGATGACACGGCTGCCGGCCATGGACCTGTTCGGTGCGCTGCTGTTCCAGGTCGCCGGGCAGCAGTTGTCCGTCGCGGCGACCCGCCGGATCCTGGGGCGGATCGAGGGGTTGTTCGGCGGCCGCCTGCCCGCGCCCGCCGAGTTGCTGAGCCTCGACCCCGGACAGCTCCGGGAGGCCGGGCTGTCGTGGCGGAAGGTCAGCACGCTCCGTGACCTGGCCACCCGGCTGACCGACGGCCGGCTGGACGCGGACGTCCTGAGCAGCCTGCCCGACGACGAGCTGATGACCGAGCTGACCGTGATCCCGGGAATCGGCCCCTGGACCGTGCAGGGCGCTCTGCTCGTCGCGCTGAAGCGGGAAGACGTCGTGCTGCCGGGCGACCTGGCCCTGCGCAAGGCGGTCCAGGCCGCGTACGGACTCGACCACCGGCCCAGCCAGGACGAGGTCCTGGCCATCGCCGAGAAATGGCGGCCTTATCGCAGCCTGGCGACCAGCTACTTGTTTTCCGCCGTCGAGCCGGCTGCCGGTTAGGGCCGGTGCCTCAGGCCAGGGCCAGCACGATGGCGTGCAAGGCCAGCCCCACGCCCGCCCCGACCACCGTGCCGTTGATCCGGATGTACTGCAGGTCCCGCCCCAGGAGCAGTTCCAGCTGGGTCGACGTCTCGTGGGCATCCCATCGCTCGATGGTCCCGGTGACCAGGCCGGCCAGCTCGTCGTGGAACTGATCGGCCAGGGCCCGGGCGCCGGACTCGACCATTCGCTCCAGGCCCTCCTGGAGGCGCTGATCTGACCCGAGGCGCTGGCCGGCCGCCACCAGGACGCCGGCCATCCGGCGGCGCAGTTCGGAGTCCGGGTCGGCGGCCTGGATCCGCAGCCCCGCCTTGGCCTTCTGCCACAGCGACGACGACCAGTCCCGCAGCGCGGCGCTGCGCAGCACGTCGCGCTTGATGCGCTCGCCGCGCTCGCGCAGCTCCGGGGAGGTCTCCAGGCGGTCCGGGAGCCCGGCCAGCCACGCGTCGAACTGACGCCGGGACGAGTCGTCCGGATCGGCGGCCATCGCCGCCAGCCGCTGGCGCAAGCGCTGGTAGAGCCGGTCGAAGACCCGCCGGTACACCGCGTCCGGCACCCAGCGCGGGGCCTCGCCCTCGAACATCTCGCGCAGCTCCGCGGCGTGATCGCCCAGATAGCGGTCGGCGGCGCCCAAGATGACGTTGAACAGCTCGGCGTGCTGGCCCTCGGCGATGATGACCCGCAGCGCTCGCCCGGCCAGCGGCGCCACCTCGACCGAGCCGACCGCGCGGGTCAGCTCGGCGGTCAGTATGCGCTGGACATCTTCGTCGCGCAGCGCCTCGGCCACCGTAACGACCAGATCGGCGGCCTGCCCGGCGAACCGGGCGGCGTTGTCCGGGTCGGCCAGCCAGCCGGCCAGCCGGGGCACCAGGCCGATGGCGCGGATCCGCTCGGCCAGCACGTCGGCATTGAGGAAGTTCTCCTGGACGAACTGGCCCAGGGTGGCGGCGAACTGGTCTTTGCGCTCGACGATCAGCGCGGTGTGCGGGATCGGCAGGCCCAGGGGCCGGCGGAACAGGGCGGTGACCGCGAACCAGTCGGCCACCCCGCCGACCATGGACGCCTCCGCGCCGGCCTGCACGTAGCCGAGCAAGGTCCCGTGCACGCCCGCCACGGTCACGGCGATGAACAAGACCGTGACCCCGCCGAGCAGCGCGGTGGCGCGGCGGCGCGCGGCGGCCAGGCGGCGGGCCCGTACGGCCGGCGACTCGTGCTCGACCGTGCGGATCGGCGCGG
>PLIQ01000447.1:0-9313 GCA_003140115.1 Actinomycetota bacterium | reverse complement strand
GCGACGGCCAGGTCGGCGCGGCCGGCGCCGGTCAGGGCGTCGAGGACCGCGGCGCCGAGGCCGCCTTCGGGGTGGTGGTCTTCGGCGATGACCAGCCGTCCGCCGGTGGCCGCGGCGGCGGCGGACANNGTCACCTGGTCGGCGCCGCTCTCCCGCAGCACCTTGGAGCCGCCGACCGGGAAGCTCTCCCCGGCGTCGTACAGCACCGGGTAGGCGCCGCGGGTGGTCCGCATGTAGGAGATGCCCTCCAGGTCGGCCATGGCCGCGGTCAGGGCGGCGGCGCTGGTCGCGTCGGACGGGTACAGCACGGTCGAACCGTGCACCGCGCGGAGCATGGCCAGGTCCTCCAGCGCCATCTGGGACGGGCCGTCGGCGCCGATTTCCACGCCGGCGTGCGAGCCGACCAGGCGGATGCTGGCCTGGGAGATGGCCGCCATCCGGATGAAATCGTAGGCCCGGGTGAAGAACGCGGCGAAGGTGGACGCGAACGGCCGGTAGCCGCGCACGGCGATGCCGACCGCGGCCGCGACCAGCTGCTGCTCGGCGATGAACATCTCGAAGTACCGCTCGGGGTAGGCCTTGGCGAACTCATCAGCGAAGGTCGAGTTGCTCACCTCGCCGTCCATGGCCACCACGTCGAGGCGGGCGCCGAGCGCGGCCAGCGCGTCGCCGTAGGCCCGGCGGGTGGCCACCTTCTGGCCGAGCTGGTAGGCGGGCAGCTTGACGTCGGCGCCGTTGGCGGCGGGCCGGGACTTGCCGGCCTTGGCCGGGCGCGGACCACGGACCAGCAAGTGGCGTTCGCCGCCGAGTTCCACCACGGCCCGTTCGGCCATATGTTCCGGCAGGGGCTTGCCGTGCCAGTCTTCGCGGTCCTCGACCTCAGAAAAACCCCGGCCCTTGCGAGTGCGGGCCACGATGACGGACGGCTGATGGCCGCTCAGGTCGCCCGCCTCGGCCAGCGCCTCGTCGATCGCCGCGACGTCGTGGCCGTCGATGACGAACACGCGCGCGCCGAACGCCGCCGCGCGGGCCGCGTAGGTGTCGGTGTCCCAGCTCAGGTCGGTCGGGCCGCGCTGGCCCAGCCGGTTGACGTCGACCATCGCGATCAGGTTGGACAGCTTGTAATACGACGCCTTGTCCAGCGCCTCCCAGATGGAGCCCTCGGCCATCTCGCTGTCGCCGCACAGCACCCAGACGCGGTACGGCAGCTCGTCGAGGTACTTCCCGGCCAGCGCCACGCCCACCCCGTCGGGCAGGCCCTGCCCCAGCGACCCGGTCGCCACGTCGACCCAGGGCAGCACCGGGGTGGGGTGCCCCTCCAGCCGGGAGCCGAACCGCCGGTAGCCGGTCATCAGCTCCTCATCCGACACCACCCCGACCGCCTTGTAGACCGAGTACAGCAGCGGCGAGGCGTGGCCCTTGGAGAAGATCAGGTGGTCGTTGCCCGGGTGGCGCGGCTCGTCCCAGTCATAGCGCAGGTGCCGGCCGACCAGGACGGCCAGCAGGTCGGCGGCGGACATGCTGGAGGTCGGATGGCCGGACCCGGCCGAGGTACTCGACCGGATCGAGTCCACCCGCAACTGCTGGGCGAGTTCGGCGGCCAGGGCAAGATCGACGTTGGTGGTTGGAGTCGGCACGACAACCTCCAGGAAGCGCGGGGCGGCGGTCAGAGCGGGTTCCGAGACTCCCGTACCCGCCTGGTCATAGTCAAACACTGGCGGATTCGCGGCGGCCGGCCGGCGTCGGAGGTTGGTGACGCTAGCGGGCCAGGTCGCGCCCGCGCTTGCGGAGGCGGACTTCGGTGGTCACGGTTACGTGCCGCTCTTCTTCCGGGAACTCGCCGTCGGCCGGGGTCACCGTGAAGATAAGCCCGCCGTGGCCGTAGCGCACCCGGGTGACGAGGACTGACTCGTCGGCGGCGGGCAGCACGATAACGTCGCCTACGTCGACATCGCCGGCCAGGATCACGTCCTCCACACTTAGGGACGATACCGGGCGGGCGGCCTGACTTCATCTATGAGCTGAACGTGATATGTCGCTGACACCAACAATTAACCACCAGCGAGGGCGGCAGCGCTAGCGGCCGGGCTAGCGGCCGGGCGGTCAGCGGACGCGATGGGCCAGGTCCGTCACGCCGGGGAAGGCGAGCAGTTCGCCGGCGGACGGGGCCGCCAGACCCTCGCGCAGCGTCCAGTGGTCCAGATAGACGCCGGCCGGCAGCCAGTACTCGTCGGCCACCAGGTTGTCCTTGATCACCACGCAGCCGTGCCGGGCGCCGCGCCGGTCCGCGGCCGGGATCCAGAACGCGCGTCCTGCGTTGCGGGCCACCAGGGGGCCGATGTCCACGATCTCGCCCCACTCGACGTACTGCCACAGCCGCCCGTCGTCGAGCGGGCTGGCGGTGAACGGCGGCCAGTGCAGCAGTTCGCTGGTGCCGACCATCGGCATGACCCGGAGGTCGGGGGCCGGGACCGGGGCATCCCAGGGCGCCTGCTGCCGGGCGTAGGTAGCCAGCATCACGGTCACCTGGCGGTGGGTGATCCAGCCGAGCAGCGCGCCGTCGCGCGGAATCGGCATGCTGGCCGTGATCAGCTGGTGGATCGTGCTCGACACCGGTTCTCCCGGCCGGATGCCCTGGTACAACCCGTCGTCGCGGTCCCAGGAGCGGATGACGAACAAGTCCTCGCGGGCCTGGGTCAGCACCAGGAAGCCGGCCTGCCCGGCGGCGCGGTTGACCAGGGCCATCGACAGGTACCCGCCGTCCGCCGAGTGCCGCGCGACCGCCAGCGGGTAGCGCTCGAACAGCCGCAGGCAGGCGTCGAACGACGTGGTGTCGGACGGGGCGTGAATGGTCATGGTCACTCGTCCCCGCCGTCACGCTGGCAGGCGAGCGTGAAGTACACCGCCTGACCCGCGGGAGTGGGGTAGCAGCCCCATTCGTCGGAGAGGGTCCGGACCAAGATCAGGTCCGGCCCGATGGCGCCGTGCACGTCGACGCTGCCGTGCACGTCGACGCGGAGCCCGCCGGGAGCGCACCGCACGCCGAGCGTGATCGTGCCGCCCGGCTGGTGGCGGATGGCGTTCGTGACCAGGTCGCTGGCCAGCAGGACCGCGATGTCCGGGTCGACCGGGGCGCGCCACAGGTGCAGGGCCGCGCGGACCTGGCGGCGGGCTTCGGCCACCGCGGCCGGACCCGCGGTCAGGCGGACGGGGAGCCCGGGGATTTCGGTCGGACGGGGCGGCGCGATCGTGGTCATGGTCATAGGAGGTCCTTTGGCGGGGGGTTGCACGACAAATGCTGCTGCAAGTTGCAGTGAGAGACATCGGTCAGCTGACGTATATGCGAACCCGGCTGTGCCCTGGCTGTGCCCTTCGGGACACAACCAAAGGGCCGCCGCCAGCGTCCTCATGGATGGGCGGATCAGCCCACGGGGGGTTCAGATGGGCATCTTCTCGCTGACACGGGCGGGACGGATCAGGCGGCACGCGATCGCCACCGCGCTGAGCACGCTCGCGCTGGCCGGCGTCATGGCGGGCGGGGCGACGACGGCTCGCGCGCTGAGCACCACGGCCGCGGGTCCGGCCGGGGTGAGCTGTCCGGCGGGCAACACGGCCGGCGCCGTGATCTCGTCATCCTCCTGGACCGCGTCCGGCGTGCCGTGGCGCCGGGTCGGCCGGGGCTGGATCCTGGGCGACCTGGCCAGGTCGCAGTCGGCCACCGGGCCGGGCACGCTGTACCTGGTCTCGCCGGGCGGCCAGCGGTACCGCCTCGGCCGGGCCCCGGCCAACGCGATGCTCGAGGACTGGTCGGGGACCGGAGCGGACGCGCTGTTCCTGGCCCAGGGCCCGAACTCGACGGCCGCGTCGATCATCGTGCTCAACCTGCACTCCGGCCGCGGCACCAGGTTCACGGCGTACTCCGGCACGCCGTTCCCCGGCCTCTCGTTTTCCCGGCCGACCGGGACCGCGGTCCTGTTCCAGGGCGGCGCCACGCCGAACGGCGGGTTCCTGCCGGTGCAGCGGTTCAGCCTGACCGGGGTCCGCGAGCTGTGCTACCCGGCCCAATTCCCGCAGGCTGGCGCCATCGACGGCCGTTTCCTGGAGAACGCGAGCGGCACCGAGCTGGTCTTCGACACCCAGAACGGCCTGGAGCTCGTGTCCAACGCCGGCCGGCCGATCCGGGCCCTGGCCACGCACGGGCCGGGCGGCTGCGGGCTGCTGGGCTGGTGGAGCAGCCAGAGCGTGCTGACGGACTGTTCGGGCCAGCTGCTGGCCTACCCGCTGTCCGGGGGGCGGCCTGACCAGCTAACCAGCGCCCGCGACACCGCGGCGTTCCTCGGCGCCTGGCACCTGGCGAGCGGGAACTACGCCGAGGCCGCAGCCTGCGGTTCGACCTGGCTGGAGCGGCTGAACCGGAACGGCACCGCCACCATCCTCAGCATCCCCGGCGCCGTGGACGCCGGGACGGTCCAGCCGCTCGGCACGTATGGCGACCAGTTGCCGCTTCTGATCGGCGGCGGCTGCGACGGGCACGTCGCCTTCAGCTTCGTCGACTGGTACAACCCGGGCGCCAACGCGGCCCGGACCGTGCTCGGCGGCCGGGCCGGCGGCGGCTACGTGACCGACGCGATCCTGTTCGGGGCGGGCTGACGCCCAGCGGGCTCAAGCCGGCGAGCTGGGCCGCCTCACTACCAGAGACGCCGTGAGCGTTCCCCCGGTAAACGGCCCAGATCTCGCCAGCATGCCGAGGGTATGAAACTCTGCCGGGGTGACACATCGCCCGGAATGTGTAGGCCACTGTGTATTTTGGCCGCCGCGGCGGCGCGCGAAACCGGGCCAAGTGCTGCCCATCGGGTGCGGATTCGGGTTTACTCAAGGCATGGCCAGCGTTGCCCGGACACGATCAGGCCTCCGCTCCGGCATGACCTTAGCGGCCGGGCCGGGCCGGGCCTGGGGCGTGTGACGTGGCCCAGGTCCATGCTCATCTGCCCGAGGAGCCCAACCGTTTCATCGGCCGCGAGCGCGAGATCGCGGAGCTGCGCGGGATGCTGCGGCAGGCGCGCGCGCTGACCCTGTGCGGGCCCGGAGGCATCGGGAAGACCCGGCTGGCGCTGCGGATCCTGACCGCGGCGGCGGCGGAGTATCCCGACGGGACGTGGTTCGTCGAGCTGGCCGACCTACGCCAGCCCGACCTGGTGGTCTCGCGGGTGGCGGCCGTGCTCGGCGTCAGCGAGGAGGCCGGGCGGCCGCTGCTAGACACGCTGGCCGACGCGCTGCGGCCGCGCCGCATGGTGCTGGCGCTGGACAACTGCGAGCATTTGATCGAGGCGTGCGCCGAGGCGTGCGGGCGGCTGCTGGCCAGTTCGCCGGGGCTGCGGGTGCTGGTCACGAGCCGCGAGCCGCTGCGGATCGCGGCCGAGACCGTCTGGCAGGTGCCGTCGCTCTCGGTCGCGCCGGGCGGCGCCGAGGGGACGGCCGGGGGGACGGCCGGGGACGAACGGGCGGCCGAGGCGGTCCGGTACGAGGCGGTGAGGTTGTTCGGGGACCGGGCGGCGGCAGCGCGTCCCGGGTTCGTCATCGACGCGGGCAACGCGGCGGCGGTGGCCGCGATCTGCCTTGCGCTGGACGGCATCCCGCTGGCGATCGAGCTGGCCGCGGCGCGGGTCCGGGTGCTGTCACCGGAGCAGATCAGGGCGCGCATGGACGACCGGTTCGGACTGCTGACCGCGGGCGACCGGTCCGCGGCACCCCGGCACCAGACGCTGCGCGCCACCATCGCGTGGAGCTATGAGCTACTCACGCCCGCCGAGCGGATCTTGTTCCGGCGGCTGTCGGTCTTCTCGGGCTGGTCGCTGGAGATGGCCGAGGCCGTGTGCGCCGACCAGGCGATGGCGCCGGCCGACGTGCTCGAGCTGATCGCCGCGCTGATGGACAAGTCGCTGGTGACGCCGGAGCCGACCGTGCTCGGCCAGGCCCGCTACCGGATGCTGGACACGATCAGGGAATACGCCGCGGCACTGCTGGCCGACGCGGGCGAGTCCGCCGCGTTCCAGCTGCGGCTCCGCGAGTACAGCCTGCGGACCGCGGAGCGGAACCTGGCTATCGGGATGGCCCGGGTCCCGGCCTCGTGGCCGGCCCGGGTGGACACGTTCCGCCGGTACGACGTCGAGGCAGGCAACCTGGCCCAGGTGCTGAGCTGGTGCCTGGAGCATGGCGACGCGCACACCGGGTTGCAGATGTGCGCCGCGGTCAGCCCGTGCTGGATCGTGCTGGGCATGTTCGCCGAGGGCCGGGAGTGGCTGGACCCGTTCCTGGCGCTGGAGGCGGCCTCGGGTGTTCCGGCCGGGGTCCGGGGCGCGGCCACGGTGGTGCGCGCCCAGCTCGCCATGTCCAGCGACCCCGCCGCGGCCGAGCCGCTGGCCCGCACGGGCCTAGAGCTGTGCCGCGAGGTCGGCGACGCGTTCTGGACCGCGGTCGCGCTGAACCTGCTCAGCGAGATCGCGCTGCACACCGGGCGAGCCGAGGAGGCGGCCGACTGCGCCAACCGCGCGCTGGCCGTCGCGCAGGCGGCGGGCGACGGGTGGAACGAGGGCTACGCGCTGGGCACCCGGGCGGCCATCGCGGCCGGGACGGGCAAGCTGCGCGAGGCTGAGCAGCTGGCCAGCGCCTCGGTCAGCGTCATGCGGCGCATCGACCAGCAATGGGGCGTCGCCCGGGCCCTGCTCGGCCTGGGCGACCTGGCCCGGCTCCGCGCTCACCCGGGGGAAGCGCACAGCCGGTACGTCGAGGCGCTGCCGATCCTGCAGGAGGTCGGCGCCCGGCCGGAGATCGCGCGGTGCCTGGCGGGCCTGGGCCGGGTGGCCATGGACCTCGGCGCGACCCGTGAGGCCCGGCAGTACCTGGCCGGGAGCCTCCAGCTCAGCCACGCGACCGGCGCGCGCATCGGCGTGGCGCGCGGGCTGGAGGCGTTCGCGGCCCTGGCCATCCACGAGCACCGGTCCGAACTCGCCGTGCAGCTCATCGCGGCGGCCAGCGCGCTGCGGGAGACCGCCGGGCTGCCGCCGCTGCCCGGCGCCCGGGCCGAACGGTACCTGGCTCCGGCGCGACGTCTCGGCGACGCCGCGGTCGCCCGGCTGTGGGCCCGCGGGCTGGCCTTGAGCAGCGAGGACGCAGTCGCCCTGGCCCTGGCTTTGGAGCAGGAGCGTCCCGGAGCGGCGGCGGCCCGGACGCTGAGCGTGGTGGAGACCTACGAGGTGGCCGCCGCGCCGCCGAGTTCGCTCACCCGGCGGGAACAGCAGATCGCGGCGCTGATCGCCGCCGGGCACAGCAACAAGGACATCGCCGCCGAGCTGTCCATCAGCCCGACCACCGCGGCCCGGCACGTGGCGAACATCCTGGCCAAGCTGGGCTTCCGGTCGCGCACTCAGATCGCGGCCTGGGTGGCCGACCGGCAGCGACGGGAGTGAACCGGGCCGAGGACTCCGCCCTCCGGCTGATCCGTGCCGCGCTCTTGGTCGTCAGCGCGGATCCAGAGCGCGGAGCACCTCGGCCAGGTCGCGGGCTAGGGGTATCTGACGGTCCAGCCCAGTGACCCGGAACAGCCGCCGGGTCTGCGGCCGGGCGCAGACCACGTACATGCTGGAGCCCTGGGCGGCCGCCTGGCGGGCCGCGCCGGCCAGCGCCCCCAGCCCGGTCGCGTCGATGAAGCTGACCTGGTCCAGGTCGGCCACCAGCGGGACGCCTCCGACCGCCAGGGCGGACAGGCGCGCGCGCAGCCGGGCCACGGTGGCGATGTCGACCTCGCCGGCGACGGTAACGACCACGCACCCCGGCTCGCGCCGGGCCCGGATGGTCAGGGCCTTGGTCATGGCCAGTCACCGGCCCTGCCGGTGCGGGTTACTAGCCAGGTGCCGGTTAACGGTCCCAGGCCGGTCTGCCCGCCTGCCGTCGGGGCGGGGCATATCAGTGTGCGGAACGCCGCCACCAGGCCATGTTATGGGTAACGCGCCTGATAACGGGCGGGCGCGGGTTCAGAAATGGACTTATTTAAAGCCGCGTATTAACGATCGCTGGCGTACGTTTCTTTTCGCCGGTGTTGGGGGCCGAATTCTGGCCCGCTCAGCATGGCGCCGCGGACTTGAAGGTCCTTGCGCCGCTGCCGGTCAGCGGGCCCTGGACGCCGCCCAGCGGTGCGCCGTCTGCCAACCGGTACACCGAGATCCAGACACCGGGTGCCCGGGGGTCGATATCCAGATTGGGCGCCACGATCGTGAGGTCACCGTTCCGGTCCGCGGTACCTTCCGCCAGGTCGTACGCAGCGACATACTGGCCTCCGCAGGTGTCCGACAGCAGGCCGTAGCGCTGGCCAGGATTGGCGTGCCGGCCGTAGACGAACAGCCAGGTGAGCGCCGCCGAGCCCGGCTCGGGGCGGACGGCCACCGCGACCACGGAAAACGAGCCGCCCGCCGCGCCGGGGAGCGAGAACATGGCGCTCCCAGAAACCGCCGGCAGCGCCGCGGCCGCAGGTGCCGGGCGGGAGGCATTCCGCAATGCCGTACGCAGATGGTCGATCGTGGCATCCTGGTGCGCCGCAAGCAGCGCCAGGCTCACCGTCGCGCCCACGCAGGCCAACAGGACTGCGAGCACGATCGCGATCCAGCCGCTAGGGCTAGGCCTAGCCCTAGCCCTAGGCCAAGGCCACCGGGCGCCGCGACGCCATTGCGGCCCGGATGACAAGATGTCCGGCTCCCCGTCCATGACCTACCACCATCCGCCACCGCCCAGGCAGAAGCCTGACCAGGCTGCCTCATCCCGTTTCCGCTGGACTGCTGGCCATCAGTCTTACTCACCAGCCCGGGGCGAGCCAAGTGTGAGACGGCAGAGGGCTGTCGAACGTGGCTCAGCCCAGCTTCCGAGCGGATCCGGCGGCTTCACGACCTGGGGCGTACCGCACCTAGCGGGGGTACACGGTGGCGGTGGTGGCGTAGCTCCGTCCGGCCGGGGTCCGCCACACCAGAACCCCTGGGCTAGGTTGTTCGAGTTTCCAGCCCTGGCTCTGCTTACACCGGTGATGATGCCGGCATAGCGGAGCCAGATCACACTCACAGGTGATGCCGCCCTGGTCCCATGGCACGGTATGGTCCAGGTCGCAGCGCGCCGCGGGCCGGCCGCAGCCCGGCGCGGTGCACCGGGCGTTGCGCGCCCGGACCAGGTGCCGGAGTTTGCGGCTCGGTTGATATCCCGGCTCGGCGTGGCCGTGGTCGCAGGTGCCGCGGGCGACCGGGGTCATCGTGAGGCGCAGGCCGGCGATCCA
>PLIQ01000365.1 GCA_003140115.1 Actinomycetota bacterium | reverse complement strand
GCCTCCTCGGCCGTTTCCGCGGGAACGTGCGCCTGCATGGCCTTGTAGTACTGGCCGCGTTCGTCCGAGTGGGGGAGCTCACGGGGCTTGGGCGTCAACTGGCTCGCGTCGCCGTGCTCCGGCCGCTTCGGTTCGTCTGGCTGGTCCGGTAGGTCCAAGGACCCCACGGATACTCCCATCCCAGGGACTTACTGTGACTGGAGCATCATCTTAGGTGACTTATCAGCCCGAATTACGGCGTAAAACGAACGAATTGATTACCTGATGTAACTAGTCGACTATTCTCGGGCATTCTCATGGAACCGGCACGCGCCAGCCATAGCCGCCACGCGGTGCGCTTCCCGTTGCCTGGCCCTGTCACCGCCGGCCGTTCGATAGCAAAATAGAAACCACGGGCAGGCGTACCGCTTATCACGGCCCTGGAATCCGCGCCGCCGCTCAGGAATCAGCCGCTGCAGGCCGGCGGCCGGGTTGCCGGTAAGGCCGATATCGACGTGTCGTAAACGCAGGCAAGTCGACGTACATCGAGGGACCCTACGATGACGGCGCTCGCATTATCGAGACCCTGCGCCGAACCACTCCGTAGCCCCGCCTATTCATGGCATCCGTGTGGCGTGTGATGCGTAAGCGGATCACAGTGTGGCCAGCCCCGCAAAAGATCTTGGAGGATTCGGGTTTCGGGGAGGATTTGGTGCACTATAGCACCCAAAAATCACCCATAAGCCCGAATCCTCCGCGTAGATATTCATTTTATCGCATACGTATTCGATATCTGTTGCGGATGGGGTTCACGGGGCCAGTGAGGTGGGACACCCGCGGGACAGCTGAGACCGCCGCCGGGCTGACCCGGCTTGACGCCGACCCGAGCCACGGGGCAGACGTCGCCGGGCGCGGGATACCAGCTGGCGAGCGCGCGACGGCAGGTCCGCCGGCCAAGCAGCCAAGCAGCCAAGCGGCATACCTGGCTTCCCAGCAGTCCCTCCAGGCACTCGACGGTTGCCGCGGGCTTCCCTACCGCGGCCACACGGACGGCACGCGGCCCCAAACCGCACCCGGACGCCTCAGGATCTGCGGGTTCTCGTCCTGGTGGGCTTCCGCGGCTCCCCGATCAGCTTGACCGTGATGTCCGGACCGGAGGTCTCCACGACCTGGACCCGTTTGGGCAGCAGGGCCAGGAAGGCACGGAAGCTCCGCGCGCCGTAGTTGTGCTCGTCGAAGGCCGGGTCAAGGGCCAGCATCTTGCTCTTCAGGCCGCCCGCCGTCATCGTCTCGGAGCTGGACTCCTCGAACGCCCGGACCAGCAGCTGTTCGGCCTCGCTGATGTCGAACGCCGCCGTGGGCCGCGCGTCGGGTTCGACCTCCGCGACCAGCGTGCCCCAGTACTTGTACTCCGAGCACACCGAGACCAGCTTGCGGCTAGCGTTGGCCTCAGTGCCGACGCCCACCACCCACTTGCCGAACTCCCGTAGCCGCTGCACCAGGGGCGAGTAATCACCATCCCCGCTAACCAGCACGAACACGCTGACCTCGGGATGGACGATCAGGGTCTCCATGGCGTCGACGGCCATCCTGATGTCGGCGGCGTTCTTGTTCTGGATGCCGACCCGCGCGACCTGGATGAGATCCACGCCGTTCATGGCCAGGTCCTCCTGATGGCCGCCGAAGCGTGGATTGGCCCAGTCGGCGTACGCGCGGCGCACTGAGGCGTTTCCGTAACCGCGGCAAAGCCGCGTGATCGCCTCATACGGCGCGGGGTTCGTCTCGTCGGGCAGTTCCTTGACCGCGCCGAGGACGAGGTTCTCGAAATCCACGAACACGGCGATCTGCGCTGTCCCGTCGGGCGTCACCACTCACCTCCGTCAGCGGATGCAGATGCGGGTGCGGATGCGGATGCCGATGCGCATGCGGGTGCGGCGATGAAACGTTATCTCACGACCGGCCCGCCCCGCCGAAGGCAGCCCCACGACACGACGGAACAACCCGCACTAGTGCACGTGGAACCGCCAGTCGCGCGGCACGCGTGACGTCGGCCCCGGGACGCCCTGGTCGACTGGATGGTACTCCGGCGGTGCGAGCTCCGGGCCCTCGAACGAGTCCTCGGTCTCGTAATTCCAGAACCAGTCCTCGCCGGGCTCGAAGCTCCGGATGATCGGATGCCCGGCCTGCTTGGCGTGCGCGGACGCGTGCTGCGAAGGAGAGCTGTCACAGCACCCGATGTGGCCGCACTGGGCGCACCGGCGCAGGTGAAGCCACCAGCCGCCGGCGGCGTTGCATTCGACGCAACCCGTCCCGCTCGGCGGCACCGAAGGGTCGATGCCCGCGATCTCCGTCATTCAGCTCTCCTCCCGAGGGGTGACCGGAAGCCGTACCCGGAACCGGGTATCGCCGGGCTCCGACTCTACGGCAATATCGCCGTGGTGCTTGTTCACCACGATGCGCCAGCTGATGTCGAGCCCGAGCCCGGTCCCCTCGCCCACCGGCTTGGTGGTGAAGAACGGCTCGAAGATCCGCTCCCGGATCTCCGGCGGTACCCCCGGCCCGGTATCGCCGAACTCCACGAACACGAACTCCCGGTCCCGTCCGGTGCGTACCGTCAGCACCCCGGACGAGCCCATGGCCGACACCGCATTGTCGATCAGGTTGGTCCACACCTGGTTCAGCTCGCCCGCGTACGCCGGGATGGACGGCAGCGAACGGTCGTAGTCCTTGATCACGGAGATCCCCGCCGGGAATTTCCCGGACAGCATCATCAGCGTGCTGTCCAGCAGTTCGTGCACGTCGACGGTCTGGTACGGGGCCCGGTCCAGCTGCGAGTACTGCTTGGCCGCGCCCACCAGCGTCGAGACCCGGGTGGTCGAGTCCTCGATCTCGTTCATCAGCAACTCGGTGTCGACGGTGTAGTTCAGCCACCGCAGCGCGCTCCCCAGCGTGTCCGGGTCGTCTACCGCCGCCTCTACGTGGTCGAGCCACTCGGTATCCAGGCCGGCCGCGACGAACGTCGGCGCCAGCTGCCAGCCGTCATGACAGCCGCGCTCCTCCAGCCAGTCGGCGATCGCGTCCTCTCGGTCCGAGGTCTCCAGCGGACTCAGCGCCACCGCCTTCGGCGCCCGCTCGGCTGCCTCCTCCTGCAGCCGGATCAGCGTGACCAGCGTGGCCTTGTCCCACTTCCCGCTCGCGATCATGCCCAGCTTGTGCCGCATCCCGGCCACCCGCTCGCGCAGCGCTGCGGTGGCCCGGACCGCGGCGGCGGCCGGGTTGTTCAGCTCGTGGGTCAGGCCGGCCGACAGCGAGCCGAGCGCCAGCAGCCGTTCCCGCTGTCCGATGGCCTGCTGCGTGTTTTTGGTGCCGAAGAACACTCCCTCCAGTAGGTGCACCGCCATCGGGAACCACTCGTTCATCAGCTCGGCGAACGTGTCGGCGTCCAGCACGAAGAACCGGCTTGGCTCGACGGCCTTCACCGAGTTCATGTAGACCTGTGACACCCGGTCGCCCATGTACGCGGTGAACGCTCCGGCGTACACGCCGCGCTGGGAGGTCCGGTTCACCTCGATGTCGTCCGTCCCGACCCGGCGCGACATCGCGATAGTGCCCTCGAGCAGCACGTAGAAGCAGGTCGCGGGCGTACCCTCGGCGAACACGGGCCCAGGATCTATAAGCGCAACGCGCCCGCGCTCACACAGCCAGCGCAGCTGGTCGTCGGTCAGCTTCTCGAACAGGAACAGGGTGCGCAGCTCGTTGACGTCACAGTTCAGCGCCTCGGACGGCCAGGACCCAGTAGCCTCGCTCATGTCTTCTCCAGATAACGGTGCACGAGCATGACCGCCAGTGCGCCTTCCCCGACGGCCGAAGCGACCCGCTTGGCCGACTCCGAATGTGCGTCTCCGGCGACGAACACCCCGGGCACGCTGGTCTCCAGGTGGTACGGCATCCGGTCCAGTTCCCAGCCGCGCGGTCGCTCGCCGCCGACCGACAGGTCCGGGCCCGCCACCACAAACCCCAGCTTGTCACGGACCACGACGTCACCCAGCCAGTCGGTGAGCGGCGCCGCCCCGATGAACAGGAACAGCAGCTGCGCGTCCACGGTCTCGGTCGCGCCGGTCGCGGTGTTCCGCAGCGTCAGGGTCTCCAGATGACCGTCGCCGGAAGCCCCGATCACCTCGGTACAGGTCTGCACCGTGATGTTCGGGATGTCCGCGATCTGCTTGATCAGGTAGTACGACATCGACNNGCCAGGTACACCGCGGCCTGCCCGGCCGAGTTCGCGCCGCCGACCACGTAGATGTCCTGCCCCAGGCACGCCGAGGCTTCGGTCAGAGCGGACCCGTAGTAGATCCCGCGCCCGGTCAGCTCGTCCAGCCCGGGCGCGCCCAGCCGCCGGTAGGACACGCCGGTGGCCAGGATGACCGTGTGCGCGTCGATCGAGGTGCCGTCCGCGAACGTGACCCGGCGGGCCGAACCGCAGACCTCCAGGCCGACCACATCGCGGGTGGTCAGCACCTCGGCGCCGAACTTGGTGGCCTGCCGCCGGGCCCGGTCGGTCAGCTGCGCGCCGGACACCCCGTCCGGGAAACCCAGGTAGTTCTCGATCCGCGAGCTCTGCCCCGCCTGCCCGCCGGTCGCCAGGCGCTCGACCAGCACCGTGCGCAGCCCCTCGGACGCGCCGTACACCGCGGCGCCCAGCCCGGCCGGCCCGCCGCCGATAACGATCAGGTCGTAGAAGTCCTTCGACGGCGTGGTGGCCAGCCCCACCCGTGCGGCCAACTCGGTGTCGGACGGCTCGATCAGCGGGTCGCCGTCCGGCGTGATCACCACCGGCAGCGCCAGCCCGTCCGCGCCGGCCGCGTCGAGCAGTCGCTTACCCTCTGGCTCATCGGACTGGTACCACCGGTAGGGCACCTGGTTGCGGGCCAGGAACTCGCGGACCTCCGACGACCGCGCCGACCAGCGGTGCCCGACGACCTTGGTCTCCGACACCGGCCGGTGGTCCGATTCCAGCCAGGCATCAAGCAGCGCGTCGACCACCGGGTACAGCTTCTCCTCCGGCGGGTCCCACGGCTTGAGCAGGTAATGGTCGAGGTCGACCACGTTGATCGCGTCGATCGCGGCCCCCGTATCGGCGTACGCCGTGAGCAGAACCCGCCGCGCCCCCGGGTAGATGTCCATNNGCCACCACGTCCCCGCGCAGCTTCATCTGCCGCAGCGCGTCCAGCCCGTCCGAGGCGGACTCGGCCCGCACGATCCGGTACCGGGCACCGTACTGTCGCCGCAGGTCACGGGCGACCGCACGGGACACGCCCGGGTCGTCGTCAACGGTGAGGATCGCAGCGCGGCTCGTCTCGTCCTGAGCGGTCATACCGCCCATAGTAGGTCGGCCCCGCGGCGGTACCGAGGAAGGTGCGGGGGTACCGTCTCGGACAGGCCTATTTATGCCGAACGGCCGTGGTACTTCCCCCCGGGTAAACGCTGGCGGCTGCCCGGCGGATGGGAAAGACTGCGGATGGGAAGACTTGAGGCCGGACAACGCCGAAGGAGGCCACGATGACATCTGATTCCCCGGCCAGGGATGAGCGCGAGTATGTGAGTTCCGATGTGCTCGGAGCCGAAGCGGGCGGCACCGACATACTGGGCGCCGAACAGGGCGGCACCGATGAGCTGGGCCCCGAGGCCGGCGGCACCGATGAGCTGGGCCCCGAGGCCGGCAGCACCGATGAGCTGGGCGCCGAACAGGGCGGCACCGACGTACTGGGTCACGGGTCGAGCTGAGCTCAGCGCAGGCTCGGTAGCTAGTCGTCCTCCAGGGCCGCTCGCAGGGCGGCCATGGCCCGCGCGGTATGACTTTTCACCGCGCCGCGGCTGATCCGCATCGCGCCCGCGATCTGCGCTTCGGACAGGTCCCCGTAGTAGCGCAGGACGAGCGCCTCCCGCTGCCGTTCGGGCAGGTCGCGGAGCGCGGCGATCACCGCGGAACGCTCGAACAGGGCCATGGCCCCGTGTTCGGCGCTCGGCATATCCGGCGGCGGTTTCGGTGCATTCTTCTCGATCACCACCCGGTGGCGCAGGACGGACCGGGATCGGTTCACCACGGCCTGGCGTAGGTAGGCGAGCGCCTTCTCGGCGTCCTTCAGGCGGTGCCATCCGTCGTGCATCGCGATGAACGCGTCCTGGACGACCTCCTCGGCGGTCTGGGTGTCCCGGACCAGCATGGCGGCCAGCCGGACCAGCGCCTTGTACTGCGTGGTGTACAGCTCGATGACCGCGAGGTCCGCGCTCCACTCCGGGCGCCCCGGGCGCGCGGCCGCCTCGCTGTGCTCACCGAGCCAGCCTCGGTACCGGTCCAGGCCCGCCTGGAGGTCATAGCCCGCCGCGAACTGCGGCTCCTGCGTCTCGGCGACCTGCTGATAGAGGCCGGACAGCAACTCATCCTCGCGCGAGTCCTCCCGCGAGCTGCCGGTTCCGCCGCGGTCCCTCATGACGATGGTCCTTGCGGATCGTCATAAGGGAACGGGTGATCGGGTCCCAGCTGCGCGATCAGCTTGCGCCGCGCCCGGTGCAGCTGTGTGCTGACCGTCGTCTCGGCCATGCCGAGGATCTCGGCGATCTCGGCTTCCTTCATGTCCAGCCGCCAGCGCAGCAAGGCGACCGCGTGCTGCCGCTCCGGCATCTCCTGGATGATCCGCCAGCATCGCTCCAGCACGATCGAGGAGAAGGCCTGTTCCGAAGGGTCGGCCGGGGTCTTGCGGTAGCGGGCCTCGATTCTGGCCAGCCGGTCGCGGAACGCGGCCTCGCGGCGGAAGCTGCTCGCCGCCAGATGGTCCAGCGTGGTCCACAGCCAGCCCCGGAGCTGCCCTTCGGCCAGGCCTCGCAGCGTCTGCCAGGCCCGGGCCGCGGCCTCGAAGGTGGCCTGCACCAGGTCTTCGGCCTGCGCCCGGTCGCCGCGGGCCAGCACGCAGGCGTGGCCGAACAGCCTGGGCGCGTGCGCCACGAAGCAGCGGGCGAGTTCGTCGGCGTCGTCGGGTGTGAATCTGTCATCACCCACCGCCCACCTCCGCGCCCATAGCCACCAGTATCGCCGCTGTACCGGCTAGACCGCCGCACTGGTCACGGGCGCAAAGGTAGTCGAAGGTCGCCGGTATCGCCGCGGGACAGCGAAGAATCACGCCGTTTAGTCGCACGACGGCACCAAAACCTCCACCGGCCAGCTGATTCAGCAGGGCCTGCTGGAACAGGCCGTCGAGGGTTAGGCTGTGATCTACGTCGCATGGCCCAGGCCACGCGCCGCAGGCCATCGCCGTCTCACAGAGGAGATGCAGCATGAGCGTGTACGACCTGACCGGACGCAAGGCCCTGGTCACCGGCGGGGCTCGCGGTCTCGGCGCCGGGATGGCCGCCGCGCTGGCCCGGGCCGGAGCGGCCGTGGTCATCGGCGACATACGCGAAGACCTCGGCCAGGCGACCGCCGACGAGCTCAAGAAGTCCGGCGCCACCGCCTCGTTTCTCCCGCTCGACGTGACCAACGATGCGAGCTGGGAGCTGGCGGTCTCCGACACGATCCGCGAACTGGGCGGCCTGGACATCCTGGTCAACAACGCCGGGCTCGAGGTCACCAGCCTGGTCGTCGACCTGGACCCGGACGACGTCCGCCGGATGCTCGAAGTGAACGTGCTGGGCACCTCGCTGGGCCTCAAGCACGCCTTCCGCGCCATGCGCCCGGACGGCCCCGCGGGCCGCGGCGGCGCGGTGGTCAACATCGCCTCGGTCGCCGCCACCATCGCCTTCCCCGGCATCGCGGTCTACTCCGCGACGAAGTCCGCGATCGACCGGCTGACCCGGGTGGCCGCCATGGAGTCCGGCAAGCTCGGCTACGGCGTCCGGGTGAATTGCATCTATCCCGGCCTCGTTCCCACCGAGATGGGCAGTCAGCTGGCCCAGGACGTGGTGACGCTCGGGCTGTTCCCCAGCGTGGAAGAGGCGATCGGCACCGTGGTGGGCCTTACCCCGCAGGGCCGCCTCGGCGAGGTGGCGGACATGGCCGACGCGGTGGTGTTCCTCGCCTCTGACGCGGCCCGCTTCATCACCGGCGCGGGCCTGCCCGTCGACGGCGGCATGGGCATGTGAGCCAGAGACAGTGCGCCTGATCGACTACCTCGACAAGGGCGCCTCCCTGGGCCAGGAGGCGCCGTGCCTGACCATGGACGGGCGCACGCTGACCTACTTCGACGTCCAGCGGCTGTCCTGGCGGGTCGCTCGTGCGCTTGACCGGTCCGGGGTCGGGCCCGGCGACAAGGTTGCCATCTTGTCCGCCAACGACCCGGACGCGTTTTCCTGCGTGTTCGGCATCTCCCGGGCGGGCGCGGTGTGGTGCCCGGTCAACCCGCGCAACGAGGCGGCCGAGAACCGCGACCTGCTGGACTACTTCGACTGCACGTGCCTGATCTTCCAGGCCGCGTTCGCCCCGCTGGTCGCCAAGATCCGGCCCGACCTGCCCAGGCTGACCACCCTGGTGTGCCTCGACGGTGAGCCCTCCGGTGCCACCCCCTTCGACCTGTGGATCGGCTCCGAGCCCGCCGAACCGTGGCAGGCCGAGCCGGCCGACGACGTCATCATGCTGGTCGGCACCGGGGGTACCACCGGCCGCCCGAAGGGCGTCATGCTCACCGGCCGCAACATCGAGACGATGGCCGCACTGACGCTGATGAGCTATCCGTTCCGCCCGCGCCCGCGTTACCTGGCCCTCGCGCCGCTGACCCATGCGGCCGGGGTGCTGTGCTTCCCGGTCATGACGCTCGGCGGCGAGATCGTCATCATGCCCAAGCCTGACCTGACCGACTTCCTGGCCCTGATCGAAAACAGCAAGATCACCCACACGTTCCTGCCGCCGACGCTGATCTACATGCTCCTGGATCACCCCGGCCTGGCCGGGACCGACCTGACCAGCCTGCAGTGCCTGTGGTACGGCGCGGCTCCGATGTCGGCGACCCGCCTGGAGGAGGCCCTGACCAGGATCGGCCCGGTGCTCGGCCAGCTGTTCGGCCAGTCCGAGGCGCCGATGATGATCTCCACCCTGGCCCCGGCCGACCACTTCCGCGACGACGGCTCGCTCGCCACCGAGCGGCTGTCCTCGGCCGGGCGGCCCACCCCGCTCACCACCGTCGCCGTCATGGACGACGAGGGTCACCTGCTCGGCCGGGGCGAGCGGGGCGAGATCGTGATCCGCGGCTCGCTGGTCATGGCCGGCTACTACAAGAACCCGCAGGCCTCCGCGGAAGCCGCCCGGTACGGCTGGCATCACACCGGGGATATCGGCTACCTCGACGACGACGGCTACCTGTTCATCGTCGACCGCGCCAAGGACATGATCATCACCGGCGGCTTCAACGTCTACTCCGCCGAGGTCGAGCAGGTCCTCCTCGCACATCCCGCCGTCCAGGACTGCGCCGTCCTCGGCCTGCCCGACGACAAGTGGGGTGAGCGGGTCACCGCGGTCCTCCAGCTACGGCCCGGCCAGGCCGTGACCGCCGACGACGTGCGCGCCTTTGTCAAGGAACGCCTCGGCAGCGTGAAGGCCCCTAAGCAGGTCGAAGTCTGGCCCGACCTGCCCCGCTCCAAGGTCGGCAAGGTCCTGAAGCCGGAGATCAAGGCCCGGCTGCACGCCAGCGGGGAATAATTAGCGCAGCTAAGGGCATATACTTGCCGTCAGGCAAGTAAAAAGCTCACGATCGGGGAGCCAGTGCGCCCCTTTTCTCTGGCCGAACGCCTGCGGTTCCAGCCGCGGCAGATGATCTCGTCGCTCCGGCAGCGGAACTACCGGCTCTTCTTCTTCGGCCAACTCGTCTCCGTGGCCGGGACCTGGATGCAGACCGTGGCCCAGTCGTTCGTCGTACTGGACCTCACCCATAGCGGAACCCAGCTCGGCCTGACCACCGCGGTCCGGTTCCTGCCCATGTTCCTGTTCGGGCCGATCGGCGGGGTGTTCGCGGACCGGATGGACAAGCAGCGGGTGCTCTTCGTCACCCAGACGCTCTCCGGGCTGCTCGCGGCCGCCTTCGCCGTCCTGGTCGGGACCGGCTCCATCCGGCTGTGGATCGTCTACCTGCTCGCTTTGGCCCTCGGCTTCGTCAACGTGTTTGACAACCCGGCCCGGCAGAGCTTCATCTCCGAGATGGTGACGGCGGAGGATCTCCCGAACGCCGTGACGCTCAACTCCGTCGCGATGAACATGGCCCGCGTCTTCGGCGCCGCGCTGGGCGGGGTGATCGCCGCCACCATCGGCCTGGCCCTTTGTTTTACGGTCAACGCCGTGTCGTTCGCTGCCGTGCTGATCTCGCTCGCGGCCATGCGCAAGTCCGAGCTGTTCCCCGCCGCGCGCGTGCGCCGGCAAAAGCGGCAGGTCCGGCAGGGCCTCCGCTACGTGCGCTCGACGCCCGAACTGCTTATCCCGCTGGTGATGATCGCGGTCATCGGCACGCTGGCCTGGGAGTTCCAGGTCTCCCTACCGCTCATGGCGACCAAGGTCTTCGGTGGCGGAGCCGCCGCCTACGGCGTGATGGCCTCGGTCATGGGCGTCGGCGCGGTCTTCGGCGGGCTGGTCTCCGCTGCCCGGCCGCGCCCCCGCGCGCGCGCCCTGTGCCTGGCCGCCATCGGCTGGGGCGTCGCCATCCTGGCCGCGGCGGCCGCGCCGAGTTTGCCGCTCGAGCTGGCCGCCCTGGTCTTCGTCGGCTACGGGAGCATCACGTTCAACTCCCTGGCCAAGACCACCCTGCAGCTCGCGGCCAAGCCGACCATGCGCGGCCGGGTCATGGCCCTGTGGGCCCTGGCCTGGCTGGGGTCCACGCCCATCGGCGGTCCCATCGTGGGCTGGGTCGGTCAGGCCGCCGGAGCCCGGTGGGCCCTGGTCATCGGCGGAGTGCCCACCCTGCTCTGCGGGATCTTGGCCCTGCCGGCGCTGGCCCGCATCGACCGGCGCGGCACCGCTGATGGCGTTACTACCGGCGAACCGGTCATGCTCGGCCGCCCATGATCGTAGGCTCGGAGCATCATGACCGTAACCGCCGGTGACCTTGACGCTGCGACCGCGTGCGTCATGAGCACCCTGCTGCCCCTGACCGACCGGGACTGGTCGGTACGGGCGGGCAGCCTGGAGTGGGATTGCTGGCATACCGCGGAGCACATCGGCGACTGCCTGCTCTCCTACGCCTGGCAGCTCGCTGTCCAGCCCACCACGCGGTACGTCCGGGCCGTGGCCACGGCCGAAAAGGACGCCTCCCCGGCCGAGGTGCTGGAGTTCGCCGTCACCGGCGGGCGGGTCCTGGCCTCGATGGTGCGCACGTCACCCGCGCACGTCCGGGCCTTTCATCCGGCCGGGATCGCCGACCCGGAGGGCTTTGCCGCGCTGGGCTGCAACGAGGCGCTCCTGCACGGCAACGATATTGCGCAGGGCTTCGGCCTCAGCCTCGACCCGTCGCGCGATGTGTGCCGTCGCGTCCTGGCCCGGCTGTACCCGCAGGCCCGGGCCGAGCTCGCCGACATCGACCCGTGGACGTCGCTGCTCTGGACGGGCGGCCGCGCCGCGCTGCCCGCCCGTTCACCGTCGGTCTGGCGCGCCCACCCCGCCCCGCTCACCAGCTGACCCCCGCCCTCTCAGGGCTGGTACGAGCCGGGTGTCCAGGCCCGGGTGCTGACCCCGATCGCGTTCCACGCGTTGATCGTGACGATGAGGCTGACCAGGGCGGCCACCTCCTGCGGGCTGAACTCCGCGGCCGCGGCCTGGTAGGCCCGATCGGGCACGTGGGTGTCCGCGAGCAGCGTCACGGCTTCGGCGAACTCCAGTGCGGCGCGCTCACGGGCGGTGAAGTACGGCGTCTCGCGCCAGGCGGCCAGCCCGTAGATGCGCTGCTCGGTTTCGCCGATCGCGCGCGCGTCCTTGGTGTGCATGTCGATGCAGTACGCGCAGCCGTTGAGCTGCGAGGCGCGGATCCGGATCAGCTCGCGCAGCCGGGGATCGATCTGCGCGCGGTCGAGTTCCTTGGTCGCGGCCTGGTCCAGGTGCGCCATCGCGCGGGCGAAGCCCGCGGCGAGGGTGTCGAAGTCCAGCCGGACCGGTATCTGCGTGGTGTCGCTCGTCATCGTCATGACACCGACCCTACGGCGGTAAGCGGCCCAAGATAAGGTCCATTTCTATGTCGCAAACATGGGCCAAAGATGACGATCGGGCCCGCCAGGCCAGCGTCGACCTGCACCTGGACCTGGCCGGACCCGAGAGCCCGAAGGGCGTCCGCCTCGGCCTGGAGACGGCGCTCCGCGACGCCGTCCGGACCGGCCGCCTGGGGCCCGGCACCCGGCTGCCGTCCTCGCGGGCCCTGGCCGCCGATCTGGGCCTGGCCCGCAACACGGTGGCCGAGGTCTACAACCAGCTGGTCGCGGAGGGCTGGCTGACCGCCCGGACGGGCTCGGGCACCTCGGTCGCCGAACGCCGCGCCGCCGAACCCGGCCCGGGCCCGGTGGCCCGCCCCGAGGTCACCGCTCCCCGTTATGACCTGCGTCCGGGCGTCCCGGACCTGTCCGCCTTCCCGGGCGGCGCGTGGCTAGCGACGGCCCGAAAGGTCCTGTCCACCGCTCCCCGCCTGCTTCTGGACTACCCGGATCCGCGCGGGCTCCCGCAGCTGAGGACGGCGCTGGCCGGCTACCTGGCCCGGGCCCGGGGCGTGGCCGCCGATCCGGGCCGCATCGTGATCTGCGCGGGCTTCGCGCACGGCCTGGCCGTCACCTGTGCCGCGCTGCACTCGGCCGGGGCGGCCACGCTCGCCGTGGAGGCCTACGGCCACCAGGCCCACCGCGACCTCGCGCAACGGCAGGACCTGCGCCTGCGCCCGCTGCCCGTCGACGGCCGCGGCGCCGTGATCGGCGTGGCCGACGGGGCGGACGCCGCGCTGCTGACCCCGGCCCACCAGTTCCCGCTCGGGGTAACCCTGCACCCGCAGCGCCGCCGGGAAGCGGCGCGCTGGGGCGGGGTGGTGATCGAGGACGATTACGACGGGGAGTTCCGGTACGACCGGCAGCCGGTGGGCGCGCTGCAGGCGCTCGCTCCCGAACACGTCATCTACGCCGGCACGGCGAGCAAGAGCTTGGCCCCGGCCTTGCGGCTCGGCTGGCTGGTCGTCCCGCAGCGGCTGCTGGACGCGGTGATCGCGCAGCTCACCGGGGGCCCGTCGGGCCTGGATCAGCTCATCCTGGCCGAGTTCATCGACTCCGGCGGCTACGACCGGCAGATCCGCCGCACCAGGATTGCCTACCGCCGCCGCCGTGACCGCCTGTCGGCCGCCCTGCACCGGCAGGAGCGGTACGTCACCGGGATCGCGGCCGGCCTGCACGCGGTCCTCGAACTGCCCGGCCCCGGGACCGAGCGGCAGCTGATCACCCGCGCGGCCGGGCACGGCCTGGCCCTGCAGGGACTAGAAAGCTTCCGGGCCCCCGGCGCCAGCGCCGATCGGGCGGGCCTGGTCATCGGCTACGGCCGCCCGCCCGAACACGCCTACACCACCGCGCTCGCCCGGCTCTGCGCGGTCTTGGACCCCTAGGTCACGCGGGCCTCTCGGCCAGCGTGTGGATGATGTCGTGCCGGTCGGCGCCGGAGGCGAACATGCGCCGGGCCGCCTGGAAGGTCTCCTGCGGGTCGTCGTCCCACAGTTCGGCGATGACGCGGTGCACCGCGACCAGGAACTCCTCCTGGGTCAGGCCGGCGTGCGGGGTGCACGCGCCGAACTCGTCCTGGGTCAGCGCGCGGCGCACCGCCGGATCACTGACCTGCACCGGGGTGCCGTCCGAGGCCGAGACTGGCAGCGGCACGGCGAACACGCGGCGGGCCACCTGGGTGGCCAGCCCCGACACGTCGGCGTCGCTGACCGCCAGGTCGGCCAGGTAGCCGCGAGCGGTCACCGCTTCCGGATCGTCGTAGGCCGGGCCGAACCGGGCGAACACCTGGGGCAGGCTCTCCGTCAGCCGCGCGGTCGCGGCCTCGTCCAGGCCGCGGTGCTCCGCCGACCAACCGGTCCACGCGGTCACCACTGGCTCCAGGTGCTGGCGCTGCTCCACAGACAGATCGAAGGTATTCGGCACGTGGCCGAGCAGCAGGTGCGCGAGCTTGCGCGGGCCGACCTGGCCGGGCGGTTCGCCGGGCAGGCGGCTGCTGTAACCGGTGAGCACCTCGGCCCAGAACCGCGCGGTGTCCTCGTCGGCCGCCACTACGTCGGCGGCCAGCGGGCTCTTCAGGAAGTCGTCCACCGCGGCCGCGCGATCGGCGGCGGTGAAGACCGGGACCGCCGCGGCGCCCTCGGCGGGCAGACGCCGGACCCGGGACCGCGCCACCGGCAGGTACGCGACGGTGTCCACGGACGCGCCGGCGCCGGCTTGCTCGTCCCCCCGGGCCAGCGGCGCCTCCAGGTGGCGGCGCGCCTCGGCCAGGTCGATCTGCTCGGTGCGATCGAACGGGTCGTCCTCGCGGTTGATGGCCTCGATCAGGCTGGCCGCGCTGGTGGCTACGCCGACCGCGACCGCGACCGGGATGCCGGTCAGGTCGATCTGTCCCACGACGCCGTGTTCCGCGTCGCCGTAGCGGAACGTCACCGCGATGGCCTCGTCGTCGCCGAACACGTCGTACCGGCGCCAGGCCTGGACCGGGATCGCCTTCCCGGCCCCGGTCACCCAGTCCGGCGGGTACATGCCGGCCTCGGTCAGCTGGCCCAGCGCCTGGCTGGCTGACCTCTTGGTGGCCGGCGAGCCCAAGGCCATCAGCAGCCGGAGCATCGCGGCGCCGTCCGCCGAGGGCTGCCGGATCGCCTCTTTCACCAGCACCTTGGAGATGAAGGCCTGCGCGTCGCCGGGAGCCAGCTGGCCCACCCGCGGCAGGGCCATGCAGGTTGCCGCCTCAAGCTCGGCTCGGAGCAGGTCGCCTGCGGCCACCGCCCGCCACAGGCTGCCTACCATCCGCTCGACAAGGTTGCCGGGATCCTCGCGCCCAGGGGCGCTGGCCGGGACCGGGTGACGGCGCGGCCGGGTCTTCTTGCTCACCGCGTCATCTTAGAGCAGGCGCCTTACACCTGCTCCTCGTCACCTAGATGACGGCGCGGACGGCGCCCACTTCGGCCGCGCCGCCGATGACGGGAACGGTGGCCAGTGCGTCCGGGACGACGGCCCCGAGCAGGCGCAGCGCCGCCACCGTGACCGGGGTCCGGCCCCGCGCCATCCCGTCGTCGATCTTGACGGCCCCTGACCTGCCGTCCGCGAAGGCGAACGCCGCGACGCCCTCGGCGCCTCCCTTGACCAGCAGGCCGGGCACGGCATCCATCAGCTTGCGCTCGTCGCGGGTGGTGCCGCTGGTCCATTCCGGGTAGGCGCGCATGGCGTCAGCCACCCGGCGCTCCGGCGTGCCCGCCGCCGAGAGCACCAGAGCCCGGAACGCCCGGGCCAGCCCGGTCAGCGTCAGCGCCAGCAACGGCGCGCCGCAGCCGTCCACGCCCGTGGCGCTCACAGGTTCGCCGGCCAGCTCGGAGACGGTGCGCCGGATCGCCTGCTGCAGCGGATGACCGGGCGCCAGGTACCCGGCGGCCGGCCAGCGGTTCGCGGCGCAGGTCGCCAGCATCGCCGCATGCTTGCCCGAGCAGTTCATCCG
>PLIQ01000193.1:702-5741 GCA_003140115.1 Actinomycetota bacterium | reverse complement strand
ACATTTCCGGGAAACGACACGGTGGCGAGGGTGTGCGACGCGGCAGTAAACGATCGCGTCGCATTCTGAGCCGGAACCGGCGGATGCGCCCGGCGGCCAGGACGGTGACGGCACCGCGGGAGCCCATGTGGGCGTTCGGCTCGGCGCCAGGCACTGACGCCAGCACCGCCCCCCGCCGCCAGGTAGTACAGCTTGACGTGAGACTTGGTGGTAGAGGGAAGTTTGTACTGGAGGCAGCGTCGGGCTGGCCCGATCTGACCCGCGCGTCGCCGCGCGGATGCGAGACCGCGAATGGGAGCACATCATGACAGAGGACTGGCCAGCGGTTTCCTACGACCGGTGGGGTGCGACATGTGACACGCTGCATGCCCACACTCAGGTGCTCGGCAAGCTGGCCGTGGAGCTCGCGCCGCCCGAGCCGGAGTTGCTGCACGCGGCGCTGCGATTGACCGCGCGCGGCTGGGAGACTGGGGCGCTGCGGGCGCCGGATGGCTCCGGGTCGCTGGTGGTGGCGCTGGACCTGCACGCGCACGAGGCGGTGGTGGAGCACAGCCGCGGATCGGTGCAGCGGGTGCCGCTGGTCCCGGACCGGGCGGTGGCGGAGGTAACCAGGGATGTTCTGGGGGCGGTGGCCCGGGCGGGCGGGGCGGTGCGCATCAACCCGGTGCCGCAGGAAGTTCCGTGGAGCGTGCCGCTGGACGAGGACTACGACCACGCCCGCTACGACCCGGGCCAGGTTGAGGACTACTTCGCCGCGGCCACCCAGGCGGCGCTGGCGCTCGCGGCGTTCCGGGCGCCGTACCGGGGCCGGTCGACGGCGGTCAACGCTTGGTGGGGTTCGTTCGACCTGTGCGTGGTGATGTTCTCCGGTGCTCCGGCCGAGCCGCCCTCTAACGGCTTCATCACGCGCAACGCATCCGACGCCCAGCAGGTCGTGGTCGGCTGGTGGCCTGGGGACGCCCATCACCGGGCGGCCTTCTACGCCTACGCCTATCCGGCGCCGCCCGGCTTCGCCGGCGCTACCTTGTCCCCGGCGGCCGCTCGCTGGGACGAGGCCCTGGGGGAGTACATCCTGGACTGGGATGACGTCCGCGCGGCCCCCGACCCGCATGCCGCAGCTGTGGAGTTTCTCCGCTCGGCCTTTCACCCTGCTTACCAGAAGTCCGGATGGAGCGCCGACCTCGGTGCCACCGCGGAAGGCAGGCCGCCTCCCGTGCGGTGACCGGACCACCGGCCCCTGATCACCGCGAGCTCCAGTCTGGCTGGCGGCGGGCCAGGTAGTCGAACTTGGCTGGTTTTCGGCAAGTCTCCGCGACGGGGTTAAGGATGCTTCGCCGGCGGACGGGCGGATGTGATACATCGGATGTATGGCGGAGCAGTCGACGGAATTCGCCGGGCTGGCGGCACTGGTTACCGGGGGCGCCTCGGGGATCGGGCTGGCTACTGCCCGGCTGCTGGCCTCTCGCGGGGCACGGGTGGCGGTGCTGGACCGGGTTAAGCCCCCGGAGGCCGCGGAGGATGCCGGAGCCGCGGAGGATCCCGGGGCCGCGGAGGATCCCGGGGCCGCGGGGGACGGCATCTACCCGGTCATCGCGGACGTGACCGACGATGCCGGGGTCCGGGCGGCCGTGGCGCAGGCCGGTCAGGCCCTCGGCGGGCTGGACATCCTGGTGAATAACGCGGGCATCGGGGCGGCGGGCACGGTCGAGGATAACGACGACGACGAGTGGCGGCGGGTGCTCGACGTGAACGTGCTCGGCATCGTCCGCACCACCAGGGCCGCCTTGCCCCTGCTGCGCGAGGCGGTGCGCGAGCACGGCCGGGCGGCCATCGTCAACACCTGCTCGATCGCGGGCACGGCGGGGCTGCCGCAGCGGGCCCTGTACTGCGCCAGCAAGGGCGCCGTCTACGCGCTGACGCTGGCCATGGCGGCCGACCACGTGGCNNAACTGCGTGAACCCGGGGACGGTCGACACCCCGTGGGTGGGCCGGCTGCTCGACGCCGCGGCCGACCCGCAGGCCGAGCGGGCCGCGCTCAGTGCCCGCCAGCCCATGGGCCGCCTGGTCACCGCGGAGGAGGTCGCCGCGGCCATCGCGTACCTGGCCAGCCCGCTCGCCGGGGCCACCACCGGCACCGCGCTCGCGGTCGACGGCGGCATGAGCGGGTTGCGCACCAGGCCCCGAACGGCCTGAACCGCGTGGTACCCGGCCCCGGATGTCACCGCGGGGCGCGGGGGTCCTGCTGCTCTGGCGGTGAGGCCGGCGGATCGGCTGATGCCGTCCTGGGCCCCTCCACGGCCGGCGGGGCGGCGGATGCAGGCAGCTGCGCCTTCATCCGGGTCAGCTCGTCATCCACGTCATGGCCTGCGGTCAGGGCATCCAGCTGAGACTGCACGTCGTCGCGTCCGCCGGGCACGGTAGCGTCCTGCAGGGCGCCGGAGGCCATCAGCTCGTCCAGCGCGGCCGCCCGGGCTTGCAGTTGCTCGGTCTTATCCTGAGCGCGCTGCATGGCCAGGCCGATGTCGCCCACCTCCTCGGAGATCCCGCTGACCGCCTCCCCGACGTAGGTCTGTGCCTCGGCGGCGGTGTAGGCGGCCTTGATGCTCTCCTTACGAGTGCGGAACGCATCCACTTTCGCCTGCAGCCGCTGCGTGGCGAGGGTGAGTTTGTCCTGCTCCGCCTGGAGTGACGCCTGCTGGCCCTGCAGGTCGCTGATCTGGGAGGTTACCGCCGCCCGGCGGATCAGCGCCGCACGAGCGAGATCCTCGTGCCCGGCGGCGAGCGCCTGCTGCGCCTGGTCCTGCAGTTTGCCGGCCGATAGCCGCAGCTGGGTGACCTGCAGTTCGACGCGCCTGCGACTGGTCGTCACGTCCGCCAGCCCGCGGCGTACCTTCTGCACCATCTCAAGCTGCTGCTCGTAGGAGTAATCGAGAATCTCGCGGGGATCCTCGGCGCGATCCAGCGCCTTATTCGCCTTCGCCCGGAACAGGGTGGCGATACGGCGGCCGATGCTCATCCCGGCCCACTCCCCTCACTGGCTGGAGACCCTGGCCCGATGGTACGTCCAGGGCCAGGGTCCAAGCCTGCCGCTGATCACGAGCCAGTGGGCGCGGCGTGACCGTCCCGGACGCGAGGGCCTGGATCAGCGGGGCTAGCGGGGATGCGGGCCGCGATGCCGTCGAGCAGGCAGTCCAGGCCGAACTCGAAGCGCTCGTCCCTGGTTTCCGGGTCGTCAGGGTCGAAGCCCGTTTCCATCAGGCGGGTGATCCTGGGGTAGCGGCCGGAGGCCTGGAACCATTCATGAAAGCGGTCGTGCTCGGCGCGAACCTCCTCGGGCGTCAGGTCCGCCTCGGCGCTCTCCTGGTCCCGCTGGACGCGGATCTCCTGGGCCTCACGGATCACCGCGCCGATCACGTAGGTCCCGACCGTGCCCAGGATGCCCATGGTCAGGGGGGCGTCCAGCCCGAACCCGTCGAGCAGGCCGATCAGGCGCTCCAGGTTCTGCGCGTCGTTCGGGCCGGTCGGCGGCCTGCTGTAGATGAACTCCAGCGCCCACGGGTGCTGCCGCATGCCGGCCCGGATCCGGTGGGCGAACGTGGTCAGGTCGGCCCGCCAGTCGCCGGACGCCTCGGGCGCCTCGACCTCCGCTTCGATCGATTCCAGCATCAGGTCGAGCAGTTCCTCCTTCGACCCGACGTACCAGTACAGGGACATCACGCCCGCGCCGAGCTCTCGCGCGATGCGCCGCATGCTGATCGCGTCCGGGCCCTCGGCGTCCGCCACCGCGATCGCGGTGCGGACGATCTCGTCCCGGGACAGCCCGCTGGCCCGGCGGGGCGGCCGCGCCCCGTGCTCCCGGTGCCGCTGAATGTGTTCGGCTATCCGCTGATCGCGCGCCTCCTCACGGGACGCCCGGCCGGGACGCGGGTAATCGCGCGGACGCCGGAAGAACGGCCACGGCTCCTCGCCGCGCTCGCCTGATGGGTCCATGCCTGCCCCTTCCGTCGTCCAAGCATGCCCGAAACCACCGCCGCCAGCCACGCCAGGACCGCGCTCCGTTATCTGCTTGCACTCTCGTACACCGTACTGCTATGGTACATCGTACTGGGACGTACAGCGTACGAGTAGCAAGTAACGGGGAGCGGCAATGAACGAGACTCCAGCCATCGCGGCGGAGGGGCTAGTCAAGAACTACGGGAAGACCAAGGCACTCGCCGGGTTCGACCTGGCNNTTCGCCACGCTCCTGCGCCCGGACGGGGGCCGGGCGCAGGTTCTGGGGCACGACGTGGTGACCGGGGCCGCCGAGGTACGGCGGCATATCGGGCTGACCGGGCAGTACGCGGCGCTGGACGAATACCTCACCGGCCGCGCCAACCTGGTCATGATCGGCCAGCTCAGCAGGCTCACCGCGAGCGCGGCGCGGCGCCGGGCGGACGAGATGCTCGAGCGGTTCAACCTCACCGAGGCGGCCAGCCGCGCGGTCAAGACCTACTCGGGCGGGATGCGGCGGCGGCTGGACCTGGCCGCCAGCTTGATCGGCTATCCGTCGGTGCTGTTCCTGGACGAGCCGACCACCGGCCTGGACCCGAACGCCCGGGCGATGACCTGGGACATCGTGCGCGAGCTGGCCGCGGAGGGGACCACCCTGCTGCTCACCACGCAGTACCTGGAGGAAGCCGACCAGCTGGCCCGCCGGGTGGCGGTGATCGACGGCGGCACGGTCATCGCCGAGGGGACACCGGACCAGCTCAAGGCTTCGATCGGCGGCGCGCACCTGGACGTCGTGCTGGCCGCGGGTTCCGATCTCGAGGCGGCGATCGTCGCGGTCAAGCCGTTCGCCACCGGCGCGGTCCAGCCGGACCCCGACGGGCTGCACCTGTCCGTTCCGGTGGTGGCGGCCGAAGGGCTGACCACGCGCGTGGTGCGCGCCCTGGACGTGGCCGGCGTCGAGGTCAACGACGTGACGATTCAGCGGGCCTCGCTGGACGACGTATTCCTGGCCCTCACCGGCCACGCCAGCAGCACCGGCCACGCCAGC
>PLIQ01000193.1:0-688 GCA_003140115.1 Actinomycetota bacterium | reverse complement strand
CTCGCGCGGATCAGGCGGGAGCCGGAGACACTGGCCGACGTCACGTTCCAGCCGGTCATCTTCATCTTGATGTTCGCGTACGTGTTCGGCGGCGCGATCGCCCTGCCCGGCGGCGGGAACTACCACGAGTACCTGATCGGCGGGATGCTCGGCATGGGCCTGGCCCAGACCGCGCCGGGAGTCGCGGTCGCCCTGGTCAGCGACATGTCCACCGGGATAGTCGACCGGTTCAGGTCGCTGCCCATGTCCCGCTGGGCGGTGCTGGTGGCGCGCTCGATCGCGGAACTGCTCACCCAGATCATCAGCACGGTCGTGGTGGTCGGCGTCGGCCTGGCCATCGGCTGGCGGGTGCACACCAACGCGCCGGACGTGATCGCCGCGCTCGCGCTGGCCCTGCTGTTCGGCTACGCCTTCACCTGGGCGGGCGTCTGCCTGGGCATGGTGCTGCGCAGCCCGGAGGCGGCCCAGCAGACCGGGTTCCTCATCTTCTTGCCGCTGACCTTCATCTCCAGCGCGTTCGTGCCGACCCAGGGCATGCCCGGCTGGCTGCAGCCGGTGGCGGAGTGGAACCCGATGTCCGCGCTGGCCGCCGCCACCCGGCACCTGTTCGGCAACCCGAACCCCGCCGCCACCATCCATGCCTGGCCGATGCAGCATCCGGAGCTGGCCGTGGTCTGCTGGTCGGTGG
>PLIQ01000583.1:24953-26573 GCA_003140115.1 Actinomycetota bacterium | reverse complement strand
TGGCCATCACCGGCTCGCAGATCACCGCCGCGAGCGCGTCGCCATGGGCCTCGAACACGGCGCGCAGGGCGTCCAGGTCGTTCCAGGAGATCTGCAGGGTGTGGTCGAGCGCCTCGGGAATCATGCCCAGCGCGCCGGGCAGCGGGGCGGTGCCCTCGGGCGCGGGCTCGTAGAAGTTGGCCTTCCCGGCGCGCAGTATGGTCTCGCTCCACCCGTGGTAGTGCCCGTCGAAGGTCAGCACCTTCATCCGGCCGGTGGCGGCTCGGGCCAGGCGCAGCACGGAGGTGATCGCCTCGGTCCCGGAGTTGGCGAAACGCACCTGCTCGACCGACGGCACCAGCCGGGCGATCAGCTCTCCGGCCTCCTGGTCGACCCGGTGCGGCAGCCCGGTCATCGCACCCTCGGTGAGCTGCCGGGCGAGCGCGGCGGCCAGCTCAGGCTCCGCATATCCAAACAGGTGGGGACCGTAGCCCATGTTGAGGTCGATCAGCTCCCGGCCGTCAACGTCCCAGATCCGATCGCCCTCAGCCCGCTGCACGACGAGCGGCTCGGGGATGGCATGGGCGCGCATGCTGCTGCTCACACCTCCGGCGATCACCTCGGCGATGGCGGCTAGCTGCTTGGCGTTCGTGGTGTCCACGAGCGCTGTCCCCTCTGGCCCCTCATGCGTAAGTGACTGAACCATTGCCCCTCCTACGATCCCGCTTAGTTCGGCCCGACAAACTTGTGTTACTGGTGTTCAGGTACTTGTTACTAGAGTTCGGCCTGAACCACTTGATACAAGAGACGCGTAGTCAAATCTGCCGGTTTACGGGCAGGAGTCGTAACTTACCGTGACATGTGGGCGAAACAGCACGCGCCATTACCGGGCTGTGACGCGCCGGTAAACCGCCAGGAACGCAGACGGGCGATTCAGCGGTCCGCGGCCGGGCGCGATTCAGCGGTCCGCAGGCGGGCGCGATCGCTCCCAGGCGCGGACCAGGTCGCCGTAGCGGCGGGCGGCGGCGCGCAGCTCGGCCTCCGGATCCAGGCCCAGCGCCCGGGCCTGGGCCACCAGCCGGAACAGCTCNNTCCTCGGGGACTCCGGCGCGCGCCGCCCGCCGCTGCAGGGCTGCGGCCAGGGCCAGGGCCGGCTGGCCGAAGGGAACGCCGTCCAGGGCGGAGGGGGCGGGCTGGCCGGCCGCGGGAACCCCGGACCGTTCGGCCTGATCTGCTTTTTCTCTTTTCTTGATCTCGTCCCAGTTCTGGGTGACCTCGTCGGCCCCCGAGACCGTCACGTCCCCGAAAACGTGCGGGTGCCGGCGCACCAGTTTGGCCGCGATCCCGTCGGCGACATCGTCGATGGTGTACCCGGTGCCGTCGTCGCGTTCGGCTGCGATCCGCGCGTGGAAGACGGGCTGCATCAAGACGTCGCCCAGTTCCTCGCGCAGGGCCCGCTGGTCTCCGGCTTCGAGCGCCTCCACGGCCTCGTAGGACTCCTCGAGCAGGTGGGGTGCGAGCGAGGCGTGGGTCTGCCGGGCGTCCCACGGGCACTGCACCCGCAGCCGGTCCATCGTCGCGACCAGGTCGATGAAGTGCGCGCCGGGCAGGTCCGCGGAGCCCTGGAGCAGCTGGGCGCCG
>PLIQ01000583.1:0-24831 GCA_003140115.1 Actinomycetota bacterium | reverse complement strand
TGGTACCCGGTGTAATCCAGCTGGCCGAACTGGGGGTTGACCTGGATGTCCAGGGCCTTGGCCGCCTGGCACTCGGCCTGGTTGAGCTTGTTGCCGGCGGCCGTCGAGGCGGCCGAGCCCGCGGCGGGGGTGGTGCCGCCGTTGGCCATCTTCAGGTACGCGTTCGCGATCGCCTCGTACTGGCCGAGATCGGCGGAGGTGTCCGGCGGGATCCCGCTGGCGACCAGGATGAGGGTGTTGCTGGGGTTGGTCAGGCCCTGCTGCGAGGCCTGGGACTTCGCCGCGGTGTAGGCCTGCGCCAACGCCTGCTGCGCCTGCGCTTGCGAGATCGTGATGCCTTGCTGGCGGGCCAGTTCCTGGTTGATCTGGTACCGGATCAGCCAGCTCAAGGTGGCCTGGGTCTCGTCGGCGGCGGTCAGGTTGACCACGCCCGGGTACTGCTTGGCGGTCGCGCTGGCGGCCTGGCTGAGGTCGGTGACCTCGGTGCCGAGGGTCGCGATCGAGATCCGCTGGTTGCCCACGATCGCCGCGGCGCCCATCTTGAGCGGCGTGACGGCGCAGCCGGTCAGCGCCAGCCCGGCACCGATCACGACGGCGGACGCCCACAGAAGCCTCCGAAGCACCGCAGATGTCCCTTCTTTACACTCCCGGGGGCAGGTCGGCCAGTACCGACCGGATGACTTCGCCGCACCAGGTGAGCAGTTCAGTATCCCGCACCGGCTGACCGCCGATCGCAGCCGTCTTCGGCGCCGGTACGAGCATCGTACGCACCGCGGATTTCAGGATCGTCTTGGGGTACAGGCGCTGCACCCGGACCTGCCGCGAATCGGGCAACTCGACCGGGGTGAACCTGATGTGGCTGCCCGCCGCGGTGATGTCGGTGAGCCCGGCCCGGCGGGCCGCCGTGCGCAGCCGCGCCACCTCGAGCAGGTTGCGGACCGGCTCGGGCGGCTCGCCGAACCGGTCGGTCAGCTCGTCGAGGGCGGCTGCGACGTCGGCCTCGGAGTCGATCGCGGCGATCCGGGTGTAGGCCTCCAGCCTGAGCCGTTCCCCGGGCACGTACTCGTGCGGGATGTGGGCGTTGACCGGCAGCTCCACCCGGACCTCGGTCTTTTCCGCCGGGCCGTCGCCCTTCAGCTCGCTGACCGCCTCGCCGATCATCCGCACGTACAGGTCGAATCCGATCCCGGCGATGTGCCCGGACTGCTCGCCGCCGAGCAGGTTGCCCGCGCCGCGGATCTCCAGGTCCTTCAGCGCGACGTACATGCCCGCGCCCACCTCGGTGTGCTGGGCCACGGTGGCCAGGCGTTCGTGGGCCGTCTCGGTCAGGGCCGCCTCGGGCGGGTACAGGAAATAGGCGTAGGCCCGCTCGGTACCGCGGCCGACCCGGCCGCGGAGCTGGTGCAGCTGGGACAGGCCGTACATGTCGGCGCGATCGATGACGAGCGTGTTGGAGTTCGGGATGTCCAGGCCCGATTCGATGATCGTGGTCGAGACCAGCACGTCGTACTTCCGCTCCCAGAAGTCGACCATGATCTGTTCCAGCTCGTGCTCGTTCATCTGCCCGTGCGCCACCGCGATCCGCGCCTCCGGCACCAGCTCGGCGACCTGGGCCGCGACCCTGCGGATCGAGCTGACCCGGTTGTGCACGAAGAACACCTGGCCGTCGCGCAGCAGCTCGCGCCGGATCGCGGCGGCGACCTGCCGGGCGTCGTAGGCGCCGACGAAGGTGAGCACCGGGTGGCGTTCCTCCGGCGGGGTGAGGATGGTCGACATCTCCCGGATCCCGGCCACGCCCATCTCCAGCGTCCGCGGGATGGGGGTGGCCGACATGCCGAGCACGTCTACCTCGGTGCGCAGCCGCTTGAGGTACTCCTTGTGCTCCACGCCGAAACGCTGTTCCTCGTCGATGATGACCAGGCCCAGCCGGGCGAACCTGGTTTCCGGCGACAGCAGCTTGTGCGTGCCGATGACCACGTCCACCGTGCCGTCGGCCAGCCCGGCCAGGGTCTCGGCGCTCTCGGCGGTGCCCTGGAAGCGCGACAGCGGCCGCACCGTCACCGGGAACGGCGCGTACCGCTCGGAGAACGTCGAGAAGTGCTGCTGGACCAGCAGCGTGGTCGGCACCAGCACGGCGACCTGCTTGCCGTCCTGCACGGCCTTGAACGCGGCGCGCACCGCGATCTCGGTCTTGCCGTAACCGACGTCGCCGCAGATCAGCCGGTCCATCGGGACCGGCCGTTCCATGTCGCGCTTGACTTCGTCGATGGCGGCCAGCTGGTCGGGGGTCTCTATATAGGGGAACGCGTCCTCCAGCTCGCGCTGCCACGGGGTGTCCGGCCCGAACGCGAACCCGGGCGAGGCCATCCGGGCCGAGTAGAGCCGGATCAGCTCGGAGGCGATCTGCCGGACCGCCTTGCGCGCCCGGCCCTTGGCCTTGGCCCAGTCCGCCCCGCCCAGCCGGTGCAGCGCCGGGGCTTCGCCGCCGGAGTACTTGGTCACCTCGTCGAGCTGGTCGGTGGGCACGTAGAGCCGGTCCGGCGGCTGCCCGCGCCGGCCGGGCGCGTAGTCGATGACCAGGTACTCCCGGGTGGCGCCGGCCGCGGTCCGCGACGTCATCTCCACGTACCGGCCGACGCCGTGCTGTTCGTGCACCACGTAGTCCCCGGCCTGCAACTGCAGCGGATCGACACCGCCGCGCCGCCGGCTCGGCATCCGGCGCATGTCCCGGGTGGTCGGCAGCCCGGCCGGGTGCCCGGCCAGGTCGCTCTCGGTGAGCAGGGCGAGCTTGATCGCGGGCCAGACGAAGCCGTTCTCGAGCCGGGCCGTGGTCACGTACGGCACGCCCGGCTCCGGCGCCACCTCGAGATCCTGCAGCCGGGAGCCGATCCCCTCGCCGCGCAGCATCTCGGCCAGCCGCTGGGCCGGGCCGTGACCCTCGGTGACCAGCACGACCCGCCAGTCCTGCGCCAGCCAGCTCCGCACGTCGGCCAGCATCCGGTCCGCGTCGCCGCGGTAGGCGGGAGCCAGGGAGGCATTGACACGGAACGGCCCGCGGTCCCCCGGTCCGGCCGGGCCGATCGCGGGTCCGGGGTAGGCGCCGTCGCCCGTCCCGATGTCGCTGGCGCCGGCGTCGGTCACGCCGAACGGCGCGATCGTCCACCAGGGCAGGCCCAGCCCGGCGGCGGCCGCGCGGACCCGCGCGATCGGCTGGAAGGCCGAGGCCCCCAGATCGATGGGCGCCGCCGCCCCGGCCGCGGCGTTGACCCAGGACGCCTCGAGGAACTCCTGGCTGGTCCGGACCAGTTCCTCGGCGCGGGCCCGGATCCGTTCCGGATCGCAGGCCAGCACGATGCCGCCCGCGGGTACGTAGTCGACCAGCAGGTCCATCCGGTCCGCCAGGACGGGAGCGAACGCCTCCATGCCCTCGACCGGAATGCCCTCGGCCAGCTTGCCGAGCATGTCGCCCAGCGCGGGGTGGGTGTCGGCGAGTTCCTTGGCCCGGTCCCTGACCACCGGGGTCAGCAGCAGTTCCCGGCAGGGGGGTGCCCACAGCCCGGCCTCGGCCCGGCCGATGCTGCGCTGGTCCGCGACCTTGAACGTGCGGATCTCTTCGACGGTGTCGCCGAAGAACTCGACCCGCAGCGGGTGCTCCTCGGTGGGCGGGAAGATATCGACGATGCCGCCGCGGACCGCGATCTCACCGCGGGTGGTCACCAGGTCGACCCGGGAGTAGCCGATCTCGACCAGCCTGGTCAGCAGGTCATCGAGCTCGTAGGACTGCCCCTCGTGCAGGCTGACCGGCTCCAGGTCACCCAGGCCGGCCACGATGGGCTGCAGCAGGCTCCGCGCCGGGGCGACCACCACGGTGAGCGGCCCGTCCGGCTGACCCGGCTCGGCCGGGTGGGCGAGCCGGCGCAGCACCGCGATCCGCCGGCCGACCGTATCGGACTGCGGGGAGAGCCGTTCGTGCGGCAGCGTCTCCCAGCCGGGGAAGCAGGCCACGCTGCCGGCGGGGAGAAACGAGCCGAGGGCCGCGGTCAGGTCGTCGGCCTCCCGGGCCGTGGCGGTGATCGCGAGCACGAAGCGGCCGGCTCCGGCCTGGTCGGCTCCGGCCCCGGCCTGGTCGGCCCCGGCCCTGCGGGTCAGCGCCGCGGTCAGCACCGGCCGGAGCGTCGGCGGCGCGACGAGGTCCTCCCCGACGGCCAGGCCNNGCTGTTTGTCCCTTGTCCTGGCTACCCGATGACCGTGGCGGGACCGGCGGCGCAGGGCTTTGGCCGCGATCAGGGCAGCACGAATCGGCCGGATTTGGGTGCACCCGGCTCTTTCGCGGAACGCATCCAGTTTACGCCCCGCGCCGCGGCCCGGTGCCCTGGCCCCGTGAGGTGGGTTTGCGTGATAAGAAGACCAGGAGAACCTCGGAGGCCCAGCTGACTACTCAGATACCCGCCGGATCGGCGCCGCTTGGCCTGCCTGCAGAGCTCGCGGGCTGGCCGGCGTATGCGCTTGACGAGGCGCAGCTGGGGGATCTCGAGCTGCTCACCTCGGGGGCGTTCGCGCCGCTGCGCGGCTTCATGGGGGCGGCCGACGCGGCCTCGGTCGCCGAGCGCGGCCTGCTGATCGACGGCACGCCCTGGCCGGTGCCGGTGACGTTCGAGGTGCCCGCGGACGCGATCCCGGCGGACGCCCGGCAGGTGGTCCTGCAGGACCCGGAAGGGTCTCCGCTGGCCGTTCTCTCAGTGACCGAACGGCGGCCCGTATTCGAGCTCGCCGACCTGGGCGAGCCGACCCTGGTCCGGCTGGCCGGCCCGGTCACGGCGCTGCGCGAGCCCGAGCACGGGCCCTTCCGGCAGCTGCGGCGGCGCCCGGAGGAGGTTCGCGGTGAGCTCTCCGGCGAGACCGTGCTCGCCTACGCCACCTGGCGGCCGCTGAACAAGCGCCAACTCGGACAGCTGCGCCATTACGCCGGCCAGCTGAACGCGCGGCTGCTCCTGCTGCCCCTGGTCGTCGGGCGGGCCGACGTCGTGGTGCGGCCCGAGGCCCTGGTCCGGGCGGTGCTTGCGGCCCGCCAGCACCTGCCGGCGGGCACGCTGGTCATACCGGTGCCGCTGGCCCGCCGGCCGGCCGGCCACGGGGCCGACCTGCGCGCCCAGGCCATCGTGGCCGCCGCCTACGGCGCCACGCACCTGCTGGCCGACGCGTCCGAGGTCGCCGTCGCCGTCGCCGATCAGGCCGGTTCACCCGGCGGGACCAAGAACGGCACCCTGGCCCTGCCCGGCGTGCCGATCCCGGTCATCAGTGCGGGTGAGTGGGCCTACGACCCGCGCTCGGAGGTCTGGCGACCGCTCGCGCTGATCGAACCCGGCGCCGAACAGGGCGAGCTGAGCGACTCCGAGCTCGGCGCGCTGCTGGATTCCGGGGCCGAGGTGCCCGGCTGGTTCGCACCGCCGAGCGTAGCCCGGGAGCTGCGGCGCGCCCGCCCGCCCCGGGCCGAACGCGGCCTGGCCATCTTCTTTACCGGCCTGTCCGGTTCGGGCAAGTCCACCATCGCCCGCGGGCTGGCCGAGGCGCTCACCGAGAACGGGGACCGGACCGTCTCGCTGCTGGACGGCGANNTACGTCGCGGCCGAGGTCGCACGGCACGGCGGCATCGCCATCTGCGCGCCGATCGCGCCGTACGCGCAGGCCCGCTCGGTGGCCAGGAAGCTGGTCACCGAGGTCGGCGACTTCCTGCTCATCTACGTCTCCACCCCGGTGGAGGTGTGCGAGTCGCGCGACCGCAAGGGCCTGTACGCCAAGGCCCGGGCGGGCCTGATCGGGGGCTTCACCGGCGTGTCCGACCCCTACGAGGAGCCACGCGACGCCGATCTGGTCCTCGACACCTCGGCCATGACGCGTGATGAGGCGGTGGGTGCGGTGCTGAAGCTTCTGGTCACCGGGGGATGGCTGCCCGGCGCGGCCGCCGAGCCGAACGGGATCCCGGTTCCGGGTACGCCAGCGCCGGCCATCCGCCTGGGCCCCACCATCCGCCGGCTGTAGGTTCGCCCGGGTTCGCGGGTTCCGCGCGTTCGCGGGTTCCGCGCGTTCCGCGGNNCGCGTTCCGCGGGTTCCGCGCGTCGGTTCGCGCGCCCCGGTTCCCCGGTTCGACGGGTTGCCTCGGGCTCCCCGGTTCGCCGGTTCGCGTACGCCGGATTTGTGTCCATTTCGCGGGTGTTACCCGTTACCTGTTCGTAATCCGGGTTCGTATCACTTTCGCGGATGTTACCCGTTATCTGTTCGAGATAGCGCAGGAAATGCATGCGGAGAGGCACCGCTAGGGGCGACATTTCGTATTTTGCCCAGGTGGGACTGGTCGCTGCCTTACGTTGGGCTTCCAACAGGTAAGGAGCTTGCCGGTGAAGACCAAACTGATGTGGCCTGCGATCGCGGTGTCTACGGCCATGGTCGTCCTGACCGGCTGCGGGCCGATGTTCGGCAGCGCCGCGCCGGCAGGCGGCGTTCCGTCGCGGGTCCTGGTGACCGGGAGCGATTCGCAGTCGCCGAAGCCGTTCCCGAGCACGAGCACCACCTCCGCCGACCCGTCCCCGTCGCCCTCGCTGTCCTCGAGTCCAGGTTCGCCTAGCCCGAGCTGGCCCAGCCCCAGTTCGCCGAGCCCGAGTTGGCCTAGCCCCAGTTCGTCGAGTCCGAGTTCGTCGGATCCGAGTTCACCGAGTCCGAGTTCGCCTGGTCCCACCAGCCCGTCTCCTAGCCCGAGCACCTCGTCGGCCAGCCCGTCGCCCAGCGGCGGCTCCGGCGCGTCGTGTGTCACCAGCGCGCCCAAGGGCACCTGCGGTCCATACAACGACCCGGCCATCACCGGGAGCACCGGTTCCAACACCAACGTCCTGAACAACATGTGGGCGGCCAATAACGGCACCACCCAGACGCTGACCGCGAGCGGCCCGTCCAGCTGGAGCGTGGCCGCCAAGGCCGGGCCCGCTGGGAATACCAGCGTCCAGACCTACCCGGACACGCAGCAGATTTACACTCAGACCAATAACAGCCCCGATCCGCTGTCCAGCTTCAAATCCATCATCTCCTCGTTCACCGAGAATATGAATGCCGTCAGCGGCACCAGCGCCGAGGCCGCCTACGACATCTGGCTCGGCCAGAACGCCTCGACCGACTACGCCGACGAGGTCATGATCTGGAACGACCAGGCCAACCGGGGAACCTGCGGCGGCGCCACGGTCAAGGCCAACGCCACCTTCGGCGGGTCCGGTGGCGTCCCGCAACAGAACTGGACGCTATGCGAATACGGCGGCAGCGAGCTGATCTGGTACCTCACCAGCGGCAACGAGCAGTCCGGCAGCGTGGACGTCTTGTCCATGCTCACCTGGCTGGAAAGCCACGGCTACCTGCCGGCCGGCTCAGGCCTGAACCAGATCGACTACGGGTTCGAGATCTGCTCTACCCCTGGCACTGAGACGTTCACCCTCAGCCAGTTCGGCATCAAGAGCAGCTAAGCACGGGCCGCCGTCCGGGCGCGCGCGTACCCGGCGGTCGCGCGTGTACCTGACGGTCGCTAGTGCCACATCAGCCCCTGTTTGCCGGACCCGCCTGCCCACCGGGACCGGCTCGATGCCCCATAGCGTCGGCTCAAGGTCCCATCGGGACCGGCACGATGCGCATTGAGCCGGTTCTAACCGGTTCAATGTTCCAACGTGCCGGTTGGCTCGGTGACCTGGCAGGTTATTGCAGAGGCAAGTGAGGCTCGATGTGGCGCTAGAGGCTTGATGTGGCGACTAGTCGTCGTCCTCGGCTCGCGCGCCTTCCTCGAGCCTGGCCCGGAAGCCGGTCGTCCGCTGCTTGCCGTTCTTGAGCCGGTTCATCAGCTGTCCCGACATTTTGTCCCGCTGCCGGGACAGCAGCACGAAGCTAGCGATCCCGCTCACGAGGCACGCGAGCACCAGGAGCAGCAGCCCGCGCGCCCCGATCAGGTAGAGCAGGATGATCGAGACCACGAGCAGCAGGATGCGCGCGGATGAGTAGGCAAGTGTGGTTCGCATGACCCTCCCAGCATAAAGCTGCCCGGCCGCTCCGGGCCGGTCACCCCTCGACGAGGATGCTAGTCAGCAGCGCGGGGTCGATGTTGCCTCCGGACAGTACGGCCACCGGCGTGCGGGCTGCCGGCAGCTCCGCGGCGTGAAACAGCCAGGCCGCCACCGCGGCCGAGCCGCCCGGCTCCGCGACCAGCCCGGCGTGGCGGGCCAGCAGCCGGATCGCGGTGCGCATCTCCTCCTCGGTCACCGTGACGATACCGGTCACAAGCTCGCGGAGGTGCGCGAACGGCAGCACACCGACCTGCTCGACCCGCAGCGCGTCCGCGATCGTGCGCTGGACGTCGGCGGACGGCCAGACGACCCGCTCACCGCGGCGCAGGGAGTCGCGGGCGTCCGCAGCGAATTCGGGTTCCACACCGACCACCGCGGCCTCCGGGCAGGTCGCCCGGATCGCCGCCGCGATGCCCGAGATCAGCCCGCCCCCGCTGATCGGCACCAGGACGAGATCGACCCGTGGGCAGTCGGCCGCGATTTCCAGGCCGATGGTGCCCTGCCCGGCGATCACCGCCCGGTCGTCGAACGGCGGGATCACGACGTACCCGTGCTGGGCAGAAAGCTCTTCGGTGGCCGCGACCCGGGCCGCCAAGGTGGGCGCCACGGTCACCAGTTCGGCGCCGTAGTACTCGATCGCGTCGGTCTTGACCTTGGGGGCCGTGCTGGGCACCACGACCACCGCCCGCACGCCGAGCAGGGCGGCGGCGTAGGCCACCGCGTGACCGTGGTTGCCGCTCGAATGGGCGATGACCCCGTGCTCCCGGGCGCGCTGGCCCGCGGCGCTGATCGCGGTGTAGGCGCCGCGCAACTTGAACGAGCCGGTGGGCTGCAGGGACTCCGGCTTGATCAGAAGGTCGGGGTGCAGCCGGGGCACGGGGAGGAGCGGCGTGCGGACCGCCACGGAGGCGAGCAGGCGCGCCGCCTCCCGTATCTCGGCCAGGCTGACCAGGCCCGCGCCGACCTCCGGGGCTTCGGGCGCCATTCCGTTATCCACGCTGTTATCCACTCTGCGCCTTCGGGGTGTCCCTAGCAGGAGGTCCCGGAGTGGCAGGTCGACTTGATGGCAAACTGGCTGAGGGTGAACGTCTCCGGGCCGGGGGTAGAGCAGATCTCGAACCCGTAGTCAATCTGGTTCAGGCCTGAGCCGGCCGGGATGTAGCCGTGGCTCTCCAGCCAGGTGAGCATGGACAAGATGTTCACCACGCCGCCCTGTTCGTTGCTGCTGCTGAGATACCAGATCAGCTCGGTGCCGCCGTACACGCACAGGGTCCAATTCTGCCGCGGAACGCCGTTGGACCCGCCAAAGGTCGCGTGGGCCTTTACCGTGGCTCCGCCGCAGGTCCCCCGGTTGGCTTGGTCGTTCCAGATCATGACCTCGTCGGCATAGTTGGTCGAGGAGCTCTGGCCGAGCCACATGTCGTAGGCCGCCTCCGCGCTGGTGCCACGGGTGGCGTGCATGTTCTCGGTAAACGAGGAGAGGATGGAGTCGAAGCCGGACAGCGGATCGGGGCTGTTGTCGGTCTGGGTGTAGATCTGCTGCGTGTCCGGGTAGGTCTGGACGCTGGTATTCCCAGCTGGCCCGGCGTGCGCGACAACGCTCCAGCGGCCGGGGCCATAGGCGGTCAGAGTCTGGGTGGTGCCGTTATTGGCCGCCCACATGTTGTTCAGGACGAAGGTGTCGGATCCAGAGCTGGTGGTGATGGCCGGGTAGCCGTATGGACCGCAGGTGCCTTTGCCTGAGCTCGTGACGCACGCAGCGCCCTTCTTGGGCGGGTCGGCTGACGTGGCGTCCGTACCCTGAGACGAACCTGCACTGCTCCCGTCCGGCGAACCGAGGCTTGGTCCCGAGGACGTCTGCGGCGAGGACGCGGCGCTGTGGACGGGCTGCCCGCAACCGGCCAGCACGACGATGGTCACGGACACCGCGATCGCAGGCCACATGCGCTTCGGCTTCACCAGCAGGCTCCTTACCCGTCGATGGCCCAGCCTAGGTCACCCACCTGACCGGGCACGCCACGGTCCGCTAATCCTCAGGCTAATTTCCAGAAATCTAGGTAGAAAGTACTCGTTAAGCGCCAAACTAGGGGGATCATCTGACCTGAGGTACAAGGGAGACAGTCGGAGGGGACTGAACGTGGACGGCAATAACGAGCGTCTGCTCACGCCGGGAGAGGTCGCGGCCCTGTTCCGGGTTGACCCGAAGACTGTCACTCGCTGGGCAGCCTCCGGGCGCATCACCAGCATCCGCACGCCCGGCGGGCACCGTAGGTTCCGTGAGTCTGAGGTGCGCGCGCTGCTACGAGGCGACAGCGAACCGGCGCAACAGGGTAGCCCGGTCGCCTTAAGCGGGTAGCCACTGCGCCGACGGGTAGCCACTGCGCCAGCGAGTAGCTCCTTAAGCGGGTAGCTACTGCTGCGCCAGCGGGTCGCTACTACGCCGGAGTCAGGATTCCTCGTCGCCGGCTGGCCAGCCGGCGTCGCCGTGGCGTTTGGCGTACTCGAGGAATTCCTGCCGGAGCGCCTCGTCGTCCCGCCGCCACCGGTCGCGGCGCTGCTCGGCTTCTTCGGGAGTCAGGGCCTGCGCGGCCAGCCGGGAATAATCGGCGTCCTGCGGCCCGATCTCGACGTAGACGTCGCCGAGGATCCGTCCGTCGTGACCGATGGCGCTCTGCGGGACCTTAAGGTTCCCGTTGGGCAGTCGTATGACAAACATCGCTTGATCATCCTAGATGCCGTAGCGCCGGTTGAAATACAGCATGACCCTGAGCGCGGTCCGCGTGTCGCCGCTCAGCATGTCCACCAAGGCCGGCCGTTGCCCCGACGCGATCGCGGCAAAAGCGTCCGCGAAGAACTCCTTGCGTCCGAGGCCACCGGGCTGGCGGTGGAAATCGCTGGCCAGATGCGGCTGGCACTGATCGTAGAGCATGCGAAACTCCGCCGAGTCGGATTGCCATTTACCCGGCGGACTGTCGAGATCATCGAGCGCGTGCCCGACCTCATGGCACATCACGTCTGGGGTCGGTGAAGGCTGCGAGCCGACCACGATCTTGCGGTCGCCGTAGGCACCCGCGCACGCGTCCCACGTAGCCTGTCCCGACGGCAGCCGAACGCCACGCAGGGCGGTCATCTCGTCGAGTTCAGGTACGCCTCCCGGCCCGATGAAGATCGCCTCCAGCTCGGAGGCCAGCCTTTCCTTGATCCGTTCGGGCAGCTCGGCCAGTCGGTCGACGGCCTCGATGACCTCGGGCGGCGGAGGCCGGGCCGCGTCCCACTGCCGCCACAGGATGGCCTCGAGCGACCCGCAGTCCCTGCGTCCGTCCGCGGTTCGCGGTTGGTCCTGGGGGTGCGGCGCCGCGAACGGCAGGAGCTGCAAAGCCGCGCGAGCGGCCCGCCGGGCGGCCGGCCCGGCCCTACCGGCCTGCTGCGGGATGCCGGCCGCGGCGCGAGCGAGCGCCTCGGTCCGCGTATCGGGCGCAGCGGCCAGATCAGCGGCAGTTCGATCAGCGGCGGTTCGCTCGGCGGCCGGCGGCACCTGGTACCGGTCCGCCGGCAGGCCTTCCGCCGCCTCGCCGGGGGCCTCCCGGATCCGGGCCCTGGCTCCGCCTGCCCGGACCGCGCGGGAACTGGGTGCCCTGCGGGCCGACACGTGCCGCGCGGGAACGGAAGACGCGCCCGCGGCGGGCCACTCATCGGGCGCGGGGCCCGCGGTCCGGGTCGCCGGGCCTGACGAAGTCGGCGGCCCTGATGAATGAGCCGGGCCTGANNGAGCCGGGCCTGATGAATGAGCCAGGCCCGATGAAGTCCCCGGACCTGATGGAGTCCCTGGACCTGACGAAGTCGGGCCTGATGACTGAGCCGGGTCTGACGAAGTCGCCGGGCCTGATGACTGAGCCGGGCCTGGTGAATGAGCTGGTACGGACGGTTGTGCGGGCCCGGCGGCCGGACCGTAGCCGGGCTCCTGCCGTCGGTTCCGGCGGTGCCTGCCCTGGGGGATGGTCCCGGAGGCCTGCGCGCGGCGGGGATGGACGAGCCGGCGGATGCGGTCGAACAGCCTTAGCCGCATGTGCCGTCTCCCGCTCCGTTGCCCTGACGGCCAGCGTATGCCGAGATCGTATGACACGTCACCCGATGGCGTGAATGCCCGGGCGACTCTTCACCGGAGTAAAAGTTGAACAATTTGCGCACGCCGCATTGATTCGGCCAGTTAGGCTTCGGCCATGCTGCTGCCAGGTGCCTTGTTTGCCCTCTTCATGACGGGTTTCTGGCTCTACTGCCTGACAGACGCCATCCTTACTCCCGCGCCGGACTGCCGGGGCCTGTCCAAGCGGGCCTGGGTCGCGGTTATCGCGGTGACCTTCGTCGCCGGCGCGTTCGCGTGGCTGATCGCCCGCCGGCCGGCCCACGACCCAGCCCGGGTGCTCACGCGGGTACCGGACGACTCCGATGACCAGGCTGACGATGTGAGCGCGAGCTTGAGCTGGACGGACGCGGACGATGCCGCCGCGCGGCACCCGGCCGGGCGGGGGCGGGTCAGCGGCCCGGGCGTCGTGCCCAAGGGCCCGGACGACGACCAGAAGTTCCTCAACGCGCTCGATCAGGCCATCCGGCGCAACCCGCCGGTCAGCTTACTCCCGCGTAAGAGTGCAGGCCGGTGATGAAGACCTGCACGACCAGGATGTTGAAACACAGGCTGGCGAAGCCGAGCAGCTGGATGTACTGCGCCCGCCGTCCGCGCCAGCCAGCGGTGGCCCGGGCGTGCAGGAACGCGGCGTAGACCACCCAGGTGATGAAGGCCCAGGTCTCGACCGGATCCCAGCCCCAGTACCGGCCCCAGGCCTGATCGGCCCAGATCGCGCCCGCGATGACGCCGAAGGTCCAGACCGGGAACCCGAACATGACGGTCCGGTAGGTAAGCCGGTCGATCTGCTCGATGCTGGGCAGCCGGCGCATGATCCCGTTGCCGGGCTCGGCCCGGCCGGCCGCGACCCGCTTGGTGTAGCGGTCTTTGGCCAAGTAGACCACGCCGAGCACGGCCGCGACGAAGAAGATGCCGCAGGCCAGCGTCATCGCCGTGACGTGGATGTCCAGCCAGTAAGACTGCAGCGCGGGAACCAGCTGCCCGGCGGCGGTGTAGATCAGCGTCTCGGCCAGCCCTAGGGCCACCACCACGGCGCCCATCACGAACACGCCGAGCGCCCAGGCCCGGTACCGGATCATGACGAACAGGAAGAAGATGGCGGCGACGCAGGTCAGCGCCGTGACGAACTCGTACATGTTGCCCCAGGGCGCGCGGTGCACGGCCAGTCCCCTGGTCACCACGGCCGTCGTGTGCGCGACGACGCCAACCGCGCTGAGCGCTATGCCCGCCTGCACCCACCGGCCGGCCTGGCCGATAGCGCGCAGCGGGGGCAGCGCCACCTCGGGCATCGAGTCCGGGGGGGCGGCCGCACTGCCCGCACCCGCACCGCCGACGGCCGGACTGCCGGGCCGGCCCACCCCTGCGGATACCGGCCCGTCGGACGCCGCGCTGGCCGCGCCTACAGTGGCCAGGGCGGCCGCCCGCTCCTGGGCCTGCTGCCCGCGGGCCGTCGAGGCGGCTCGCCGGGGCCGCCCGAAGGCGAAGTCGCCGGCGAACGCGACCACCGAGAGGGAGTACAGGACCAGCGCCGCGATCAGGAAGTCATTGCTGATGTGACCTAGGGCAAGGTTGACCGGCATGCCCCTCACTCTCCCTCGGGTTGACGGTTTGCCGCCGCTTGATCGTGCGCCGATCTCAGCTCGGCGGCCAGCACTGCGAACTCGGCCTCGAAACCGCCGCTGGCGTCGGTCCGGGTCAGGCCGCCTATCTGCACCGTACTGTGCACTCCACTGGGCACTCCATCGGTCCCTGCAGGGGCCGGGCCGCTCGCGCGGGCGCGGACAAAGACTCGCCTGCGCCGCACCATGAACGAGAGCAGCAGGCCGCCCAGGGCGGCGATGCCACAGATCAGGGCGGGCAGCTGGCCGGGGTCATGGGTGATGGTCAGGCTCACCCACGGGACGTACCCGGTAAAGGTGAGCGTGCCCTGGCCGTCCGGCAGCTTCAGCGACTGGCCGGGCAGCAGCAGCTGCGGATCGGCGGTCAGCTGGTGCATCCCGGCCGTGTTCAGCTGGTAGACCGACTGCGGGACGCCGCTGTTCTCGCCGAGGTTCCCGGCGTAGGCGATCAGGCTCACCGCCGGGTTGTCGGCGGCGGGGAACGCGGACTGCAGGACCCCGCCGATCTCGACGGCGGTCGGCACGAAGACGCCGGTGAAGCCGAGCTGCTCGGGCTGCGCGTCGGGTACCTTCACCACGCCCTGGGACAGGAAGTTCCCCGAGGCACCCGAGATGAACGGCGTGGGCTGGTTATAGACCACCTGGCCGCGCGCGTCGGTCACCTTGAAGATCGGGGCGTACCCGTGCCCGATCAGGTACACCTTGGCCCCGTCGACCGACAGCGGGCGGTTGACCGCAATGTTTCCGGCAAGCGCCGGTCCGCCGGGGTGCGTGGTGTAGCTGACCTGCGCGTCGAACGAGGACGGCTGGCCACGCTGCTCACCGGAGGTGATGTAGCTGGCGTCGAACTGGTTCAGCGTCATGGTGAACGGGCCGAGGTCGGCGGCGGTGACGAGCCGGCCCGGGTACCACTCGTCCAGCGCGCTCTGGGTGTCGGCGAAGGTGGTCCCCTGCACGAGCAGCCGGTCGGCCTTGTAGCCGAACAGCCCGCCCAGCGCGACCGAGACCAGGACCCCGAGCAGCGCCAGGTGGAACAGCAGGTTGCCCACCTCGCGCAGGTAGCCCTTCTCGGCCGACAGCCAGTACTCGCCGTCATCGGCGGGCCTGCGCAGCCGGAAGCCGTGGCCGGCCAGGACGGTGGCGGCCACCTCGGCGGCCCGGGCCGGGTCCAGCGCGGCGGGGTACTCGGCCGAGAGCGGCAGCCGGGTCAGGTAGCGCGGCGCCCGCGGCGGGAGGGTTCGGGCCGAGCCGACCAGCCGGAACGTCCGGGGCACCACGCAGCCCACCAGGGAGGCGAACAGCAGCAGGTAGATGGCGGCGAACCAGGGCGCGGCGAAGACGTTGAACAGCCCGAGGTGGTTCAGCAGCGGTGCGAGTGCCGGGTGCGACGTGTAGTACTGCTGCACGCCAGCGGGGTCCGTGCCCTCCTGCGGCAGCATGGATCCCGGCACGCTGCCCAGCGCGAGCAGGAAGAGCAGGACCAGCGCGATCCGCATCGAGGTGAGCTGCCGCCAGCCCCACACGAGCCAGTCGGTGAACCCGAGCGCGCCGCTCGCGGGATCCCGGTTCGGGGTCCCGCGCTCGTCCGGCTCGGCCGCCGACTCGAACGGGTCCGCCTCCGGCGCACGCACATCGGTCATCAGCTCGTCACCGCCCCCGCCGTCTTCCCGGTGACCTGGGCCAGGATGTCGGTCAGTTCCTGGGAGGTCGCGGTGCCGAACACCGCTCCCGCGATGTGCCCGGTCCGGTCGATCACCAGCGTAGTGGGGGTCCCGGCGATCGGCACGACGGCGGTGAAATCGAGCGTGATCACCGACCCCGGATCACTGACGCTCGGGTAGGTAACGCCGAAGTCGCGGGCGAAGGCCAGCGCGCTGGCCCTGGTGTCGCGCACGTCCACGCCGAGGAAGGCCACGCCGTCCGGCCGGTACTGCTGGGCCGTCACGGCCAGGGTCGGCGCCTCCGCGCGGCACGGCCCGCACCACGATCCCCAGAAGTTGAGCACGACCACCTGGCCGCGGTAGGAGGAGAATTTCAGCCGCGCGCCGGTCAGCGTGGTACCGGTGAAATCCGGGGCCAGGGGACGGTGCCCGGCCGAGTAGAGCACGGCGCTGGTGCTGCCCGCGACGTCGGTCACGCCGTTGTTCCCGCCGGTGGCCCACCCGGTGAGCAGGACCACGGCCAGGGCCGCCCCGGCGCAGACGGTCGCCACCAAGACGATCACGCGACGCCTCGTCTTCACCACGGAGCCTTCAACACGGGGCGTTCACCACAGGGCTTTCACCACGGGGGATCCTGACGGTCTCCTACAGGGGGTAGTACTGCTGCTGCCCTATTGTGCCGCATCATCCTGGGTCACCTGACGCCGGGCCGGCACGGTGTAGGCCAGGCCCGCCAGGCGGTCACCGGAGTAGGTGAAGCTGGTCACGCTGCCCAGTGCGCACTCCCGCATGGCCGGGTTGTGCCACAGCCGCTTGCCTTCGGCCGCGCGCCGGGCGACCCAGATCGGCAACTGGTGGGTCACGCACACCGCCTCACGGCCCGCGGCCGCTTCGCGTGCGGTCTCGATCGCGGCCGCCATCCTGGCCGCGACGTGGATATACGGCTCACCCCAGGACGGCCGGAACGGGTTGACCAGGCGCAGCCAGTGGGCGGGCCGGCGCAGCGCACCGTCGCCCACGGCGAACTTCAGGCCTTCGAAGTGGCTCGACGCCTCGATCAGCCGGTCGTCGGTCACGATCGGCAGGCCGAGCCGCTCGGCTATCGGCGCCGCGGTTTCCTGGGCTCGCTCGAGGGGGGAACTGAACAGGGCCACCACGGGCCGTTCGGAAAAATAGTCGGCGGCGGCCTGTGCCATCAGGCGTCCGGTCGCGGACAGATGGTAGCCGGGCAGTCGCCCGTAGATGATGCCGCGCGGATTGTCCACCTCACCGTGCCTGAGCAGGTGGACGACGGTTGTGTCGGACATAGCCCGGCCAGCTTACCCAGTGCTCAGGCCGGGCCGCCGGCCAGTGCGGCGGCCGCGGCCCGGGCGGCCGCGGGGAGCGCGTCCGCGATGCGGGACAAGGCGGCTTCGTCGTGCGCCGCGGACAGGAACCAGGCCTCGTAGGGGGACGGCGGCAGGTAGACGCCGCCGTCGAGCATGGCGTGGAAGAACGCGGCGTACGCGGCGGGCGACTGGGCCTTGGCGTCGGCGAACGACCCCACCGGCTCGGTGCGGCCCAGGAAGACCGAGAACAGGCTGCCCGCCTGGGACAGCCAGAACGGGACGCCGGCGGCGGTCAGCGCGGCGGAGGCCAGCCCGGCCACGGCGGCGGCAGCGGCATCGACCCGGGCGTACACGTCCGGGGTGCAGGCGCGCAGGGTGGCCAGCCCGGCCGCGACCGCGAGCGGGTTACCCGACAGCGTGCCGGCCTGGTAGACCGGTCCAGCCGGGGCGAGGTGAGACATTATCCGGGCCCCGCCGCCGAACGCCGCGGCCGGCAGGCCGCCGCCCATCACCTTGCCGAACGTGACCAGGTCGCCAGGCACGCCGTCGAGCCCGTACCAGCCGGACGGCGACACCCGGAACCCGGTCAGCACCTCATCCATGATCAGCACGGCCCCGCTCGACCGGCACAGCGAGGCGAGCAGGGCGTTGAAGCCGGGCGCGGGCGGCACTACGCCCATGTTCGCCGGGCAGGCTTCGGTGATCACGCACGCGATCGCGTCGCCGCGCGCGGCGAACACCGCCGACACCGCTTCGGCGTCGTTGTAGGGCAGCACGATGGTGTCGCCGGCCGCCGCGCCGGTGACGCCGGGCGAGTCGGGCAGCCCGAACGTGGCCACCCCGGAGCCCGCCGCGGCCAGCAGCGCGTCCACGTGCCCGTGGTAGCACCCGGCGAACTTGACTACCAGCGAGCGCCCGGTGAACCCGCGGGCCAGCCGGACCGCGGACATGGTGGCCTCGGTCCCGGAGTTGACCAGGCGGACCTGCTCTACGGGGGTCCGGGCCACGATCTCCTCGGCCAGTTCGACCTCGCCCGGCGTGACGGCGCCGAACGAGGTGCCGTCGGCCAGGGCCGCGGCGACGGCTGTGATGACCGACGGGTGCGCGTGCCCGAGGATCATCGGTCCCCAGGAGCACACCAGGTCGACGTACTCGCGGCCGTCCACGTCGGTCAGGCAGGGCCCCGCCCCGCGGACCATGAAGCGGGGCACGCCGCCGACCGCGCCGAACGCGCGCACCGGGGAGTTCACCCCGCCGGGGGTTACCTCGCGAGCGCGGGCGAACAACGCGTCACTAAGACTGGGCACGTCAGGCCTCGCAGGCGTCGACCAGGTACTCGAGCAGCCGCAGCGCGTCGGGCAGCGGATGCTCCCGCGGCGAGCGAAGCCAGCGCGCGGACAGGCCCGCGGCGTAGACCGACGGCGGGGCGAGCACGTAGCTGTCGCGGCAGTGCCAGCGCAGGCCCGGGGTGAAGCTTTCCGGCTCGCAGTCCAGCCCGGAGGTCCACCATTCGTCTTCGTCGGCCGGGGAGCCCCTGGTCACCACATAGAACAGCATCCGGTCCTGGCCGAGGCCGGACACCGGGCCCACCGCGATGCCGACCGCCTCCATCCGGGCCAGCGCGGCCGCCCCGGCCGCGGCCGGCACGTCCAGCACATCAAAAACCCGCCCGGTGACGAGTATGACGTTCGCCTCCGGCCGGGTTTCCCACCAGCTTCCGATCACGTTGGTGTCCACCGTGGCCTGCGTCTGCCAGGCCGGGGATACCGGGTGCGCGCCGGGCGCCGGGCATCCCACCCGGTCACACGAGCAGGCGCGGCCCGGCTCGATCGACCCGCGGGTGCCGCGGTAGGTATGAGCCCCCAGGCACACCGGCCAGCCCATCGACGCATAGTGTGCCGCGACGACCCCGAGCGGCTGTTGACGCTCGGCCGTCCGGCCGCGGCTCCGTTCGCCGCGACGGCGCACTACGTCGACCATAGAACCTGCCATTTCCCCGGTTTGCACTGGTTACCTATCGTAGGGCACAAGCCACGGTCCGTTCGGTAAAAATGGGCTTGTTGGAGTACCCGATACGATCACGTTTTAAACACACCTCAGCCGGCCAGCCGCCGGGCCGCCTCGGTCGCCCAGTAGGTGAGGATGATGCCGGCCCCCGCGCGGCGGATCGCGGTGAGGGTCTCCATGATCGCCCGGTCCCGGTCCAGCCAGCCGTTGGCCGCCGCCGCCTCGATCATCGCGAACTCCCCGCTGACCTGATAGGCCGCGACCGGCACCGGCGAGATCTCCGCGACCCGCCGGATGATGTCCAGGTAGGCCAGGGCCGGCTTGACCATCACCAGGTCGGCGCCTTCGTCGAGGTCCAGCGCCACCTCGCGCAGCGCCTCGACGGCGTTCGCCGGATCCTGCTGGTGGCTGGCCCGGTCGCCGAACTTCGGCGCGCCCTCGGCGGCCTCGCGGAACGGCCCGTAGAAGGCGGACGCGTACTTGGCCGAATAGGCGCATATGCCCACGTCGCCGTGCCCGGCGTCGTCCAGCGCGACCCTGATCGCCGCGACCTGGCCGTCCATCATCCCGCTCGGTGCGACCAGCTGGGCGCCCGCGTCGGCCTGGGCCACCGCGACGGCGGCGTAACGGGCCAGGGTGGCGTCGTTGGCCACGTCACCGTCCGCGGTGAGCAGGCCGCAGTGCCCGTGGTCGGTGTACTCGCACAGGCAAAGGTCGGCCATGATCACGCACTGGTCGCCGACCTCGGCGCGCAGGTCGGCCAGGGCCAGCTGGGAGATGCCGGCCGGGTCGTCGGCCGCCGAGCCGCGGCCGTCCTTGGCCGCGGGCACGCCGAACACGATCAGCCCGCCCACGCCCGCGCCCGCCGCTTCCGCGGCCGCCTTGCGCAGGCTGTCCCGGGTGTGCTGGACCACGCCGGGCATCGAGCCGATCGGCTGNNCTCGGCCACCAGGGCCCGCAGGGCGGGCGTCCGGCGCAGCCGGCGGGGCCGGACGACGGGGAACCCGGTGCCCGTGCTCATCGCAGGCTCCGGCGCCGGGCGCCGCGGCGGCGCTCGCTCGGCCGCCGGACCGGTTCCCCGGCCTGCTCGGCCGCGGCACGCAGCGCCGCGCCGTACTCGGCCATCGCGTCGACCAGGGCGGTCATCGACGGCTTGGGCGCGGTGACGTCCACCCGCAGCCCGAACTCGGCGGCCGTCTTGGCCGTCTGCGGGCCGATGACCCCGATCGCCGTGACCGCGTGCGGCTTGCCGGCGATGCCGACCAGGTTGCGGACCGTCGAGGACGAGGTGAACAGGACGGCGTCGAAGCCGCCGCCCTTGATCGCCTCGCGGATCGGCGCGGGCGGCGGGGCGGCGCGCACCGTCCGGTACGCGGTGACGTCCTCGGCCTCCCAGCCGAGGTCGATCAACCGGGCCAGCAGCGTCTCGGTGGCGATGTCGGCGCGGGGCAGCAGCACCCGGTTGATCGGGTCGAGCAGGTCGTCGTACGGCGGCCAGACCGCGGCCAGGCCCTCGGCCGACTGGTCCTCCTCCGGGACCAGGTCGGGCCGGATGCCGAAGTCGAGCAGCGCTTGTGACGTTTGCTCACCGACGGCTGCCACCTTGACCCCGGCGAACGCCCGGGCGTCCAGGCCGTACTCCTCGAACCGCTCCCGGACCGCGCGCACCGCGTTCACCGAGGTGAAGGCGACCCACTGGTACCGCCCGGTGACCAGCCCCTTGACCGCGCGCTCCATCTGCTGCGGCGTCCGCGGCGGCTCCACCGCGATGGTCGGCACCTCTTCGGGCACCGCGCCGTACTCACGCAGCCGCTGCGAGACCACGGCGGCCTGCTCCTTGGTCCGGGGCACCAGCACCCGCCAGCCGAACAGCGGCTTGGTCTCGAACCAGGACAGCGTGCTGCGCGCCGACACGGCCTCGCCGACCACGGCGATGGCCGGGCCCCTGGTGTTGGCCAGGGACACCCCGGCCGCCTTGAGGTCGGGCCCGATCCGGCCCAGGGTGGAGACCACGGTCTGCTGCGCGCTGGTCGTGCCGTCCCAGGTGATGGCGAACGGCGTGGCTTCCGGCCAGCCCGCCGCGATCAGCATCTTGCCCAGCTCGGCCGGGCCCGCGTCGGCGCCTAGCACGACGAGCGTGGCCGGGCTGTAGGCCACCCGGCTGACCTCCGCGGCCTGGATCACCCGGAGCTCGGCGGCGTCGTTGGCCAGCGGGATACCGGCGTAGGCGGGCACCGCGGTGGCCAGCGGCACGCCCGGGACGATCTCGAACCTGACCCCGGCCTGGGCGCACGCCGTCGCTTCGGCGACCGCGCCGTTCAGCAGCGGATCGCCGCCGAACAGCCGGACCGCGAGCTGTCCGTCCTGCGCGGCTCGCACCAGCAACCGGGCGGTCGCCGGCCCGTCGGCGGGCTCGGCCAGCTCAGCGTCCGGGCGCAGGTAGCGCCGCGCGACGTGGGCCAGGTCCGCGGGGGCGACGACCAGGCCGGCCTGGCCGAGCAGTTCGGCCGCGTGTATGGTCAGCAGCCCCTCGTCGCCCGGGCCGGCGCCGACCAGGGCGACCCAGCCCGGGGGCGGCTGCTCCGCCGCTCCTCCTGTGCCCTGCTGGGCAGGATTGTTAACGCTCACTGCACATCATTCCCGCTGCTCGTGGGGTCGATCGGGCTGCTGATGAAATCGGTGGCCCCGAGGCGCAGCAGTTCCGCCGCGAGATCCCGGCCCAGCCGTCGCGCATCGCCGGGGGGCGCGCTGCCGTGCACGCGCAGCGCCCGGCTGCCGTCCAGGCTCAGCACCGCGGCCCGCATCAGCAACTGCTCGGTGCCCGCCGCGTATCCGCCGACCGGCGCGCTGCAGCCGGCCGCGAGGGCTTCGAGCAGGCTGCGTTCGGCGACCGCGGCGGCCATGCTGGCCGGGTCGTTGACCGCCGCGAGCAGGGTGGCCAGCTCGGGGTCGTCGGCGCGGCACTCGACGGCCAGCGCGCCCTGGCCGGGGGCGGGCAGCATCTCGTCGAGCTCGAAGATCTGGGTGATGGCGTTCTGCTGGCCGATCCGGGCCAGGCCGGCGGCCGCGAGCACCACCCCGTCGAGCTCGCCGTCGGTGACCTGGCGCAGCCTAGTCCCGGCGTTCCCGCGGATCGGCACGGTTTGCAGGTCACCGCGGAGCGCCAGCAGCTGCGCCGCGCGCCGCGGCGAGCCGGTCCCGATCCGGGCCCCGGCGGGCAGGTCGGCCAGCTTGGCGCCGTCCCGGGCCACCAGCGCGTCGCGCGGGTCGTCCCGGGGCGGGACCGCGGCCAGCGTGATGCCTTTCGCGGGGCCCGCGGGCAGATCCTTCAGGGAGTGAACGGCCAGGTCGACCTCGCCGCCGAGCAGGGCCTCGCGCAGCGCGCTGACGAAGACGCCGGTGCCGCCGATCTGGGTGAGCTGGGCCCGGCTCACGTCGCCCAGCGTGGTCACGCCGACGATCTCCACCCGGCGGCCGGTGCGCGCGGTGATCATGTCCGCCACCAGCTCGGACTGGGTGACGGCCATCGGGCTCCTGCGGCTGCCGAGCCGCAGCGTCCGCCCGGTCATCGTCCGCTCACCGTGTCCTCCTGGTCCGTGGTCTGATCCCCCGTGGTCTGNNCCGTGGTCTGATCCGTGGCGGCGCGGGTGACGGCCTCGACCGCGCGCGGGTCGAGGTCGAACAGAACCCGCAGCGCCGCGGCGTAGTCCTCGCCTCCTGGCGAGCTCGCGAGTTCCTTGACCCGGACCGTCGGCGCGTGCAATAGCTTGTCTACCACTCGGCGCATGGTCTGGGCTATTTCATCCAGCGCCCGGACGCTGAGCCCGTCCCCGCTCAGCCGGCCGGCCAGCCGGGCCAGCTCGGCATCGACCACCGTGGCCGCCTTGGCCCGCAGCGCGACCACGGTCGGCGCCACCCGGGCCGCGTCGACCGCGGACTGGTAGGCGGCCAGCTCGGCCTCGCAGATGGCCCGGACCGCGGCCACCTCGTCGGCCCCGGCGTCGGTCCTTTGCTCGCTGAGCCGGTCCATGCCGATCAGCGCGACGCCGGGCAGGTCGGCCACCGCCGGTTCGACGTCGCGCGGCATGGCCAGGTCGAGGACGACCAGCGGGCCCCGGCCGGCCGGGTGCGGTAGCGCGGCTCTCGCCGCGGAGAGCAGGTCCCGGGTGATGACGTAGCCGGTCGCGCCGGTGCAGGAAATGATCAGGTCCGCCGAGGCCAGGGCGGGGCCGAGGTCGGCGAGCGCGACCACCTCGGCGTTCACCTTCGCGGCCAGGCGCTCCGCGTGGCGGCGCGTCCGGTTCGCCACCGCGATGCTGGACGCGCCCTGCTGGGCGGCCGTGGTGGCCGCGAGCGTGCTCATCGCGCCGGCCCCGACTACGAGCACGTTCCGCCCGGCCAGTCCGGGGGTGACTCCCTGGGTGGCGGTCGCGTTTAGGCGGGCGGCGGCGAGGTCGATGGCCACGCTGACCAGGCTCTGCCCGGCCCGGGCGATGCCGGTCTCGGTCCGGGCCCGCTTGCCCGCCCGCAGCGCGAGCCGGCCGAGCTCGCCCAGCACGCGGCCGATGGTGCCGTTCTCTTCGGCCAGCTTGAGCGCCGAGCGCACCTGGCCGAGGATCTGGTCCTCACCGACTACCACCGAGTCCAGCCCGCAGGCCACGGCGAGCAGGTGGGCGAGCGCCCGGTCCTCGTAGTGCACGTACAGGTGCGCGGTGAGGTCCCGGGCCTGCACCCCGCAGTGCCGCGCGAGCAGCTCGCAGATGGCGGTCACGCCCGCGTGGAACCGGTCTACGTCGGCGTAGACCTCGACCCGGTTGCAGGTGGAGACGACGAAGGTCTCGGCCACCGAGTCCGTGAGCGCCACGTCGCGGAGCAGCTTGGTGAGGGTATCCCCGCTCACTGCGGCCTGCTCCAGGATCGCGACCGGCGCGCTCTTGTGGCTGAGGCCGACCACCAGCGCGCTCACCGGGTCATCCCTAGGCCTGCGCCGCGAGCTCAGGGGGGACCGGCGCGCTCGAGCCGGCCAGGTGCCTGCCGTTGACTCTCCCGGGGCGCCCGCGGCCGGGCTCGGCGTCGGGCCGCGCAGCCGACCGGCGCTGGGCGTGGAAGGCGAGAATCTGCAGCTCGATCGAGAGATCGACCTTCCGCACGTCTACTCCCTCTGGCACGTTCAGCACGAGCGGAGCGAAATTGAGGATGCTGGTGACGCCCGCCGCGACCAGCCGGTCGCAGACACCCTGCGCGGACCCGGCCGGCGTCGCGATCACGCCGATCGCGACCTTTTCCCGGGCTACCAGGGCTTCCAGCTCGTCGACATGGCGGACGGTCAGCCTCGCGATACTGCTGCCCACGATAGCCGGGTCGGAGTCGAGCATGGCGGAAATCGTGAAGCCTCGGGAGACGAACCCGCCGTAGTTGGCCAGGGCCCGGCCGAGGTTCCCCGCTCCGACGATGACCACCGGCCAGTCCTGGTTCAGGCCCAGGGTCCGCGACACCTGGTAGACGAGGTAGTCGACGTCGTAGCCGACCCCCCGGATCCCGTAGGAGCCAAGGTGAGACAGGTCCTTGCGGAGCTTGGCCGAGTTGACGCCCGCGGCCGCGGCGAGCTCCTCGCTGGCTACCGTGCTGATGCCGCGCTCGGCCAGCCCGTACAGCGCCCGCAGGTACACCGGCAGCCGGGCCACCGTGGCTTCAGGTATCCCGGCCGACGGGCCGCTGATCTCCGGCGGCATAACGTTACTGTGCATCGCGGCAGCGCTCCTGCGGTTGAGCTCCTGAGGGTTGGGGCTCCCGGTGCTGGCGGGGCGTGTAGTGCCTGCGTCAGCCGACGTCAATCCACGGTACGCCTTTGTGCATCGATTCACAAAGTGACCGGGCAGGCCGCGCCATCTCAGCGGCCGGGGCTGGTCACAGCCGTCCGCCGAGGGCCGCTCGCAGGCGGGCCTCGCTCACCCGCCAGAAGTCGATCTGCACGCCGTCGAC
>PLIQ01000129.1:3536-6324 GCA_003140115.1 Actinomycetota bacterium | reverse complement strand
CGTCGATGACCCGCGCCTTGGCCTTGGTCAGGCTGGTCAGGTGGCCCATGCCGCCGCCCAGGCCGCCGGCCTGCCGGCGGGCGCCGCGGATAACGAAATAGATCAGGCCGCCGATCAGCAGCAGCGGCAGCAGCCCGGTCAGCACCGACGCCAGCGAGGAGGACGTGGCCGCGGCGGCGGTGGCGGTGACCTGGACGTGGTGGGCGGCTAGGTCTCCGGCCAGGCTATTGCTGCCGAGCGCGACCGGGATGGTGGTGGTGAACGGTTGCCCGCTGGTCAGGCTGCCGGTGACCTGGCCGGCCGGGCCGATGGTGACCGCGCGGACCGTCCCGGCGCCGACATCGGCCACGAACTGGGTGTAGGTCAGCGGCATGCCAGCGACTGCGCCGCGCGGCAGGGCAAACAGCGCCACGAAGAACGCTACGATAATCCCCGGCAGCAGCCACCGCTGCCACGGGGCCATGTTGGCCTGGCCAGGCGGCCCGGGCTGGGACGTGCGCATCTTAATGCTCCTTCTGATGCCCGGCGGCACGCCGGGCGGGGGGTCTAGCGGGGATTTAGCGGCCAGGGCATGAGGCTGTACTCGGACGCGCGCCGCGCGGCGCTGGCCGATAGTGATGTCATGTATGGACTTCTGGGCGCAGCCACAGGGCAATGCGCAGGGCCCGGCGTGGGCGGCGCCCGGTTCCCTCTGCGCCCCGGGACGCCCTGCCGAGCTCGCGGGCCTGACGCTGCTGGCCGGCCTGCGCCAGCATTTCGCGCTGCCGGTCGAAGGCGAGCTCCCTGCTGAAATGGAGGTTCGTAAACATGGTCTTCTCCTAATGTCGCCGGCCGTCCCCGCGGGCCTGGTGCCACGGCGGAGGGGGCGGTAATAGTTTCTCTTTCAACTACTAACACGCATAGGAGACCTGGCCGGTTCAGCTAGACCGAGCCAACGGGTGCGACGCTCATCACAGCGGCCGCAGTTACGCGGCGATGCGGCAGCGCATCCAGCCGAAGCCGCGGGGGTGGGCGGCCGCAGGCTACGGCCCGAACAGGCGGCCGGAGAATGACACCATGCGGCTCATATGTCCAGTTGGAGGAAACATGAGCACGTCATCACGATGCGGCGGCCAAGTCCGGGGATCCACTGGCGGGTTATCCACCTGGAGTCGATGACCCAGCTGCTGGTGATGAGTATGCGCGGGGAGCCGTCCGGCCGCGTGCCGCCAAGGTGCAGATCGAGGTGGCAGGCCAGTTCAGGCTCGGCGTTCTTGACCTGCAGGCGGCCGACAGCCCGCCATCCGGCCGGGACCCAGGCCAGGAACTCGGACCGGAAGCTGATCTCCGGGTAGGCGCCGGCATCCAGGAAGCCGGGCCCGGCCAGCAGCCGGTCCAGCACTGGTGACCCGGTACTGACCGCGCCCGCCCTGGCGGTCAGCCGCGCGGTTGAATCCTCGATCGGCTCGGTGATCAGCACCCGGCCAGTCAGGGGCAGGCGCCCTCGCACGGGCCGGCCGACGACCGATGCGGTAAACGAGGCATCCGACTGGGCTGGATCGACCCGCCAGCTGCCGGCGGCCAGCCGCTGTTGCCCTCCAGGTGGGACCTGCATGCCGGGCGTCATTGTGGTCACGACCACTCCTTCGCTTGCCGGGTCAGCCTGCTGCCGACTCTAAGAGCCAGGTGTCCGGCCCGTATGCCCAGCAGGCGCCCAGAGAGCGGATCTTTACTAACACGGATAGTAGGTTTCCTTGGTTCCTCGCCCAGCCCGGCGGGAATCCGATAACGCGGCCCCGGGTCCGGCCTACGACGGGAGGCCAGTTCCGCGGCATCCGGGTGCGGCCTCAGGCCGGTCACGCCGCCATGGCCTGACGCCGGGCCTGCCATGCGGCCTCGGCCTGTCCCATCGGGGTGGACGCCGGGCCTTGGACGAAGGGCCAGATTTCCTCGGCGATGGCGCGCCAGTCGGCGGTGGCGGACAGCTCGCCGAGCACGGCGAACAGCCCGAGGTTGATGCGCTGCAGGATCACGTAGGAGCGCGGGACGGCGATGTAGTCGGCGACCGGGCTGCGCAGGTCGAAGAAGCGGCGCACGACGGAGGAGGCGTACTCGCTGGTGATGGTCACTGGTCCCGGTTCGCGGATGGTGTCGTAGAAGACGGCCAGGTGCTCGACGATCGCCTCGGTGCTGAGCGGCGCGCCGGGGCGCAGAAATCCGGCGGTCTCCAGGCTGGCGCGGAACGCCTCGGGGTCGTGCTCGACGCAGATGGTGCGGGCCATCTGCATGAGCGGCTGCAGTTCGGCGGGGGTGAAGCGCTTGACCAGCCCGAAGTCCAGGAAGGTGACCTTGCCGCCGCGGTGGAACAGGTAGTTGCCCGGGTGCGGGTCGCCGTTGAAGGCGCCCACGTGGTACAGGCTGCGGAAGACGAAGCGGTAGATCGTCTCGGCGGCCAGGTCACGTTCGTGCTGGGACCAGCTGGCCAGTTCGGCGAAGCGGGCTCCGCCGGATAGCTCGCTGGTGATCACCTTGCGGGTGGACAGCCCGTCGATGATCGCGGGGATGTGGATGGTGGGGTGGCCGTCGTAGTAGGCGGCCAGCAGGCGCTGGCTGGCGGCCTCGCGGCGGTAGTCGAGTTCCTCGCTGATCCGGTCCCTCAGCTCGCTCAGCAAGGCGTCGACGTCCTGGGCCGGCGCGGTGATGCGGAGCATCCGGCGCAGCAGTGCGACGTTGCGCAGGTCGGCCGCGATGGTCTCGGCGATGCCCGGGTACTGGACCTTGACGGCGACCGCGCGGCCGTCGCGGGTGA
>PLIQ01000129.1:0-3433 GCA_003140115.1 Actinomycetota bacterium | reverse complement strand
GCGAACAGCCGCGGCGCGCTGGCCGCGTACCGGGCCGCGCCCCGCGCGGCCAGCCGGAGCACCGCCCTGGCGCGGTCAAGGCGCAGCCGTCCGGGGCGGCGGCGGGGCAGGACCAGGGTCGCGGCGCCCGCCAGCACCGCGGCGAGGAGCCTGACGAGCCTCATGCCGACCGCCCTGCGCGCATCCGCAGGGTGATCCGCTGCCGCGCCTCGAGCACGCCGGGCTGACCGAGGAACATGGCATCCAGGACGCCGAGCGACTGCCGGATCTCCGCCCGGTGCCCCGGCGACGACGGCGGCGCGTCGTAGCCGTACAGCTGCCGCGCCCAGCGCGGGAGCACGGCGATCGCGGCGTCGCGGACATCCTGCCAGATCTCCGCGACCTCCTCATCCAGCCCCGGCGGATCCAGCAGGTAGGCCATCGACTCTGCGGCCGCCGGCGTGCAGCTCAGCCCAGGCCGGACCGACGCGACGTACCGTTCGAGCTCCGCGACGCTGGCGGGGACCAGGGGCGAGGGCACGCCGACGAGCTCGGCCGCGACCATCATCTCCTCGACGTAGTGGTCGCTGTCCTCAGCCGACAGCGGTGTCCCGAACGCCCAGACGGCCGCCAGGCTGGACTGGACCAGTGCCGCGTGCACCCATAGCAGGAGCGCGGGGTCACCCGCCGCGTACGGACGGCCGGTCACTGCGTCGACACCGCGGACATGATCATGGATGCGCCGCACCCGGGCCGCGGCTTGCATGGCCACGGCCCGCTCGCCGAAGGTGACCGTGGCCAGGTACGCCGAGGTGGCGGCGAGCCTGCCGGCCGGATCCCGGCGCCATCCGCTGTGCTGATCGACACCGGCCATCGCCAGCGGATGCAGCGCCTGCATCAGCAGCGACCGCAGCCCCGCCACCGGCGAGGCCAGGTCGGTACTCACCCGCCAAGCGACGCTGGCAGGCCCGAAAAAGCCATCATCCGCCGCGTCTTCCGGCACACCGGACACAAACGCAGCCGCTGAGCGCCCGATCAGGCCGGTCGCGGTGGCATACAGATCCGCCGTCATCGCGGCACTCCTGGCCTGCGCCCGGTATCCCTAGACTCAAGGCTCCGGCGGACGATGACAGCACTGAATGTCGGGCAGGCCACGCTAACCAGCTCCTCAGGTTTCACGGCGACTCGGTCATCGCCGCCACTGTCCGGTTGAGCATCTCCTGGCTTGCCCGGGATCCTCAGCCGGCTCATCTACTAACACGGATAGGAGATAACGACAGTTCACCATGGACGGCTGACAATCCGACACGTGCGACGAGGCCGCTGGGCATGCCACGGCGGTGTGATGGCTGAATGCCGAGCGCTGGTGGCTGTTTAATGACCTCGTGCCGGGTACCGGGCGTGCCTGCTCAACGCCGCGTCGCCGGCCCGGGAAAGTCTCCGGGGAATGCCCGCGCGCCGCAGGCGCCTCCCGCCGTAACCGAAGCGGCCACGGTGAACACAACCTTCTTACTATCCGTGTTAGTAGATATGGCTATTACCACGAATGCTCCCGGCGGCGAGCTGCCCGGCGACCCCGATGCCGCGATCCGCCAGCTGTACGCGCACCACTCCCGGGCCCTGCGTCGTTACGTCGAGCAGTTCTGCCCGGACCGGGCGAGCGCGGATGACATCGTCCAGGAAACCTTCATCCGGGCCTGGCGGCACCTGCCCCAGCTGAGCGCCGATGACCGGCCGGTCCGGCCCTGGCTGTTCCGGGTCGCGCGTAACCTGCTGATCGACGCGAACCGGGCCGCGCGGGCCCGGCCGGTAAGCGTACCGGAGCAGCCTGCCGGGGAGACCGGGACCGATTCCGGACTGGAGGAGGTCCTGGACCGGCAGNNAGTGTGCTGGTGGAGACCTTCTACCGGGGCGGGACCATGGCGGCGGTCGCCCGCGAGCTCGGCATCCCGCACGGCACAGCCAGATCACGGCTGCATTACGCGCTGGATGCGCTGCGCCAGCAGCTCGACGAGCACGACGCGATCGCGTGCTGATGGCCGGCCGCATGCCCTGGGACATCACCGCTGCCGGCGCCGATGGCGAGAAGGCAGCACCTGCCGCCAGGCCCAGGCCCGGCCGGCATCTGATCGCGGTGATGCTGGTCGCGGCCGGGCTGGCCGCGACCGTACTGAGCGTGCGGACCGCGCGCGGATGCCAGGCCGGCCGGCGCTGGACAGCCTGGGCAGCGTTTCTGATCGGCGCCGCATCGGCCCCGCAGGCGGCCATGTCCGGCTTCCACGGCCCGTACACGATCCCCGATACGGCCACCGCTGCCCTGGGGGTTCTGCTGGCCGTGGCTGTCCTGGCCACCGCCGGTGCGGCCGGGCAACCGGGCCAGTACACCGAAAACCCGTGCATCATCGACAGGCGGGCGACAGGCGGCGGAGAAGGCCCGCCGGCGCAGGCCAATAACGTGGCGTTGGCGATACAGATCAGGGGTGCAACGCGTCGGCGACGTGCACGACCAGGAGAATAACGAAAGCCAGTCCCAGCAGGCGCCGGAACCAGTTGACCCCGTGCGCCAGCTCCTCATATGCCCATATCGTCATCGCTAGGTAGGACACTGACACGGCGTAGGAATGTGCGCTGCCGTCCAGGAACTTGCCTGCCGCACCAGCCAGGACCGCGACGATGAGCGGAAGGTTGGGAAACTGCACGATCGGAAAGCGCCGCGGGAACGAAAGCCCGGTCAAACGCTTGCCTGCCAGCCGGGTCCTCAGCAGGCGTTCCTTGATCCTCAACAGTTGCCCGCCGGATCGGAGCTGAATGCCGGGCGTCGTCGTAGTCACGGGGCATCTCCTTCGCTTGCCGGGTCAGCCAGCCGGCGGTTCCAGGACCAGATCTCCTGCCCGCGTACCACCCAGGCTCCTAACGGACAGATCTTCTTACTAACACGGACAGGGGATTTCTTCTGTTCACCAGGTAGAGGTGGTCGGCTACCGTAGGGATCCAGGCGATGACCTCGTCCGTGGTCGTCAGCACCTTTCCCCTGATCGCCAGATCATCACAGAGCGCAGTACGGGGCTGCCGCGCTCCGAGCCGCTAGCCACACCCAGGGCCTGGCCAGGGAAACCGGAAGAAAGAATCAGCGGCGGGCTGAACCGCAGGGTTGTTCTATGCGTGATAGTAGGTAACGGCGGGCGCGCCGGTTGGCACAGTCATGTTCGGGAGTGAGGATGCGACGTTTCGGTGAGCTGGAAGCGGTGATCATGGAGCAGCTGTGGGAGTGGGGCCGGCCGGTGCTGGTCCGCGAGATGGTCGACGCTCTGCATGACGACCGGGCGCCCGCATACACCACCGTGATGACGGTCATGGAAAACCTGCACCGCAAGGGGTGGCTGCGCCGCGAACGGGACGGCCGGGCCTGGCGCTACGAGCCCACCGGGTCGCGGTCCAGTTACACCGCGGCGCT
>PLIQ01000451.1 GCA_003140115.1 Actinomycetota bacterium | reverse complement strand
GCTGGGGCCCGTGCTGCTGTCGTGCCCGCCGGCCTGCCGTGCTGAGCCAGGGTCTGGGTGCGCCGCCGGGGTGAGCGGCCCCGGGGCCGGCGCGGGTCAGACCCGCCGGCCAGCACGGGCGGCTCACCCGGCGCGGGCACCTCACCCGTCCCGTCATTCACTATTATATTCGAAGTACTTAAATTAACGCGGAGGATATAGCTTATGCGGAGNNTAATGGGACGCTGACGCACTACCGGGGCCTGCGGGACGACGGCATGCGCGGGCATCGCGGCCGCGGCGGTCACATACGACCCTTCGGCACCCCGAGCCACTAGAGCGGCCCTGCCAACTCTGCCCGCCGCCTGACCATCGAAGCCGCCGTTGATCTGTGACCTGTACGGCCAGTGCTGCTGCCGGTGCCGTCCCCGCCGCCGGCAGACCGGCACGACAAGGATCATGTGACACCGCCTCTTCCACAACAAGGTGGAGGCACACGATCACGGGGAACGGGCCCGGCGAGCCGGGCTGCGGCATGATCGCCAGGGTGACCCGCGCTCCACCCGCGGGGATCCGTCCGCCACGGCCCGCCGTCCGGATCGTCGGGCACCTCGATCCCCAAGTGCGGGGCCTGTGTGGCACGGGCCCCGTTTGGTGCGGCCTGACGGGGCATGCTGGGTGGGAATCGGCGCTGCAGCTGCGGGGGACGCGAGCGGTGCGGGGTCAGGGTCCCTTGGGGGTATTCGAGGTCGGGGCGGCGGCGGGAGGGGGTTCGCGGCGGGCGATGAGGTGGACGTCGATGCCGGACGCGCCTGCCTCGTGGATGATCTGGCGGAGGATCGGACCACCGCGGGAGATGCGCCACCAGCTGTGCTGCATGCTCCCGACTACGATCTGGGTGATCTGATGCTCGCGGGCGAAGCTGACGATGGCCTCGGCCGGGTCGTCGTCTGGTATCTCGTACCAGCGGGCGCCCAGGTCGGTGGCCAGCTGCCGCAGCCGGTCGGCCGGCCCGACGTTTGCGGGCAGGGTGGCGTCGCTGACGGCGACGTGGACCACGTCCAGTTCTGCCCTGACCCGCAGCGCGATGCGGGCTGCACGCCGGAGCAGCTCGTCGGTCCCCGGTGCCGTGGTGACGGCCGCCATGATCCGCTCAGTCGTCTCCCATAGGACCTGGGGCTGGGGCTGGCGCCGCTGCAGGTGCTCCAGGAGTTCTTCGTCGGACTCGTCGGCCACGAACCGCAGCGTCAGCTCCCGCAAGGCGATCAGGTTGTCGGTCTGGAAGAAATGCGTGAGGGCCTTGGGGATCTTTTCCTTCGGGTAGATGTTGCCGTCCAGCATCCGGAGGCGCAGCTGCTCCGGTGAGGAGTCGGCCAGCTCGATCTGGTTGGCTTGGCGCACCACCCGGTCCGGTACTCGTTCGCGGACCTTCGCCCCGGTCATCTGCTCGACCTCGTCGGCGATGCTCTCCAGGTGCTGGATGTTGACCGTGGTGACGACGTCGATCCCGGCACCGAGGATGTCCAGGACATCCTGCCAGCGCTTTTCGTGCGGACCTGATCCCGGCACGTTGGTGTGGGCCAGCTCGTCGATCAGGGCGATCTGGGGCCGTCGGCGCAGCACCGCGGCGAGGTCCATCTCCTCCAGACGGCTGCCCCGGTACTCGACCACCTGGCGGGGGATGACCTCGAGCCCCGCGATCAGTTCCTCGGTGCGCGGCCGCCCGTAGGCCTCGACGAACCCGGCTACCACGTCGGCGCCCCGNNGCGGAAATGACCGGCCGGCTCGACCTCGCCGCCGGCGTCTGCGTCCGCCGGCGCGGCTTCGCTCACGCTTCCGACGGTACCTGGTTCGGGTCACCGGCGGGCATGCTAGGTGGCCGGACCGGCCGCGCTGTGACAATGTGCACGCATGTCCGAGTGGATCGCGATAACGAGCGGGGGCAGGCTGCGCACCTACCTGGGGATTGCCCCCGGGGTAGGGAAAACCTACGAGATGCTGCGGGACGCACGCGCCCGCCGACGCGCCGGCGTCGACGCGGTCGTGGCGTACCAGGAGCGGCACGGGCGGGCGGCGACCATGGCTCAGCTCGACGACCTCGAAATCCTCCCGCCCCGTACGGTCGCCTACCGAGGCGTCAGCTTTGCCGAACTGGACGTGGCCGCGGTCCTGGACCGTAGCCCGGAGCTGGCCCTGGTGGACGAACTCGCCCACGCCAACCTGCCCGGTGAACGGCACGAGAAACGCTGGCACGACGTCGGCGAGCTGCTCGCCAACGGCATTGATGTCTACACCACCCTCAACGTCGCCAACATCGAATCGCTGGGCGCGCTGGTCGCCCGGATCACCGGCGTGCACCCGGCCGAGCCGGTGCCCGATGCGTTCGTGCGGGCGGGTGAGATCAAGCTCGTCGACCTGGCGCCCGCGGCGCTGCGCCGCCGGCTGGCCCAGGGTCTCATCGTCCCCGAGGAGCGGGTCGATGCGGCCTTGTCGAGCTATTTCCGCTTCGCGAACCTCGCCGCCCTGCGGGAGCTCGCGCAGCTGTGGCTGGATGACGCCGTTCCCGATGCGGCCGAGGCGTTCCTGGCCGCCCGCGGTATCAGTCAGCCCGTGCAGGCCTCGGTCATCGTGGTCGGCCTAGACGGGTCCCCCGCCGACGAATGGCTCATCCGCTACGCCGCCCAGCTGGCCCGGCTGTCCGACGCCAGGCTCCGCGGGGTGCACGTCCGGGACATCGACAACCTCGGGCGGACGCCGACGACCCGGCTGGAGCAGGACCGCCAGCTGCTCAGCGAGCTGCACGGGACTTTGGTCGAGGTCAGGGCGGACGACATTGCGTCCGGGCTGATCCGGGCGGCACGCCGGGCGGGCGCCTGCCAGCTGGTGATCGGATCGCGCCGCCGGTCGCGCTGGTCGCGTCTGCTGACCGGGTCGACGGTGGCGGACCAGGTCCTCCGGGCGGCTGGCGACCTGCCGGTGCAGGTCGTGAACGTCGGCCGGCCCGACAAGACCAGCGACGAGTGGCGCGACTTAGACACCTGGGCGGACTCGGGTGAGTCAAGGGACGGTCAGTGCGTGCTGGCTGCTTCCGGCATCAGGTCGCCGTGGCGGGAAAGGCCGGTGGCCGACCGCTGGGTCAGTACCTCGGTCACGTCCGCGTCGATCATCTCCTGACCGGTGGCTATCGCGACCGAGACGCGGTGGTGGCCGTCCTTGACGAAGTGCAGGCCGCCGACGCGGAGCACCTCGATCGGCGGCATCACCGCGCCGTCCCGTTCGGCCACATCGAGCTGCGCCCAGCGCTGCCGGTCGCGGTCCGAGGCGGGCCGGAATCCGCGGTCAAAGTCGCGCGCCTTGTCGACGGTCCCGACCACCGTGTCCAGCCGGATGGTCCGCAGCCCCAGGTAGTACTCGCCGCGGAATCCCAGCGAGCCGATTACCTGGTCGAACTGCAGCAGGCGGTCCTCGCCCGGGTCGCGGCGCAGCCAGCTGTCTAGCCGGTCCAGTTCGTACCGCCGCCGGGCCCGGGTGAAATCGTCCTGCGCGTCCACCGACGGCACGCCGGTGTCAAGGTGCAGTGCCATGACTTCCACGATGGTGCGCGTGGCCCCTTATTTCGTCCCGGCAGGCGGCCAATGCGACTACCGGTCAGCAGGGGTCCCGGCCTGGCGGCCAGCCGGGTGGATGGCCTGTCGTGCGGCGGCGGCCAGCACGGCTGCGAGCATAGGGGCAAGCAGGTAAGCCCACAGGAACCGGGTCTGGCCGGAGGCGATGGCCGGGCCGAGTTGCCGGGCCGGGTTCTCGCTGCCCCCGGAGGCGGTGCCGAGCAGCGCGATCGCGCCGCCGATGAGGAGGCCGACTATCCAGGGCACGGTGCCCGCGAGCCGGGGCACGCTCAGGACGAGCCCGATGATGAGCACGATGACGAACATGCTGAGCGTCTCGGTGGCGAACAGCTGGCCGGTCGCCCAGCCGACGGCGGGCTGGAGTACGGCGTAGGACACCGGGGCCGCGCGGCTGGGCTGCCCCAGACAGTGCCGGCGGCCCGCGCCCCAAACACTGAGCCGGCCAGCTGGGCCGCGGTGTAGGGCAACAGGCCGGCGGCGGGGAAGACCCCGAAGCGCCACATCGCGAGGGAGATCGCGGGGTTCATGTGGCCGCCCGATGCGCGGCCAAGCGGGCTGAGGATCAGCCCGGTGAGCAGCAGTCCGACGGCGGTGCCGATGATCAGGAGCTGCAGGTGGATGTGGGGTATGGCCCGGGCGAGCGCGGAGGGGCCGATTACCCACCGCACGATGGTGACCACGCCGAAGAGCAGCACGAAGGTGAGGAGGAACTCCACGGCACTGTGCCAGAGGGTGGTCCGCGGCGAGACCGGACTCCCCTGCTGTCGG
>PLIQ01000163.1 GCA_003140115.1 Actinomycetota bacterium | reverse complement strand
GCCGCCGCCGAGGCGGGCAAGGCGGCGGGGATCGCCTGCCGCTGGCTGCTGCCTGGGGCCGTCGGCCACTGGCCGGCGACGAGTGAGGCGTGGCTCTGGATCCCGCTCATTGAGGCGGCCTGGAGGAGCGCCGTGTTGCCCCGGCCGACACTCGCCGGCGACGCCGGAAGCTCCCCGGGGACGAGCCCCAGCGGATCTGACCAGAATGCCTCGTGGAAGCTAAACGGGATGCCCGGCATGGCCGCGGCGATCCGCGACCGCAGGGCTGTGCTGCCCATGGCCGCCTGGCTGGGATCGCGCACCAGCGAGGTGATCGACAGCGCGGTGCTCGGCGCTATGACGAGGTCGTGCTGGACCGCCCGCGGCAGGGCCTGGCTGGTGAAGACCGTGAGCGCGGCGGCCACGGTGGCCGCGACCAGAATCGTCAGCGCGGCGGCGGCCAGCACCACCCAGTGCGCGATCATCCGGCGTATCGCTCGCGGACCGCAAGGGCTGATCACGACAGCAGCATTTCTTACGGTCACCAGAATGTTCAAGCGGTGACGAAATGTAAGGCCATGTAATGTGGAAAATGATGCCGGCCGGCTCTAGTCGGCCGCTATGCACACCGTTTATCGGCTACTGGAGCAGGAACCACGGCCGTTCCGAAGAAATTAAGAACGCCAGGGGGCAGGTAGCAAAAACTGGCAACATATTTCTAGAATTATGATACCCTTTAAGGCGTGGGGCGGGTTGGGGTATCCGGCCGCCAACAACTTCAGTCCGGAGGCATCTCCGCATGACGACGATCGCGCACCCCGAGCTTGACGGCCTGGAGCGTTACAAGTTCGGCTGGGCCGACTCGGACGTGGCCGGCGAGTCCGCGCGCCGGGGTTTGTCCGAGGAGGTCGTCCGGAACATCTCGGCGCTGAAGGACGAGCCGGAGTGGATGCTGGACCTGCGGCTGAAGGGCCTGAAGCTGTTCCGGCGCAAGCCGATGCCCGCCTGGGGCGCGGATCTGACCGGCATCGATTTCGAGAACATCAAGTACTTCGTCCGGTCGACCGAGAAGCAGGCCGCCAGCTGGGACGACCTGCCCGCGGACATCAAGAACACCTACGACAAGCTGGGCATCCCCGAGGCCGAGAAGCAGCGGCTCATCGGCGGCGTCGCCGCGCAGTACGAAAGCGAAGTCGTCTACCACAAGATCCGTGAGGACCTGGAGGAAAAGGGTGTCCTGTTCCTGGACACCGACACCGCGCTCAAGGAGCACCCGGACCTTTTCCAGGAGTACTTCGCCACGATCATCCCGGTGGGCGACAACAAGTTCGCCGCGCTGAACACCGCGGTCTGGTCCGGCGGCAGCTTCATCTACGTGCCGAAGGGCGTGCGCGTGGACATCCCGCTGCAGGCCTACTTCCGGATCAACACCGAGAACATGGGNNTTCGAGCGGACCCTGATCATCGTCGACGAGGGGGCCAGCGTCCACTACGTCGAGGGCTGCACCGCGCCGATCTACTCCTCCGACTCGCTGCACTCCGCGGTGGTCGAGATCGTCGTCAAGGCCGGCGGTCACTGCCGCTACACCACCATCCAGAACTGGTCGAACAACGTCTACAACCTGGTCACCAAGCGGGCCGTGGCGCAGACCGGCGCGAGCATGGAGTGGATCGACGGCAACATCGGCTCCAAGGTCACCATGAAGTACCCGGCGGTCTACCTGATGGGCGAGCACGCCCGGGGAGAGACCCTGTCCGTGGCGTTCGCCGGCGTCGGGCAGCACCAGGACGCCGGCGCCAAGATGGTGCACTGCGCGCCGAACACCTCCTCCCAGATCATCTCCAAGTCCGTGGCCAGAGCCGGCGGCCGCACGTCCTACCGGGGCCTGGTCCAGGTGCAGGAGGGCGCGGCCCACTCCAAATCCACGGTCAAGTGCGACGCGCTGCTGGTCGACACGATCAGCCGGTCCGACACCTATCCCTACGTGGACATCCGTGAGGACGACGTGGAGATGGGTCACGAGGCCAGCGTCTCCAAGATCTCCGAGGACCAGCTGTTCTACCTGATGAGCCGGGGCATGACCGAGGACGAGGCCGCGGCCACGATCGTGCGCGGCTTCGTCGAGCCGATCGCGCGCGAGTTGCCGATGGAGTATGCGCTGGAGCTGAACCGGCTGATCGAGCTGCAGATGCAGGGGTCCGTCGGCTAGAGTGACCGCTCCCTGAGCCAGTCCAGCGCGGCCTGCGCGACCTCGCGCCAGCCGTGGTCGATGGTCAGCGAGTGGCCGCGATCGGGGAACTCGACGAAGTCGGTGATGGCCGGTGACTTGTGGTACAGCTTGCGGGTCGACGTCGTGATGGCCGGCGGAACGGTGTGATCGTGGCCTCCGGCCGTGAGCAGTAGCGGCCCGCGGGTCTTGTTTGCGGTATTCACCTTCGCTGGCGACCGGAGGACGAAGTTCGCCACGGCGGCTTCGAACAGTGGCTTGCCCGGCGAGGGCACGGTCCAGCGGTCGTACAGCTCAGCTGACTCCTGCTCGGGAAGCACGTTCCCGAAGCCGTACCGGAACTGTTCCGCGGTGAGCGAGACCGCCAGGTTGCGGTTGGCTGGCTTGCGCAGCGCGATCGAGGCGACTTTCAGCGCGGAAACAGGCAGGTTGAGCACGCCCTTGATGGGCGCGGCGTCGATCGCCACCGCGGCCGCGGCCAGGTCCTGGCCGAGCAGCCGCTGCGCGATCAGGCCGCCGAAGGAGTGGCCGATGACGACNNCCTGGCCAGCCCGGTGCGATCGGTGCGTAGCCCGCCTCCTGGAACAGTTCCAGCCACGGGTCCCACGAGCTGGCGTGCAGCCATAGGCCATGAACAAATACCGCGGGCCTGCCTGGTTGTGTCATTTCGCTCTCTCTTTCTCTAGCTGTCGAGGCCGCTAGCTGTCGAGGCCTAGGGTGAAGGTGGGCTTCGGTGAGGTCTCGGGGAGGCGGTGCTCGGCGGCGAGGCGCCGGATGGCGGTTCCGGTGGCGAGGAACTCGGTCGCGTGCTCGCCCCAGACGTGGTTGTTGACCGCGACGCTCACCCCCACGATGCCCGAGGACTTGGCCGCCGTCGCCTCGGCCTGCATCCTGGACAGCGCAAGCTCGCGGGCCTCGTAGATGCCCTGGGTGAAGATCACCATTTCCTGGTTCTGGCCGGCCTGGCGCAGTGACTGCATCGCCGACTGATGGGCGATGTGGTACACGCACACTCCCAGCACGAACGCCACCGGCACGGCGCCCGCCGCCAGCAGCCGGAAGAAGTCCTGAGCTGAGAGGTCCGAGGTGAACGCCCGGCCGTCCGGGGCCCGATGGGCGCCCCCGGTGCCGTCGCCGGTGCTGCCCAGCGCGCGCACGGCCGTCCCGGTCGCGATGAACTCCAGGACACCCTGGCCCCACACGTAACTCTGCAGGCGCAGCTGAACGCCGACGATACCGTCGGCGCCGAGGTGGTCGGCCTCGGCCTGCATCCGGCTCATGGCCAGTTCCCTGGCGTTGTACATGGCCTGCGTCAGGATCTGCAGTTCCTGGTTCTGCGACCATCGTCCGATCTGCAGGCCGATGTGATAGATCGACGACCCGACCACGAAGCCGAGCGGCTCGAACCCGGCCTCGCCGAGCAGCACGTACTCCGAGACCGACAAGTCGGAGGTGAAAACGCCCGCCGGAGCGGCGCCCGCGGTCTGGGCCAGCCGGCCGGCCGCGGCCTGCGGCTCCCAGGCGGCCGAACCGTCGGCCGGCTTGCTGCCGAAAAGTGGCATGAGATTCTCCTTCGGTCAGATTCACTGGCGGATCGCGGCGCTCGGGCCCGCTCGCCCCGGAGCACCGCCGGAATTCCGGCGCGCATGTGACGATGCCTCGTGACGTGAATCATCTTCTCATTGAAGTCGCTGTCTACCCTGGCAAGACGAGCTCACCGTTGTTAGATGGGTTTTGAGAGAAGGTGAACGTTGAGTGGCCGGTGAAGGCTTTGATGTCGATCAGTTCCTGGCTCAGCCGCTGACCGCTCGTGTCGCGACGAACGGCCCGACCGTGCGGCCGACGTGGTTTTTGTGGGAGGACGGCGCGTTCTGGATCCTCACCGGCCCGTGGGCCAGGCTTCCGGACCGGGTGGGGGCGGACCCCGCCATCGCGCTGGTGGTGGACGACTGCGACCTCACCACCGGAACGGTCAGGCAGGTGATCGCGCGGGGACGGGCCGAGCTCCTGCCGTTCGACGTGCCGCGGGGGCGGCGTAAGCTCGCCCGCTACCTGGGGGATGACGAGACGCGCTGGGACGAGCGGTTCCGGCGGTATCTGTACGATGATCCGGCCGGGAAGGGAACCGTCTGGCTGCGGCTGCGCCCGGTGCGCCTCGCGGCCAAGGACCTCAGCTACTCCGTTTAGGCTTTGGGGATGGCTGACACCCCGCCTGCTGTGCTTATCACCGGGGCCACCTCCGGGCTCGGCCGTTACCTGGCCGGGCAGCTGGCCGGTTCCGGCTGGCAGGTGCTCGCGCACGGACGCGATCCGGCGCGGGTGGCGGAGCTGGTCGCGGAGCTTGGCGGCGGTGCGCGGGGCTACGTCGCTGATCTGGCCTGGCTCGGCGACGTGCGGGAACTTGCGGCGCTGGTCCGCGCGGAGGTGCCGCAGCTCGATGTGCTGGTGAACAACGCGGGGAT